>NZ_LZDG02000024.1:0-289568 GCF_001672555.2 Pseudomonas sp. AU11447 | reverse complement strand
ACGCCAACGTCATCGGCTGCGACCTCGGCCCGAAGATCACCCCCATCGGCAGTCTCGCCACGCTGCTCTGGCTGCATGTGCTGGAACGCAAGGGCGTGCGGATTACCTGGGGTTACTACTTCAAGGTCGGCATCCTCCTGACCTTGCCGGTTCTGCTGATCACCCTTTCGGCCCTGGCGTTGCGCCTGAGCCTCTGACGTCCCGCCCAGAAGCGGAGGAGCCTTCCATGCGAGTCCTGTTCATGTGCACGGCCAACAGTTGCCGCAGCATCCTCTCCGAGGCGCTGTTCAATCACCTGGCGCCCGAGGGCTTCGAGGCGGTCAGCTCCGGCAGCTTCCCCAAGGGCCAGGTGTTGCCCCGCAGCCTCGTTACCCTGGAGCAGGCCGGCATCTCTACCGAAGGCCTGAGCAGCAAGGGCAACGACGCCTTCGAAGGCAACCCGCCGGATATCGTCGTCACTGTCTGCGACAAGGCCGCTGGCGAGGCCTGCCCGGTCTACTTCGGCCCGGCAGTGAAATCCCACTGGGGGCTGGAAGATCCTTCGGATGCAGAGGGTGACGAGGCCGCGATCGACGCCGCCTTCCGCGCCACGCTGGCGCGCATCGAACTGCGCTGCCGTGCCTTCTTCACCCTGCCCTTCGCCACCCTCGGCCGCGACGAACTCAAGCGCGAGCTGGATCGTATTGGCGCCCTTTGATCAGGAGGACACATGTCCGAACAACTGCCCAACCTCGACCTGTCGCTGATCGATCCGCTACCAGCCGCCGCCGATGCCAGCGAGCACAAACCGCGCATCCTGCTGCTTTACGGATCGACGCGCGAACGCTCCTTCAGCCGTCTGCTGGTGGAGGAAGCCGCACGGCTGCTGCAGCACTTCGGTGCCGAGACGCGCATCTTCAATCCTTCAGGCCTGCCGCTGCCGGACGATGTGCCGGTGGAGCATCCGAAGGTGCAGGAACTGCGTGACCTGGTGCAGTGGTCGGAGGGCCAGGTCTGGTGCTCGCCGGAACGCCACGGCGCACTCTCGGCGGTGTTCAAGGCACAGATCGACTGGATCCCCCTGGCCCTCGGCGCCGTGCGCCCCACCCAGGGCAAGACGCTGGCGGTGATGCAGGTCTGCGGCGGCTCGCAGTCGTTCAACGTGGTCAACCAGTTGCGCGTCCTTGGCCGCTGGATGCGCATGTTCACCATCCCCAACCAGTCCTCGGTTCCCAAGGCCTACCTGGAGTTCGACGAGGCGGGCCGGATGAAGCCCTCGGCGTACTACGACCGCGTGGTCGACGTCATGGAGGAGCTGGTGAAGTTCACCCTGCTGCTGCGGGATCGCCAGGAGTTCCTGGTGGATCGTTATTCGGAGCGCAAGGAGAACGCCGAGCAGCTGTCCGCCCGTGTGAATCAGCGCTCGATCTGAGGTGACCGTGCCCAGCGAAATCAGGGAGGCGCGCCCCGAGGATGCGCCAGCAATCCAGGCCATCTACGCGCCGATCGTGAGTGGAACGGCGATCTCCTTCGAAGAGGTGCCACCGGGTGCCGCAGAGATTCGGCAGAGGATCTGCACGACCCTGCAGACTTACCCGTACCTGGTTGCCTCACGCGATGGGCGCGTAGTCGGCTACGCCTATGCGAGCCAGCACCGGGCGCGCGCTGCTTATCGATGGGCAGTGGATGTCACGGTCTACATCGCGGAGAGCGAGCGGCGCTCGGGTGTGGGCCGCAGCCTCTATGCCGAGCTGCTCCCCATCCTGGCCAGTCAGGGATTCACCGCCGCCTATGCCGGCATAGCCCTGCCCAATGCAGCCAGTGTCGGCCTGCATGAGCGGTTGGGTTTCCAGCATGTCGGCACCTTCCCGCAGGTCGGTTTCAAGCTCGGCCAATGGCACGACGTGGGCTACTGGCGTCTTGAGCTCGGCCCGCCGAGCCAGTGCCCCGGCGAGCCACGTCCGTATCGGGACATCGCGGGCTGAGCCTCCCGCACACGGGCAAGGCGCGGCGCAAGTACCCGGACGATCTCACTGAAGGTCCGGGCTCTCGTATCGACGCTGAATGCGCGCCAGCTCGCCGGATTCGCGCAACCGCTCCAGCGCGCGACTCCAGGCGGCGACTCGCTGGTCGTCGCTATCGCGGCTGAAGGCGATGTAGAGCGTGGAGCGATACAGTTCGACCGGCACCTGGCGCAATGTGCCGGGCGACAGGCCCAACTGGCGGCTGTAATACGCGACGCCGGCATCGGTGTCGCCGACGATGATGTCGGTACGCCCGGCCAGCAACATGAGATAGAGCTGCGGGCTGCCGGTGGCACGCTTGTCGAGATTGCCGAAGCCCATGGCCTCCAACGTCTCCGGAACCAGCCCGGCATGCCGGGTGGTAATGCGCGGAGCGCCCCGCAGGTCGCTCAGGGTATTCGCCGGCTGGCGCGCATTGGCCAACTGATAGGGATGGATCGACTCTTCGACGATCGGGCCTACCCATTTGTACAACGGCTCGCGCGCCGGCGTGCGGAACATGGAAAACATGATGGTCTTCGGCTGCGACTGCAGGGCGAGGCTGGTGCGCATGCTGGGCAACAGCTCGATCGCGAAATCATCGCCGGTCAGCCCCATGATGGCCTTGACGATGTCCGTCGCCATGCCGGTGAGCTGGCCGTTCTCGACGTAGTTGTACGGCGCCCACTCTTCGGTGACGACCCGATAGTCCCCTGCCCGGGCCCCGGCATTGAGCAATGAACAGAGCAAGGCTGCACAGATGGTCGAAGGCTTCACAAGGCTCGCTTGGCGGGAGTGGCAGGACAGCGACGTGCTGAAGTGGGGAGCTGAAAATCATAGTACCAGCCTCCTGGCGCCGCCACCGCCAGCCCAGGGCAGCAAAAACCTCGGCGTGCTGCCTTCCCAAGCGTCAAGCGCGACCGGCAAGATAGCGGCATTCGCTGCCACGCTTTGGCGGCCCCTGCTGCCTTGTGCCACCGGAGTCGTATGCAACCGCGCGACCTTGCCGCCTACCTGTTCCTCGCCGTCGGCTGGGGGCTGTCCTTCCTTGTGCTGCTCAAGGCCATCGCCGGCTTCGGCTGGGTTGGCGCGGTCAGCTTCCGCGCGCTGATCGCCAGCTTCACGCTATTCGCCGTGGCACGGCTGGCCGGGCGCCAGCTGAACTTCGCAGGGCTGTGGAAGCCGCTGTGCGTGGTTGGCGCCACCACGGTGGCCGGGCAATTGATCGGCATGACCTACGCTACCCCACGCATCGGCACCGCCATGGCGGCGATCTTCGTCGCCGGGATTCCGCTGTTCTCGATGCTCATCGGCCGCCTCTGGGGCCTGGAACGCATCACCTGGAGCGGCCTCGGCGGGCTGGTGCTGGGCTTCTTCGGCATGGTGCTGCTGGTGGGCTTCCCGGCGGTGCCGATCACCCACGAGTTCATGCTCGGCAGCGCAGCCTCCGTGTTCGGCGCCGTCTGCGCGGCCTTCGGCAGCAATTACGCCAGCCTGAAGCTGCGCACCGCCGGCCCCTGGGAAGTGACCTGCGGCGCGTTCGGGATCGGCGGGCTGCTGACCCTGCCCTTGCTGATCTGGGTGCCGGTGCCCGGCACGCCGCAACCGATCGATGTGTTCTTCCTGCTGATCTGCGGCTGCATATTCAGCGCGGTGAACTACGTCGTCTACTTCCAGCTCGTCTCGCGAATCGGCGCGACCAGAACCATCAGCGTGGAGTTCGTCGTCACCGTGGTCGCCGTCCTGATCGGCGCCCTGGTGCTGGGCGAGAGCCTGTCGCTGGTGCAGGGCGTGGGCGCGCTGATCATCCTGATCGGCTGCGCCCTGGTGCTCGGCCTGGTGCCCGGCACCAAAGCCCGCGCAGTGACTTAACCGACCTGAGCCTGGGCAACGCCCGGCGAGGCGTCGTCGCGGTCGATCAGTTCCATCGGCAGATGCGAGGTTTCGCGCAGCAGCCAGGAACAGATCGCTACCAGCAATAGCGCTGCCGCGCCGTAAAGCACGACGCCGAAGGGGTTGCGCCCGGTGGCGATGAGAATGGCGGTAGCAATGCTCGAGGCCGTGCCGCCACCCAGTGCCGCGCCGATCTGGTAGCTGAAGGAAATCCCCGAGTAGCGCATCTCCCGCGGGAACTGCTCGGCGAGGAAGGCCGGGATCGGCCCCTGGGTCGCCCCCATGAAGAAGCCCACGGCGATATACGCCAGCAACGCCAGCGGCAGGTTGTGCAGGCCGATCAGCGGGAAGAAGACGAACAGCCCCAGCGCCATGATCGCCGCGCCGAAGATCATCACTGCACGCCTGCCGAAACGGTCGGACAAGTGACCGAAGAACGGCGCAGACGCGACGATGGCCACCGACAGCGAGAAGTCGAACAGCAGGGCGTGGCTGCTGCTGTAGCCGATGTCGGTCGCGTAGGCGAGGAAGAAGGTACTGCCGATATAGGCGATGGTGACGTAGCCGAAGGCGATGCCGATGCACAGCAACAGCTCGCGCGGCCGACGGCGGAAAGCCTCCATCAGCGGCATGCGCGCCTCGGCTTTCGGCGCGGCCTTGGGCTGCGGCGCGGTGTTCTGCAGGCGCGCGTAGAGGCCGATCAGCACCAGCAGGCCACCGAGCCAGAACGGAATGCGCCAGGCAATACCGCTCAGGTCATCGTCGAAGGCGAAGCTGACGATGGCGAATACCGCCGAACCGAAGATGCCGCCGATGCCGATACCCATGCTGGTGAAGCTGCCCCACAGGCCGCGGCGGCCTTCAGGCGCTACCTCAATGCCGAACAGCGCCGCCCCGCCCCACTCGCCACCGGCGGCGAAACCCTGCACCAGGCGCAGCAACACCAACAGGACGGGCGCGGCGGCACCGATGCTGGCGTGGGTCGGCAGGAAGCCGATCAGCAAGGTGCTCAGGCCCATCAACACCAGGGTGGCGACCAGCGCCTTCTGTCGGCCATAACGATCGCCCAGGTGCCCGAACACCACACCGCCCAACGGTCGGGCGAAGAAGCCGGCGCCAAAAGCGGCGAAGGCCACCAGCACGGCGGTCAGCCGGTCCATGCCAGGGAAGAACAGTTGCGGGAAGATCAGCGCGGCGGCGTAGCCGTAGATGACGAAGTCGTAGAACTCCAGCGCGGTGCCCATGCCGGAGACGCAGAAGGTGCGAAAGGCCGAGCGCGAGCCCGGCGCGGCGGGCGTGTGGTCGATCATGGCGGTTCACTCTTGTTTTTGTGGCAATACGAAACCCGCGCGGCGGCCGGTGGGCTGCCACGGGGGCGTAAGTTCTGAAATTGAGTAGTTGCGTTGTGACGTTTTACGAACTGCGGTGAAGCCAACTTCAGCGCTCGGACATAGCCCTCACTCCAGCCCTCTCCCAAAGGGAGAGGGGGCCGCATGTACCGGCTGACACCGTCGTTTCAACCTCTGCCGATCAGTCCCCTCTTCCCTTGGAAGAGGGTTAGGGTGAGGGGCTTTCAGGGCGCGCGACTCCCACCCGTTTGCCTCTAGAACCGCAGGAAGCCCTCATCGGCCATTTTCTTCGGCGTACCAGCCACGTATTCCAGCGCACAACCGGCGGTGTCCAGGCCGATGCTCAGCAGGGTTTCCCAGCGCTCGGTGTCCGGCTCGGACATATCCGGATGGAAGCACACCACCGCCTGGTCGCCGTCGGCGCCACAGAAGGCGTCGGCACGTTCGCGCAGGGCCTTGCCGGTCATGCCGGTGGTGGCCGCCTTGAGGTGCTCCAGGCGCGCGTAGGTGGTGGAGACATCCGCGGTACGTTCCCCCCAGCTCAGTTCGCCGTCGAGGAAGTGGTTGGTATGCAGCAGCCAGCCATCTTCGCGCGGCACCACCACGGCGGTGTGCGCCGGGCTCATCTCGATACTCGCGGCACGCGCGCGCACATCGTTGCGGGTGAACACGCTGAGCACGGTGGACGCACTGACCCGCGCCGAGCGTGCCATGTCGATGGCCTCGGTGACGCTGGTGGCTTCTTCCAGCACGCGGCGGGCGATGGCGTGTACCGGCACACCGGCGCTACCGTTGTCGCTCTCGTGGTGCAGGATGTTGAAGTGCACGCCCAGGCCCGCGCTGTTCACGCCGATCTTGCCGAGCATGCCGAACTCGGTGAACAACTTGGCGGTCAGGCCGGTGCTGCCGATGAAGCCCAGCAGCAGGCCGTGGGGCACCAGGCTGTCGTGCCAGTCCCAGGTCTGCAGGCTGCGCGGTGCGATGGCGCCGGCGGGCGCATGGACGGAAGTGGAGCACTCGCCCTCCACCGGCTGTTCGGGCATCACCGCCAGCACTTCGGTGCGCGCATTCAGCGCTGCCAGCTGCCACAGCGGCAGGCCGGCGCCCAGGGCCAGGCCCTCCACTTCCTTCGCCAGCGCCGGGCACCAGTCGGCCAGCGCGGACAGGCTGCCCTCGCCGATGGCCCGTGCCTTGTCGATCTCCACCCCGACGCGCGGGAAGAAGTCCAGGTACAGCGCCACGGTCTGGCGGATCTGCTCGGCGAAGGTTTCGCCGATCTGCCGACCACGCTGCAGCGGGTCGCGGATGTCGGTGGTGAAGGTGTGAAGGATCACGGCAAGGCTCCTGCAATTGCTTTATTTCAAGAAGCCAGAGCGCCGCGGCGCTCGGGCTGGATCAGAGTTATTCGCTCGAACGACTATAGACTTCGCGGCCGGCGAACCAGGTCTTGAGCACCCGGGTGTCGCGCAGCGCTTCCGGCTTGACCGTGAACACATCGCGGTCGAGCAGGATCAGGTCAGCCTGCTTGCCCGGCTTCAGCGAGCCGATGCGGTCCTCCAGGCGGAGGGTGCGCGCGGCGTTGAGGGTGTAGGCCTGGAACATGGTCTGCCGGTCGATGTCCTCGGCGGCGTTGAGCACGCCTTTCGGGCCGACGCGCTGGATCGCCTGGTAGATGGCCTTCCACGGATCGGGCGTGGTGATCGGCCAGTCGCTCGCGCCGGAGATGGTCGCGCCGTGCTTCAGCAGCGAGCGTGCCGGGTACATGTGCAGGAAGGCCATGGCGCTGACGTAGGGCTTGACCAGATCGACGCTGTTCTCGTCGGCGGCCGCCCAATAGAGCTGCATGGCGGCGATCACGTCGAGCGCCTTGAAGCGCGGGAAATCCTTCGGGTTGACCATCTGCAGGTGGGTGATCGAGTGCGGGATGCCGCTGTGGCGATCCTTGCGCGCCTGCTCGATGCCATTGAGCGATTCGCGCACCGCGCGGTCGCCGATGGCGTGGATGTGCACCAGCCAGCCGCGGGCGTCGGCGGCGCTGACCAGTTCGCCGAAGTGCTTGGGGTCGATCAGCAGTTCGCCGTACTTCTTCGAGTTGCTGTAGGGCTCGAGCATCGCCGCGCTCTGCGCCGGCACCTCGGCCACGCCGTCAGCGAAGATCTTGATGCCCGGCAGCGTCAGGTTGGGGACATCGATGAACTGCTGGCGCACCTTGTCCAGCTCGTCGAGGTCAGCCGGGGTCGCCTTGGAGTCGGCCATCAGCAGCGCAGCGACATGCGCAGTCAGCCCGCCCTGCTCGGCCAGCAGCTTGTAGGCCGGCAGCACGCCAACAGAGTCGTTGTGGATGTCACCGCCCGGATTCTCGTTCGCCAGGGGCTCCATCCAGCCGGTGATGCCCAGCTCGTGATAGTAGCTCTGCGCGCCTTTCAGCGCCTTGAGCAGCTCGCCATCGGTCGGCAGCGGCAGCAGTGCCTGCACCGGATAGAGACCGGCGTCCACCAGGAAACCATTGGGCGCGCCATCGGCACCGTGGCCGATGGTGGCCTGCTCCTCGCCCTGCAACGACTTGACCTTGGCGGCGTCGATGCCGGCCAGTTTCAGCAACGCCTGGTTGGCCCAGCCAGTGTGATAGTCGCCACCGGCCAGGAGGATCGGCTGATCAGCCCATTCGCCCTGGTTGAAGCGCCGCTGCAGCTCACCGATTTCATCCCAGTACGCCGTGGGCACGCCGCCGACATAGAGGAACTGGCCACGTCGTGCGCGGCCATCCTCGCGCCACTGGCGCAGCTTGCCCTCGAACTCGGCGAGCGGCAGGTCCTGGTTGTCCAGGTTGGCCTGGAGCATCTGCAGGCCGCCCTTGACCAGGTGGGTATGAGCGTCAATGAAACCGGGCATCAGCACCTGGCCATGCAGGTCGATGACGGTCGTTTCCGGTTGCTTGAGCTTGAGGATCTGCGTGTCGGAACCGACGGCGAGAATGCGGCCGTTCTCCACCGCCACCGCCTGCTGCAGTGCCTGGCCGGGTTCGGCGGTGTAGACCTTGCCGCCATGGAAGATCAGGTCGGCGGCGGCCATCGTTTCCATCGAGGAAAAAGCGCAAGCGGCGGATACCAGCGCCGGAATCAGTAGTTTCATCGCAAAGCCTTCGTTATTGTTGGTCTGCGAAGAAGGTTAAGCAAAAGCCCCGGCGCCTTTAACACCGACTTCCCGCACAACTTCTGTTCCTGCCAGGAAGTAATCCATGGACAAGATGACCGCCCTGACCATGTTCGTCGCCACCGCCGACCATGGTGGCTTCAGCCGCGCCGCCGAACAGCTGGGCAAGACGCCCTCGGCCATCACCAAGGGCGTCGCGCAGCTGGAGGCCGAACTGGGCCAACGCCTGTTCGAGCGCACCACCCGGCGCATGGCGCTGACCGAGGCCGGGCACATCTACCTGGAAGGTGCGCGCCAGGCGCTGGTGCAACTGCAGCGGGCCGAGGAGGAAGTGGAGCAGTTGCAGACCGAATTGCGCGGCAGCCTGCGCATCGCCGCCCCGCCCTCCTTCGCGCCGGCCTTCTTCAATGCCGTGTGTTGCCGCTTCCTGCGCGAACATCCGCAAGTGCGCCTGGAGGTCGACCTGGCCGACGAGTTCGCCGACCTGGTGGAAGGCGGCTACGACCTCGCCCTGCGCGACGGTCCCATCGACCTGCCGGACGTGATCGCCCAGCCACTCCTGGAAAACCGCCTGCTGCTCTGCGCGAGCCCGGCATACCTCGCACGCAAGGGGCTGGATGTAACCCTGGAGAACTACGAGCAGCACGACTGGCTGATCTTCCGCCACCCGTTGCTGAACCGGAATTTCTGGTGGGTGCAGCGTGACGGCGAGCGCATCCGTATCCGCCAGCCGACACCGCGTGTGGCCAGCGACAACTACGACTTTCTGCTGTCGTGCCTGCTGGATGGCCAGGGCCTGCAATTCCTGCCGCAATGGAGCGCGTTGCCCTACCTCGAACGCGGCGAGCTGGTGGAGCAACTACCGGATTGCTGGCGCGACCAGAGTGCATTCGGGCCATGGGTGCATGTGCTCTACCTGCCGCACCGAAGGAGCACGCGCAAGGTGCGGGTGTTCATCGACTACCTGCGCGAGCATTTGCAGGGGAAGGGATTGATCTGAGGTGCGCACCAGCCTCGTGGGAGGTGTGATGTCGATCCTGATCGTGCACAGAGTGCGCCTCTGCATCATCAAAGCCCCTCGCCCTGACTCTCTCCCGCACGCGGGAGAGTGCTGAGGTGAGAGGGAAGCACCGGCACCGATCAGCCGACAGAAGACCGTTGCTCCTACAGGGATTTTCCTGCCCGATCAGACCAACCGCTGCTCGCGCAGGTAATCCCGGAGGTGCTCGATGAACGCGATGATCTTGCGCGTCGCCCGCCGCGTACTCGGGTACACCGCCAGCAACTCGGACCCGAGCGCCTTCGGATCGAAATGGCAGTCGTCGAGAATCGTCCGCAACCGCCCGTCGCGCAGGTACGGCAGCACGCTCCAGTAGGGCGACGGCAGTATCCCCTGCCCGGCCAGGCAAGCCTCCAGCAGCAGTTCCTGGTTGTCGCTGTTCAACCGCCCGTTGCGCGGCAGCAATACGCGCTCGCCACCGCGCTCGATCAGCCAGCTGTCCCCCAGCGCCGGGTGGCGATAGACCAGGCACTCGTACTCCACCAGTTGCTCCGGCCGCTGCGGCTCGCCGTGGCGCTGCAGATAGTCGGGGCTGGCACAGAACACGATGCGGCTCGCGCCGACCGGCTGCGCGATCAGCCCCGGCAGGTCACTGTGGCCCAGGCGCAGCGCCAGGTCATAGCGACCGTCGAGCATGTCGATGTAGGCATCGCTCAGGTCCACCTGCAGGCGCATGTCCGGATGCTTCTGCAGGAAGCTTGCACAGGCGCCATTGAGGAACGGGCGACCGAATGCCAGCGGCCCGTTGATCCGTAGCCGTCCCTTCAAGCTGTGGTGCAACTGGGCGATTTCCTCCTCGGATTCGCGCATGCGCTCCAGCACTTCCCGCGCGGTTTCCAGGTAGAGCTGCCCGGCTTCGGTCAGCGCCATGCTGCGCGTGGTGCGCTCGAACAGCCGCGCGCCCACCTCCTGCTCCAGCTGCCCGACCGACTTGGCCACGGCGGAGGGCGTCTTGCCCAACTCCTCGGCGGCACGGCTGAAACTGCCGAGTTCGGCGCTGATGACGAAGAGCTGCAGGCTGTTGAGCTTGTCCACGATTGAGTCCAATTTTTCCCAAGTGTTGTGCCGGCGCGCCGCTTACTTGTCGCCCGCCAGGCACTTAGCCTCTGCGACACACCAACAAGAATCAAGGGCAACGCCATTTCTGCGGGTACTGACGCCAGGTCATCCCGCCGCACGCCGCGCCCTGCATTTTGAACTCGAAAATGAAAATGAGCTGCCCCGTCCGTCCCCGAGCACCGTTCCCGCCCCGCCGTCCGCACCAATGGGTGACGGATTTGGCAAGTCCAACCCGAGCCGCCCCGCCCATCCCAAGCCCCCTGGACGACTAACCGCCATCCAGGCGATACGCGGCCTCCGCGATGTCGCCTCTGCTCACTCAACTTCCGCCTTGCCTGGAGTCAACATGTCCACCCCTGCCGAGCTGATCATCACCCACGCCGACATCCGCACCCTCGACGACCGCCAGCCGCGCGCCGAGGCCATCGCCATCCGCGACGGACGCATCCTGCGCGTCGGCAGCAATGCCGAGATCGAAGCCCTGGCCGATGTCGCCACCCGGCGCATCGACGCCGGTGGCCGCCTGATGCTGCCGGGCTTTCAGGACACCCACGTGCATTTCCAGCTGAGCGCCGCCGACCTCTACCACAACGCCTCGCTGTACGAGGCCACCAGCCTCGACGAGCTGCTGGCGACCATTCGGGCCTTCGCCGAAGCGCATCCGGAGAAGCCATGGATTCGCGGCGTCGGCTTCTCCTCCGCGCGCTTCACGCCCGAGCAATTGACCAGGGAGCTGCTCGACAGCGTCACCGACGGCCGCCCGGCACTGATGTTCGCCAGCGACTACCACAACGGCTGGGCCAACAGCGCCGCCTTCGAAAAGGCCGGCGTGCGCCCCGGCAGTGCCGAGCCGGACAATGGCGAATACCTGCGCCTGGCGGACGGCACGCCGAAAGGCTGGCTGGTGGAAGACGCCATCTGGACGATGAACCGCATCGCCCCCGGCTACACCGACGACGACTACCTGCAGGCCATGGCGCACTACAGCAAGGCCTTCAACGCCCGCGGCATCACCGGCGTGCTGGATGCCATGGCGGCACGCAATTACCTGAAGAACTACCAGGCCTCCCATGAGCGCGGCGACCTGACCCTGCGCGTCTGCGCGACCTCGAAGGTCTTCGCGCACAAATCACTGGCCGAGCAGATGGCCGAGCTCAAGGACCTGCGCGCCACCTATCAGGGCGACCGCGTGCGCCTGCATTCCGCGAAGTTCTTCCTCGACGGTGTACTGGAGAACGGCACCGCCGTGCTGGCCGCGCCGCGCAGCGACACCGGTGGCAATGCCGAACTGATGTTCAGCCAGGAGCAGATCGACGAGTTCTTCACGGCCTTCGACAAGGAAGGCTTCCAGATCCATGTACACAGCATTGGTGATGGTGCCGTGCGCGCCGCACTGAATGGCCTGGAGATCGCCCGCGAACGCAATGGCAAGTGGGATTCACGCCACCAGTTGGCGCACCTGCAGGTCGTCGCGCCGGAGGACATCCCGCGCTTCAGGCAGCTGGACGCACTGGCCAACTACCAGACGCTCTGGGCGCAGCCCAACCCGGAAGCCGACGCCATCGTCGAAGCCATGATCGGCCCCGAGCGCAGCCAGTACATCTACCCGCTGGGCGAGTTCATCCGCCAGGGCGTGACCTGCATGCTCAGCAGCGACTGGGGCGTGACCGGCTACGACCCGTTCCAGATCATCCAGTGCGCCCTCACCCGGCAGAACCCGGCGCTGGGCAGCGACAGCCCGGTGCAGACCGCCCAGCACCGTATCGGCATCGACGACGCGATCCGGGGCTACACGATCAACGCCGCCCACGCCGCCTGGCGCGACGACTGCACCGGCAGCCTCGAACCGGGCAAGTACGCCGACCTGATCCTGCTGGACCGTGACCTCTACGCCATCTCGCCCTACGAGATCGGCCAGACCCAGGTCCTGCTGACCCTGCTCGAAGGCCGCGAAGTCCACCGTGACGCCGCCTTCACCGGCTGAGCCTCGCCGCCACTACGCCCGTCGCATGGACGGGCATCCCTCAAGAACAACAAGATCGGAGCCTGATCATGGGCGTTGCAAACCTGCAGAGCGGAGCGCAACTCAAGCGCACCCTCGGCCTGAAAGACCTGGTGGCCTATGGCATGGCCTACATCGCGCCGATGGCGCCGCTGACCACCTTCGGCTTCGTCTGGGACGCCTCTGGCGGATTGATCGCCCTGGCCTACCTGCTGGGGGCGATCTGCATGTACTTCACCGCGCAGAGCTACGCCACGCTGTCCAACGAAGTCCAGAGCGCAGGCTCGGTATACGGCTTCGCGCGGCACTGCCTGGGCGAACTACCGGGATTCGTCGCCGGCTGGCTGATCCTGCTGGACTACCTGCTGATCCCGGCACTGGTGTTCCTGATCATGTCGGTGGGCCTGCAGATCCTGATCCCCGGCCTCGACCGCGCGCCCTGCCTGGTGCTGCTGGTGGCGGTATCGCTGGGCATCAACTGGTTCGGCGTCGCCGTCACCACGCGGGTGAGCATGGTCTCGGTGGTGCTGCAGTTCACCGCAATGTTCGGTCTGCTCGGCCTGGCGCTGTTCGCGCTGTCCCAGGGCAAGGGTGCAGGCACGCTGACGGCTGCGCCGTTCTTCGACAGCAGCACCTTCGATGTCGCCAAGGTGTTTACCGCAACGTCCATCTGCGTGCTGTCATTCCTGGGTTTCGATGCCATTTCCACCCTCGCCGAGGAGGTGAAGGACAACGACCGTCGGCTGGTCGGACGCGCCATCCTCACCGTGCTGTTCCTCTGCGCGGCGCTGTTCGTGGTGACGACCTGGGTGCTGGGCAACCTGATGCCGGGCGTGGCCATCAAGGATGCCTCGGCCGCCATCTACGAGCTGACCTCGACGCAGATCGGCCCCTGGCTCGCGCTGGTGCTCGCCTGGGTGATCGCGGTGATGGTCGGCCTGACCAACGCACTGCCGATGCAGGTCGGCGTATCCCGCGTGCTGTTCGCCATGAGCCGCGACCGTCAACTGCCGTCGCTGTTCGCCCGCCTGCACCGTAGGCATGGCACACCGCACGTGGCGCTGGTGCTGTCGACACTGCTGTCGCTGGGGATTGCGCTGGTGATGCGGGAGAAAATCGACACCCTCGCCTCCTTCGTCAACTTCGGCGCACTCACTGCCTTCGTCCTGCTGCACCTGTCGGTACTGGTCAAGCTCGGCATCAAAGGGCGCAGCCGCCGCTGGTTCGCCCACTGGCTGGTGCCGATCGTTGGTATCGCAGTGGTGCTGACGGTGCTCGACGGCATGGACGTGCATGCACTGGCCATGGGCAGCATCTGGCTGGCGGTTGGCGTGACCTACGGCCTGTATCTGCGCGGCAAGGGACGGGTTGCACTGAGCGTCTGAGGCCCGGACAGGCCATGCCCGGGCAATCCGAATGACAGAACAACGCAGCGATACCCATCGACTTCCTGCACCGACTCGCACTTCGGCGCCGGACGGGTTCGCGAGCAAGCTCGCTCCTACAGGTGTGCGCCGGAGTATTTCCTGTAGGAGCGAGCTTGCTCGCGAACAATGGCCATTCGAGAGATCGCGGTCGGAGAGCAAGGCGCGGCCGAAGCCGCGCTGCGCTTCACATCACTTGATGTACCAACCCCAAGGCTGGTCGCTGAGGTACTCGGTGACCTGCTTGGTCTCCAGGTAGTTGTCCAGGCCCCACACGCCCAGCTCGCGGCCGATGCCGCTCTGCTTGTAGCCGCCCCAGGGCGCCTGGGTGAAGGTCGGTTGCGAGCAGTTGACCCAGACGATGCCGGCGCGCAGGCCACGGCTCACGCGCTGGCAACGCGCGGGGTCGGCGGACATTACCGCCGCCGCCAGGCCGAACTGGCTGTCGTTGGCCAGGCGCAGGGCCTCGGCTTCGTCCTTGAAGCGGCGCACGGCGAGCACCGGGCCGAAGATTTCCTCGCGCCACAGGGCGCTCTCCAGCGGCGAATCGATGAACACCGTCGGTTCGACGAACCAGCCCTTGTCCCGATGCGCCGGGCGCTTGCCACCAGTGGCGAGTTTCGCACCATCGCGCACGCCGGCTTCGATGGCCTGCAGTACCTTGGCGTGCTGGCCGGCACTGACCAGCGGGCCGAGCAGCACGCCCGGCTCCAGGCCGTTGCCGATGGTGATGCGGCGGGTTTCCTCCACCAGGCGCTCGATCAGCCGATCGTGCAGGCCGTCCTGTACCAGCAGGCGCGAGGTGGCGCTGCACACCTGGCCCTGGTTCCAGAAGATGCCGAACAGGATCCATTCCACGGCGGCCTCGACATCCGCGTCATCGAAGACGATGAAGGCCGACTTGCCGCCCAGCTCCAGGCTGACGTTCTTGATGTCCTGGGCCGCCGCCTGCATGATCGCGCGCCCGGTGGGCACGCTGCCGGTGAAGGCCAGTTTGTCCACGCCCGGATGCGCCGAAAGGGGCGAACCGGCATCGCGACCCAGCCCGGTGACCACGTTGAGCACGCCTTTGGGCAGGCCAACGGCATCAGCGGCAGCAGCCAGCTCCAGAGCGGTCAGCGGAGTCAGCTCGGAGGGCTTGAGCACGGCGGTGCAACCGGCAGCCAGCGCCGGAGCGACCTTCCACGAAGCCATCAGCAGCGGGTAGTTCCAAGGGATGATCTGCCCGGCAACACCGACCGGCTCGCGCAGCACGCGGCAGGCGAAACGCTCGTCGGGCAGCGCGACCACTTCGCCCTCGTCGTTCAGCCCTTCGGCCAGCTCGGCGTAGTAGTCGAAGCAGCCGATGGCGTCGTCGATATCCCACTGTGCTTCAGGCAGCGGCTTGCCGTTGTCCTGCACTTCCAGGCGGGCCAGGTCTTCGCGGCGGCCGCGCAGGTTGTCGGCGATGGCACGCAGGTAGCCGGCGCGCTCCTTGCCGGTGCTGCGACCCCATTCGCCTTCATCGAAAGCCCGACGCGCGGACTGCACGGCGCGATCCACATCCTCACCGGTAGCGGCGGCGACCTCGGTCAGCACCGCTTCGCTGGACGGTTCGTACACCTCGAAGCGGCCGCCCTGTGCGGGTGCCTGCCACTGGCCATCGATATAGAGCTGGTCGCGCATGCGAAGGTCTCCTGAGCTTGTTGGAATGCTTGTCGGGCGAGCATAGGGAAATGGACACGGGATTGATAACGCGGGCGCCGTGCATGCGGGCACGCGCGGAGCGGGCACGAGAATTGGGGGAATCGATCAACACCGACTCCCTTCACGTCGCACTTTGTAGGATGGGTGGAGCTTGCGATACCCATCGCCCGGATCGCCAGCGATTGATGGGTATCGCTTCGCTCCACGCCATCCTACAAAAGCGATCCGATCACGAAGTCGCCTTCTGCTCCAGATACGCCTTGGGCGACAGCCCCGTCTCCTCGCGGAAGCAGCGGTAGAAGGTCGACAGCGAACGGAAGCCCGCCGCCCGCGCCAGTTCGTCGATGCGCGTGACGCTGGTGGCGCCGTCGAGTTGGCCGAGCAGGTGGCGCAGGCGCAACTGGTTCAGGTACTGGTAGAAGCTCAGGCCCAGCACCTGGTTGAGGAAGTAGGAAATCTGGTTGCGCGTGTAGCCGGTGGCCGCTGCAACCTGCGGCATGTCCAGGTCGGGATTGAGGAACGGCCGGGTCTGCTGGAAATACTGCTGGATATCGCCGCCGAGCTGACTCAGCTGCCGCGCTGAAAGTCCCAGCCGGCTATCGGCCATGCGCGGTTGCGGCTCACTGGCAGCCTTCTGCGGCTGACCGATCAACGCGGCGTGCTCGTTGACCCGGATGATCCGGCCATCGCGCACGGTATAGGCCTCGGTGGTGCGGAAGGACACCAGCCCTTGCGTGCCGCGCAGGGTCACCTGGTACTGCAGGAAGGCCGTGTCACCGTCCACCCGCAGGCGATCGGTGTAGACCTGCGATTCATCTCCCGCCGCCGGCATGCTGGTCTGCAGGTACTCGCGCAGCTCACTCGGCGCGATCCGCCGCCCCTGGAAGAAATCGTTGTACTCCACCTGCGGGTCGAACAGCGCCATCAGCGCCTCGATGTCATGCCGGCGCCAGGCCTGGTGGTAGCGCATGACCACCGCGTGAGTAGCGGCGCTGGCCGGGTCGGGCTGGTGAGTCGTGCCGTCGAGCGTGGAGCTCCAGCCCTGTTCTTCGATCATTGTTTTCCCCTGCCGGTCTCGGCCGGCATTTCCTGCTCCGGGCGTGCCCGCAAAGAGCAGCGGACCGTATGCCTGGCCCCCCGGAGCGATTACAAAACTCGGACGCGGCCCGAAGACCGCTTTTTCTTCCGACATTCTGCCGGAGTTTTCCGATGACATCCGCCCCACTTGCGCACGCCACTCCCAGACCCTACTGGCTCGACACCCTCGACCCTGCTCCCGCCGCACCGGCGCTGGAAGCGGATCGCCGCTTCGACCTGGTGGTGGTCGGCGGCGGCTTCACCGGTCTCTGGACCGCCCTCCACGCCCGCCTGCGCTGGCCTGGCGCAAGCATCGCGGTGGTCGAGGCGCGGCGCTGCGGCGGCGAAGCCAGCGGGCGCAACGGTGGCTTCTGCGCGCCGAGCATTTCCCACGGCGTCGGCAATGCCCTGCGCCGCTGGCCGGAAGAAGCCGAGACTCTTGTACGCGTGGGTCGGCAGAATCTCGATGAATTCGAAGCGGACCTGAAGCGCTTCGGCATGAACGTCGAATTCGAGCGCCGCGGTAAACTCAGCGTTGCCGCCCAACCCTGGCAGGTCGACGGCCTGCGCAGCATGCAGCGCAACTACGAGCGCTTTGGCATCGCCTCGGAGTTTCTCGACAAGGCGCAACTGGCCGACAAACTGGACTCACCCGCCTACCAGGCCGGCGTATTCGAGCCCAACTATGCGTTGCTCAACCCGGCGAAAATGGCCGCCGAGCTGCGCCGGGTGTGCCTGGAACAAGGCGTCGAGCTGTTCGAGAACACCCCCGTGCACGAGCTGCACCAGCGCAGCGACCGCCTGATGCTGCGCTGCGATCGTGGCGAGCTGGAGGCCGGGCAGATCGCCCTGGCGACCAACATTGCACCGCCGCTGCTCGGCCACCTGAATTCCAGCGTAATCCCGGTGTACGACTATTCGCTGGTCACCCAGCCGCTCACTGACGAGCAGCTGCGTGCCATCGGCTGGGTCGACCGCTACGGTATCGCCGACGCCGGCAACCAGTTCCATTACCTGCGCAAGACCGCCGATAACCGCATCCTCTGGGCCGGCTACGACGCCATCTACCACTTCGGCAACCGCCGCGACGAAGCCCTGACCCAGCGCCCGGAAAGCTTCGAGCGCCTGGCCGGGCAGTTCCGCGAGGCTTTCCCGCAGCTCGGCCCGGTCGAGTTCAGCCATGCCTGGGGCGGCATCATCGACACCTCGGCGCGCACCACGCTGTTCACCGGCTGCGTGCTCAACGGCCGCGTCGCCTATGCGCTGGGCTTCACCGGCCAGGGCGTGTCGGCCAGCCGTTTCGCCGCGCTGAACATGCTCGACCAACTGGGTGGCGAGCGCACCGAACGCACCCAGCTGCGCATGACCTCGCAGAAGCCCTTCCCCTTCCCGCCCGAGCCGCTGCGCTACCTCGGCGTGAAGCTCGCCCAACGCTCGCTGGCCAAGGAAGACCGCACCGGCCGTCGCGACCTGCTGCTCAAGACCTGCGATGCCTTTGGCATCGGTTTCGATTCCTGATGGAGAACTTCATGTCCACCCTGCCCCGCCACGTCATCGACTTCGCCAACCCCACCCTCGCCCCGCAGGAGCGCGAGATCAACGACCCGGCCATCGTCGATGCGCCCTATCAGAGCCGCAGCTGGCGACACTTCAGCGCCCCCGAAAAGAACGCCATCGCCGGCATCTGGGAAGCCGGCGTGCACCTGGAGCGCTGCGAGTGCGACTACGACGAGCTGTGCCACATCCTCGAAGGCACGGTGCGCCTGACCGACGCCGACGGCGTGGCGAAGACCTTCGGCCCGGGGGACTCGTTCGTCGTGGCAGCGGGCTTCAAGGGCACCTGGGAAAACCTCACGCCGGTGCGCAAGGTGTATTTCATTCTCGGGTAACTTCAGCGTTTGCCTAATTGTTCGCGAGCAAGGGCCAGGCGTTCCCTCGGTCCTACCGGTGCGGCCAGCTTCAGAGCTTGCTGGCAGGTGCGGGCTTGCTCGCGAACAGCCTGAACCCTGGCATCGCCGTTGACGGTTCCGACCTGCCTCTACTGCGCCCCCGCAGGCCGTACGTCCCCCAAAGTTCCACTGCCGTTTGAAAGGGCTATAACTAGCGAACCGAAACGGCGAGCTGCCAGGGATAAACCCTGCAACAGCCGCCCCTATTGGCATTTCCCATTTGCCCGGATCAGGCGCCCCAGCCTGATCGGCGCCCGCGGCGCGGAGCGGCTTGATGAGTTCCAGAACCTGGCGATGGGCTCGCAGGAGCCTTCCTGGCTGCATCGGACTGGCATTGCTGGTCGCGCCGCTTTACGCCAACGCCCTGTTCAAGTGCCACGCGCGGGACGGAACCGTCAGCCTCAGCAGCCAGGCCATCGCCGGCTCGCACTGCACTCGCCAGAAAGACTCGGCGAGCGCCGCTGGCAGCACCCGGGCAATGACCGCATCCACGCTGGAGCGGGGCAACAGCCAGGGGGCAGATCGGATTCGCGTGTACACCTTCGTTCACAAGGGCGTTCGCCAATATGTGAGCCGACGCCCGGTCGGCATTTCAGCGCGAGTCGATGTGATCGAGGTGTATTACATCAAGGGCTGCTACCTGTGCATGGCGCCGAAGGATTTCAACGTCGCCACACTGCGCCTGGACACCCGCTCCTATCGCCGGGAGATCGAAGCCGCATCGGTGCGCTACGGAGTCGACCGGGCGCTGGTGCGCGCGGTGATCCATGCCGAATCGGCATTCCAGCCCAACGCCATTTCCATTGCCGGCGCCCAGGGCCTGATGCAGTTGATGCCCGACACCGCCGAGCGCTTCAACGTCAGCGATCCGTTCGACGCACGGCAGAACATCCGTGGTGGCGTGCGCTACCTGGCGTGGCTGCTCAAGCGCTTCAACGGCAATCAGCGGCTGGCGCTGGCCAGTTACAACGCGGGTGAAATGACGGTCGACAAGTACAACGGGATACCGCCCTACGCCGAGACGCAAACCTACGTCGCCCGCGTGCAGTCCCTGACCGAGCGCTATCGCAATCATCCGTAGGGCGCCGGGGACGGAGGCGGCTCGCGAGCAGGCATGTAGGGCGCATAACCTGGAACAGGTTATCCGCCGGCTTTTCGGCGGATAACGCTGGCGCGTTATGCGCCCTACGAAGGGCGCCAAGGTTTCAGCCGAACTTCCACCCCGCCGCCGCCAGCCGCGCATCCAGCGTGGCGAGGTCGGCCTCCACCCGCGCGGCCGGTTCCGGCATGTAGGCCAGCGGATCGGGCAGCGAGGACGGCTGGCCGAGGAAGCCTTCGGTCGCCGCGTGCAGGCAGTACGCGCTGTACGCCGGGTTGTAGCCGCCCTCCTGCACCACCAGCAATCGCCCATCACACAACTCGTCGGCCAGCGCACGGGCGCGGCGGGCCAGGCGGTTGAAGCCCTGCATGGTCACCAGTTGGCGGCCGTTGGGGTCGAACTGCGAGGCATCCAGGCCATTGGCGATGATCAGCAGGTCCGGCTTGAACGCGCGCAACGCCGGCTCGACAAAGCGGCTGAAGACCATCTCGTAGAGCTGGTCGCCAGAGCCCATCGGCAGCGGCAGATTGAGATTGCTGCCCAATCCCGCGCCAAAGCCGCGCTCGTCCACCGCGCCGGTCTGCGGGTGGCTCGGGCCCCAGGCGCCGTGGTCCATGTGCAGCGAGACGGTGAACACCGAGGGATCGTCGTAGAAGCCTTCCTGCGTACCGTTGCCGTGGTGCACGTCCCAGTCGACGATGGCGACGCGTTCCAGGCCAGCCGCCTGTGCAGCGCGCGCGGCAATCCCGGCGTGGTTGAAGAAGCAATAGCCGTCCGCCATGGCCGGCGCGGCGTGGTGACCCGGCGGGCGCACCAGGGCCATGGCCGGATGGCCGCTGGCCAATACGCTTTCCAGCGCCGCCAGGCTGGTGCCGGCAGCGGCCAGCAGCCCGGCGAGGCTGCCGGCGGACATCAGCGTGGTGCTGCTGAAGCGCTTGCCGGCGGCGTCCGCCTCGAAGATGCCGCGCAGGTAGTCGGCATCGTGGAAGCTCAGCAGATCCTCTTCGCTGGCGTGGCGGCCTTCGTGCCAACGCAACGAGCCGGCGACCGGCCCGCGCTGGAGGATAGCGCGCATGTTGAGCAGCCGGGGATTGCTCTCCGGGTGCAGCAGCTGCTCGGCCAGCAGGTCGCTGGGTGGCGCCTCGAACACGCCGGCGGCGGTGTCGTGACGCAGCACGTCGTCGTGCCAGAAAACATCCATCGTGTGACTCATCAGAAGCCCTCGGTTTCCATCACTGCGCGCGCAGGCGCAGACACGCAACACGGCTTCGCCCCCGGCGGTACGCAGACCGGGGGCGAATCTCCATCAGTCGATGATCGTCAGTTCCGGCGGTATCTCCGACAGGCTCGCCGAGCCCTTCTCGCCACACAGCACGGTGTCGCCGAGCTTGATACCGAAGCCTTCGTTGTACAAGGACAGGTTGGGCTCGATGGAGAACGACATGTTCGGCTGGAACACGTGGTCGTCGGCCTCGTCCACCATCATCGCTTCCAGCCACGTCGGCGGGTAGGCCAGGCCCAGGCTGTAGCCGATGCGGTGCACGCGGGTGCGCGAGAGGTCGATGCGGTCGAGGATCTGGTTGCACACGCGGTTGGCCTCGCCTACCGGGGTGCCCGGCTTGGCGATCTCGATGGCGGCGTTGAAGGCCTCGGTGAGCAGGGTCGCGACTTCCTTCACGCGCGGGCTGGGTTTGCCGATCACGGCGGTGCGCATGAGGATGGCGTGGTAGCGGTTGCACACGCCGGCGTGTTCGAGGATCACCACGTCGCCATGGCTGATGGTCTGGCGGTGCGGCATGGCGTGGGTCATGGTGCTGCGGCGGCCGGTGGCGCACATCGGGCTGATCGCCGAGTACTCGCTGCCGGCGCGGCCCAGGGCGTTGGCTACGATGCCGGCCACTTCCACCTCGGAGATGCCCGGACGCAGCGCCTCGAAGGCGGCCAGCATGCCCTGGTCAGCCATGCGTGCGGCGCTGCGCTGGTACTCGATTTCCTCGGCAGTCTTGATCAGGCGGTTCTCCGCGACCAGGGGGCCGGCGTCTTCGAAGCGTGCTTCGGGCATGTAGCCCAGCAATGCGTTGTACTGCGCCGGGGAGAAGGTCGAGGCAGTCATTTCCAGGCCGATGCGCGCCTGGGACAGGCCGGCCTGGGCCAGCACGTCGGCGACGATCTTCAGCGGGTCCTGCTTGGCGATGTCATAGAAGATCGCCTCGTTGATGCACGACAGCTCCCAGGTGCAGGGCTCTTCGCTGGTGCGGGTGAGGAACACCGGCTCGGCCAGTTTCGGCGAGATGATCAGCGCCTGGTACCAGAGGAAGCCCAGGCTGTCGAAGCCGCTCAGGTAGTTGATGTTGTCCGGGTAGTTGACCACCAGGGCATCCAGGCCACGGTCGGCCATGCGGCGTTTGACGGCTTCGACGCGTTGACGGTAGGTGCGAGCGGGGAAAGCAGTAAGCATGGGGATTCCCTCCTCAGGGACAAGGTGCAAGCGACACAGGTGTTGTTGTTTGGGGCCGCCATCCAGCGGCCGTATGCGGGGGTTGAAACAGTCAGCTGGGTGGTTGCTGTCGCGCCAGGTACAGGCGCACCAGCATCACCACCAGGGTGAGGACGATCATCAGGGTGGACACGGCGGCAATCGCCGGGTCGAGGTTGTAGCGCAGGCCGTCCCAGATGCGCTTGGGCAACGTCACCACGTTCAGGCCGCTGGTGAACAGGGTGACCACCACCTCTTCCCAGCTCATCACGAAGCCCATGAAGAAGCTGCCGAGCACGCCGCCGCGCACATTGGGCAGCAGCACGTTCCACAGCGTCGGCCAGAGCCCGGCACCCAGGGAGCGCGAGGCCTTGTACAGGCTCTGGTCGAGCCGCGCGTAGGCCACCAGCATGGCAATCACCGAGTACGGCAGCGCCATCAGCAGGTGGCCGAAACCGACGCCCAGCAGGCTGTCGAGCACGCCCAGGCGCGCATCGAGGTAGTAGATCGACATGGCCGAGACCACCTGCGGGACGATCATCGGCAGCAACACGATGGCAGTCAGCAGGGTGCGGTGCCGGCGCTGCAGCCAGATGCCGGTGGCGAACAGGAAGGCCAGCGCCGTGGACAGCGCACCAACCACCAGGGCCAGGCCCAGGCTCTGCAGGATCGACACCAGCCAGGCGCCGTCGAACAGCGTCGCATAGTGACGCAGCGACCAGCCGCCGTCCGGGAAAGCCAGGTAGCGCTGGTTGCCGAACGACAGCGGAACGATCACCAGGATCGGCAGCAGCAGGAACAGCGCAGACAGCGCCAGGGCGGCCCAGGACAGCCAGCGGCCGACCTGCGGGCGTGGCAGTTGCGGCTTTTTCACGCCCTTGGGCATGGCGGAGAGATAGGTTCCCTGCGGAGTCACAGCTCAGCCCTCCCGAGCAGGCGGCGGTAGCCGATGAGTTGTCCGAACAGCAGCGCGCAACCGACCACCAGCAGCATCAGCACGATGCTCAGCGCGGCGCCCAGGCCCCAGTTGGAGAGCTGGAACATCTGCACGTAGATGTACTCCGCGAGCATCGCCGCCTTGCCGCCGCCCAGCAGCGCCGGGGTGACGAAGCAGCCGAGGCTGAAGACGAAGACAATGGCCGATGCGGCGACCACACCGGGCAGCGTCAGCGGGATGAAGATGTCCTTCAGCGTCTGCCAGTGGCTGGCGCCCAGGCTGCTGGAAGCGCGCAGCAGGCTGTCGTCCACCTGCTTGAGCGAGGACAGCAGTGGCAGCACCGCGTAGGGCACCATGAAGTGCACCATGCCGATCAGCGCGCCCAGTTCGTTGCGCACCAGCGGCGGCGGCGCGTCGAACCAGCCGGTGGCCATCAGCCCCTGGCTGACCAGCCCACCGTTGCGCAGCAGCACCAGCCAGGCGAAGGCGCGGATCAGCATCGACAGCCAGAACGGCAGCAGCACGAACAGCTCGATCAGTTGCCGGCCGCGCGGCGTCGCGAACCGCCAGCGATAGGCGATCAGGTAGGCGATGGCGACGCTGATCGCGGTGGTCAGCAGGCAGATGCGCAAGGTGCGCCAGATCACTGCCTGCAGGTTGGCGTTGTCGGCGATCGCCGCGTAGTTCTGCGTTCCCCACTCCGGCAGGCTGAAGCTCCAGCCCAGCACGCCGAGGGTCGGCAGCAGGTAGCCGACCACCACCAGCAATGGCAGGGGCAGGATCAGCAGGCCGTAGACCGGCAGCACGCCCGGTGCGAAACGTCGCATCTCAGCCACCGATCAGCGCGAGGTAGCGCTCCAGGGTTTCGCCGTAGTGTTCGGCATGCCACTTGTTATTCAGCGACACCTGCTTCTTCAGGTTGTCCGGCGCGGTGGGGTTGATCGCCTGCAGCTGGGCGCTGAGCAGGTCGTTGGCCGCAAGATTCACCGGGCCCATGTTGTAGACCTCCATGAGCTTGGCCTGCACTTCCGGCCGCAGCGCGTAGGCGATGAACTCCATGGCCGCCTTGGCGCCGGCCGGGTTGCCCTTGGGCACCATCCACACCGAAGGCGAGACGATGCCGCCGTCGAAGCTCCAGTCGATCTTGCCGCCGGTGTCGTTCTTCACCAGCTCGGCGCGGGTGTGCCACATCTGCGCCATGCTCACTTCGCCATCGCGGATCAGCTGCTGCGACTCGGCTCCGGTGGACCAGTGGGTGGCGATGTGCGGCAGCAGTTCCTCGATCTTGCGCAGGGCACGGTCCACATCCAGCGGGTAGAGCTGCTCCGGCGGCACACCGTCGGCCAGCAGCGCGCATTCGAGGTTGGCGCTCATCCATTTGTAGAGGGTGCGTTTGCCCGGGTACTTCTTCACGTCCCAGAAGTCGGCCCAGGACTTGGGCGGGTTCTTGCCGAACTGCTCGTGGTCGTAGCCGATCACGTAGCTGTAGGTGTAGTTGGCGAGGCCGAAATCATGCACGTCGCCGTAGCCGATCAGCGACTTGTCGACGATGCCGAAGTCGATGGGTGCGAGGAACTTGTCCTTGCCCAGGCGATAGGACGAATACATCTCGCCGTCGCACACATCCCAACGCACCGCGCCGCTGCTGACCTGGGTCTTCAGCGCACCCTCGGTGGGGCCGCTGCCATCGATCTTCAGCGTCAGCCCGGCCACCTCGTTGAAGCCGCCGAAGCTCTTCTCGAAGGCCGGCACCGCATCACCACCCCAGTTGGCCACCACCAGGTTGCCGCCGGCAGCAAGGGCGCGGCCACCGGTGCCGAACGGCAGCGCGCTGGCGGCGGCGAGCAGCAGCAAGCTGCGGTTGAAATCACGACGGCTGATGCCGGCGCGCTCGCCCTTCTGGGCAGCGATTTCGATGGCGTCTTCGATGAAGCCTGGGCGTTCTTTCATGGTGATTGCTCCCCGATCGTTGTTTTCGTTATGTGGTTGTCAGGCGGACAGCAGGTGGCAGTGCTGCGGCGACCAACTGCACCAGTAGCGCTGGCCGCTGCGCAGATCGGCCAGCAGCGGGTGCGCGACCGGCAGGCGCAGGTCGAGGCGCTCGCCCTGCTCCAGGGTCAGTTCGAGGTTGACGTGGGCACCCTGGTAAGTGGCATTGCCGACGGTGGCGCACAGGCCGTTGTCGCGGCCGGCGTCCTGCAGCGGGCGCAGGTCGATATGCTCCGGGCGCACCGCCAGCCAGCTCTTGCCGCCCTGGTTCGCCTGGGCCGAATGGGCCACGCGCAGGTGCTGGCCACGGAAATCGCAGAGCGTGGCCTCGGCTTCGCGTCGTACCACGCCAACCTCCAGCAGGTTGGTGTCGCCGAGGAAGTTGGCGACGAAACGGCTGGCCGGGCGTTCGTAGACTTCGCGTGGGGTGCCGACCTGCTCCAGGCGACCCTTGTTGAACACGGCGATGCGGTCGGACAGCGCCAGGGCTTCTTCCTGGTCGTGGGTGACGAAGACGAAGGTAGTGCCGAAATCCTTGTGCATGCGCGCCAGCTCGCCCTGCATTTCCTGGCGCAGGCGACGGTCGAGGGCGGACAGCGGTTCGTCGAGCAGCAAGAGCCTGGGTTTGAACACCAGCGCACGGGCCAGTGCCACGCGCTGCTGCTGGCCGCCGGAGAGCTGGGCAATGCCGCGATTGCCCATGCCGGCCAGGCCGACGCGCTCCAGCACCTCGGCCACCCGGCGCTCGATCTCCGCGCCCGGCACCTTGCGGATGCGCAGCGGGTAGGCGACGTTCTGCGCCACGCTCATGTGCGGGAACAGCGCGTAGCCCTGGAACACCACGCCGAAATCGCGCTGGTCCGGCGACAGCTGGGTGATGTCGCGGCCGTCCATCTCGATATGCCCTTCGCTGGGCTCGACGAAGCCGGCGAGCATCATCAGCGTGGTGCTCTTGCCCGAGCCCGAAGGGCCGAGCAGCGTGAGGAATTCGCCCTGGCGAATGCTCAGGCTGAGGTCGCTCAGGACCTGCAGGTTGCCGTAGCGCTTGCCCAGGCCGAGCAAGTCGACGAAATGCTGCATGGCGGGTCTCCAGCCGTTTTTCTTGTTGATCGGTGTTGGCTTGGTGCTTTTTTTGTATTGGCTTGGGGCCATCTTCTGTGCAAATTTAACTAACGACAATTCAATAGATTTCCGCCTGAATCGTTAGTCAAATTCACACAAAAAGGTCTTCCATGCGTCAGAACAGTGCGTTCCGAATGCCTTCCCTCATCGCCCTGCGCGCTTTCGAGGCGCTGGTCCGGCAAGGCAGCATCAGCCGTGCGGCGCTGGAGCTGCACGTCACCCACGGGGCAGTCAGCCACCAGGTGAAGAAGCTGGAGGAAGAGCTGGGCATGGCGCTGGTGGAGCGCCAGGGCAAGGGCGTGAAACTGACCGCCGCCGGGCGCCAGCTGAGCCAGCAGATCAGCAGCGCCTTCGACCAGTTGCGCGACATCCGCCGCGCCCTGCCCAGCGAGGAACCCGCCGGCGAACTGCGCATTGCCTGCGCCCCGGCGCTGCTCGCGCGGGTGTCGTCGCTGCTGGAGAAATTCCTGCGCAACTACCAGGAAGTCGCCCTGCACCTGCTGCCGATGAGCAGTGACCTGGGCCAGGTGGACATGGTGATTTCCTTCGGCGAGACGCACATCGAAGGCCAGCGCTTCGCCGCGCTGGGCGACATCCGCTACTTCCCGGTGTGCAGCCCGCGCCTGCTCAACACCCAGGAACACCTGCGCAAACCGCGCGACCTGGCGCGCCAGGTGCTATTGCACGAGGACGATGGTTTCGACTGGAGCCGCTACTTCCTCGCCGCCGGCGTGCCCGGCCTGCAGGCGCGGCAGAACGTCTTCCTGCCCGACGCCTACCTGACCATCCGCGCCGCACTGGCCGGCGGCGGCGTGACCATCAGCGACCACATCCTGGCCGGCGAGGAGCTAGCCGAAGGCCGGTTGGTGCGCCTGTTCGACATCGACTTCCCGGCGCCCCACCCCTACTTCCTGATCATCCCGCCCCACGGCAACCAGGCCCTGGCGCGAGAGTTCGCAGATTGGTTGCTGCACGAGCTGGAAGCGATTCCGGCGTTTGATTGAGGAGCCAGGGTGCTTTGTAGGATGGTGTGGAGCGCAGCGATACCCATCGATTCCGTGCGGCGACAGCATGGGTATCGCTGCGCTCAACCCATCCTACGGTGGAGGCCATCCGGCAGGGCCCGCGTTGGGCGTTCGCGAGCAAGCTCGCTCCTACAAAGAGCACCATGGCGCACCCTGTAGGAGCGAGCTTGCTCGCGAACAAAGACCCGCTGTGGCGGGCGGCTATGACCTCAGAGCTTCCGCCCGCCGAGGAGGAAATGCGACAACGCCGGAATCAGGATCAGCGCCCCGAGCATGTTCCAGAGGAACATGAAGGTCAGCAGGATGCCCATGTCCGCCTGGAACTTGATTGGCGACCAGGCCCAGGTGATCACACCCGCTGCCAGGGTCACGCCAACCAGCGCGACCACCTTACCGGTGAAGGCGACCGCCTGCTGGTACGCCACCGACAGTGGCAGCCCGGCCCGCTGCAACTGCAGCTGCACGCTGAGCAGGTAGAGCGCGTAATCCACCCCAATCCCCACACCCAGGGCGATCACCGGCAGCGTGGCGACCTTCACGCCGATGCCCATCATCACCATCAGCGCCTCGCAGAGAATCGAGGTAAGCACCAGCGGCAGCAGCGCCACCAGGGTTGCGCGCCAGCTGCGGAAGGTGATCAGGCAGAAGATGCCCACGGCCGCATAGACGTAGAACAGCATGCGGTGGTTGGCCTCGCGCACCACGCGGTTGGTCGCCGCCTCGATACCGGCGCTGCCGGCGGCGAGGAGGAACTGGCGGTCCGGGGTGCTGTTGGCGCGGGCGAAGTTCTCGGCGATGCCGGCCACTTCGTCCAGGGTTTGCGCCTTGTGGTCCTTGAGGAAGGCGACCACCGGCATCAGCGAGCATTCGGTGTTGAACAGCTCCGGGGTGTTCACCGAGGCCTGCTGCGCAGCGTAGTTGAGCACGTCCTGGTTGCGCTGCAGGCTGGCGAACTTGGGGTTGCCCTCGTAGGTGCCGGCGGTGATCTGGCGCACCGCGTTGACCAGCGAAGTCGTCGCCTGCACACCGTCGTGCTGTTGCAGCGCCCAGCCCAGGCGGTCGGCGAGGATCAGCGTGCGGTAGTTCAGGCAGCCTTCGGGGGCGGTCTTCACCATCACCGCGAAGAGGTCGCTGGAGAGCGCGTAATGGCTGGTGATGTAGGCGTTGTCGCGGTTGTAGCGCGAGTCGGCGCGCAGCTCCGGCGCGCCGGCGTCGAGGTCGCCGATCTGCAGGTGCTGGCTGACCAGCAGGCCACCCGCGCCCAGCAGCGCCGCCACGGCCAGGGCGATAGTCGCCCAGCGTCGCTCGGTGAAGTGATCGAGCAGCGCCCACAGTTTGCCGAGGCCCTGCCGGCGATCCACCTGGCGTTCCTCGCGCAGGGCGCGCTCGGCGGCACGCTGGCTGACACCGACATAGGACAGCGCCACCGGCATCATCAGCAGCGAAGTGAAGATCAGCACTGCCACACCGATGCTGGCGGCGATGGCCAGGTCCTGGATCACCGGGATGTCGATCAGCATCAGCACGGCGAAGCCCACCGCATCCGACAGCAGCGCAGTGACGCCGGCGAGGAACAGGCGGCGGAAGGTGTTGCGCGCGGCCACCTGCTTGTGGGTACCGCGGCCGATGTCCTGCATGATCCCGTTCATCTTCTGGGTGGCGTGGGACACGCCAATGGCGAAGATCAGGAACGGCACCAGGATCGAGTACGGGTCCAGCGCATAGCCCAGCCACGCCACCAGGCCGAGCTGCCAGACCACCGCCAGTAGCGAGCAGCCGATCACCAGCAGGCTGCTGCGCAGGCAGCGCGTGTAGAAGAAGATGATGACGAAGGCGGTGACCACCGCCAGGCCGAAGAACAGCATCACCCGCAGCAGGCCATCGATCAGGTCGCCCACCAGCTTGGCGAAGCCGATCACGTGCAGGCGTACTGCGCCCTTGCCCTCTTCGCCAGCGGCGAAGGCCCGGGAATTCCCCAGGTATTCGTACTTCAGGCGCAGCTCGTCGAGGGCACGGGAGAATTCGCGGTAGTCGATGCCCTTGCCGGTGGCCGAGTCGCGGTCCAGCAGCGGCACCACCAGCATGCTGGAGCGGAAGTCATTGCCCACCAGGCTGCCGACGATGCCGGCGCGGGCGATGTTCTGGCGCAACTGGCCGATGGCCTCGGGTTTGCCGTCGTAGCCGTCGGGCATCACCGGGCCGCCCTGGAAGCCTTCCTCGGTGACCTCGGTCCAGCGCACCGCCGGCGACCACAGAGACTTCATCCAGGCGCGGTCGACGCCGTGGCTGAGGAACAGCTGGTCACTGATCTGCCGCAGGCTGGAGAGGTAGGCCGGGTCGAAGATGTCGCCGTTGGGGTTCTCCACCACCACCCGCACCGAGTTGCCCAGGCCGCGCAGCGCGGCGCGGTTGTCCAGGTAGTTGCGGATGTAGGGATCGCCGTGGGGGATCATCTTCTCGAAGGCCGGGCGCATCTCCAGGCGGGTCACGGCCATGTAGCCCAGCACCAGGGTGACCAGGGCAATCAGGGCGATGAACAGCGCGCGGTGGTTGAACACCAGGCGCTCCAGCAGGTTGCCGCTGTGGGCGTCGAAGTCCCGCAGTTCGCGGACTACAGGCATCTCGCCTTGCTTGAGGTCGACCATCAGGCTGTCTCTCTTTCTCTTGTTCTTATGAAGGGCCGGCGCACTCAGCGCACCGGCATGGCGTTCTCGCGAACGCCGCGGGTGCCGACCAGCAGCAGGCGACCGGGACCAGCCACGGCGCCGCTGACGGGCAGGCGCTCGGCCAGTTCCAGCGGTTTGAAGCTGACACCGCGGTCATCGCTGACCAGCCCCTGGCCAGCCTGGCTGAACAGGTACAGCCGGCCGCTGTCGTCGAAGCTGGCGGCGGTCAGGCTCACCGGCAGGCCGGTGTCGACTGCGCTCCAGCTCTCCCCACTGTCGACACTGCGCACCGCGTGCCCGCGCAGGCCGTAGGCGAACACCAGGCCAGGCCGCGCGACCACGCCGAAGAAGCTGCCGGCATAGGGCGATGGCAGGGCGACGAAGCGTTCCTGCTGGCCCTCCTGCTGATGGGAAAGGCGCAGCAACAGGCCCTGCTCACCGACGATGAACAGGTCATCGCCGCTGGCCGCGATGGCGGTCAGGTGCAACGCCTGGGGGTTGTCGATGCGATGGTTCCAGGGCTCCCAGGTGCGCCCGCCGTCGCGGGTATGCAGGATCAGGTTGAAGGCACCGACCACGAAGCCTTCATTGGCATCGAGGAACCACAGGTCGAGGAACGGCTTGTCGGCGCCCTCCTCCTTGAATCGCCGCGCCTGCTCCAGCCAGGTAGCGTTGTCCGGCTGCGGATGGGCGGCGTAGTAGTCGAGCATCAGTTGGCCGATCTGCCGGCCATCGAGCTGGCGCTCCCAGTGGATGCCGCCGTCGGCGCTGTGCAGCACCACGCCATCGTGGCCCACGGCCCAACCCTCGTTCGGCGTCGGGAAGTAGACGGCAGTCAGGTCCGAGCTGACCGGCACTTCGGCCTGGCGCCAGTGAGTGCCGCCGTCGTCGGAGTACAGGATATGGCCGCGCTGGCCGACGCTCACCAGCCTGTTGCCGGCACGGGTGACGGCCAGCAGCGGTACGCGGCTCGGTGCGTTGCTGTAGGCCGCCGGCAGGTCGAGCACGTCGACAAAACCATCAGCCTGTTCGCCAGCCTGGACGCCACCCGCCAGCAGCAATGCGCCCAGGAATAACAGGCGCTTGAAGGGGATCTGCATGGAGCTTTCCTCGGGTAGAGCAGCGGCGGCTCCGGGGGGAGCCGCCACTTCTTTCATCAACGAATACCGCTACCGGCCAGCGCCTCGGGGGACCACTGGGTCTTGGCCAGCGGGTCGATGTAGCTGATGCCGCCATACGGGCCGACGACGCCGTTGATGTTGTAGGAGCCGGCAGTCAGGTCGTAGATCATGAACGGCGTGGCGTCCGGGATGCGCTTGTCGTAGCTCTGGCTGAGGAAGGCGAAGGAGCCGCGATAGAGCTGGCCGCGAGCGTCATATTGGTCGGAAGCCAGGGCCACCCAGCTGTCTTCGTCGAGGTAGAAGCGACGCTTGGCGTAGATGTGCCGCGCGCCGGACTTCAGCGTGCCTTCGACGACCCACACGCGGTGCTTCTCCCAGCGCACGTAGTCGGGTGAGAGGTGGTTGGGCGTGACCACCGGCTTGATGTCGCTGGCATAGGTCAGGCGGTAGGTGTTGTAGGGCACGATCATTTCCTGCTTGCCGACCAGTTTCCAGTCGTAGCGGTCCAGCGCGCCGTTGAAGACGAACACGTCATCGTAGGTGCCGGCGCCGGCCATGCCGGGGTTCGGCGTGTCATAGGCGAGGTTCGGCGCGAGCTTCACGCGGCGCTGGCCGGGCAGGTACTGCCAGGCGCGGCGCGGCTGCTGCAGCGGGTTGGCGGCGTCCTTGAGCATCATCGCCTCGCCGGCACGTCGGGCCGGGCCGCTGTAGTACAGCTTCATCTGGTAGTAGACCTCGGAGCCTTTCACCGGCTGGGTGAGGTCTTCGTACACCGGGTAGTTGATGAAGGCCTGGCCGGTGGTGGCGAGGTTGGCGCTACCGGAGGCGTCGACGTTCCAGGAGTCGTACTTGGCCTTGATGTTCACGCCCTGGTAGCGCAGCAGGAAGTTCCACATGGCTTCCGCGCCGGTCTGCGGGATCGGGAATGGCACGCCCGGCAGCGCGTTGTCGATGGCCGTGCCGCCTTCCAGGGACTGCGCGGTGACGGCGTTCTTCTTGCTGTTTTCCAGCACGGTATCCGGCAGCGCAGCGCTACGGTGGGTCGGATAGACGTCGACGCGGAAGGTCGGATAACGCTTGGCCAGCTCGACGGTGGTGGCCGACAGCTGGTTCTTGTACTGGTCGACGTTCTTGCCATCGATCACCAGCAACGGCTTCTCGCCGGCGAATGGGTCCGGGCGCATGGAGTCGCCGGCCTTGAAGCCGGCCGGAGCGCTGGTCAGGCCGCCGGCGTAGGCGGGAATCGAGCCGTCGCTGCTGGCGGCTTTCTCGGCGCCGACCAGGGTCAGGGTGCTGCCCAGCTGGGCAGCGTCCTGCGGGGAGACAGCGGCCTGGGCCAGACCGCAGAGGGTCAGGCCGAGGGCGGTGGCGATCAGGGTGGGTTTGAAGTTCATGCTGGGTTTCTCCTGCTTCGAGCGCGAAGCCTGGGGTGAAATCAGAAGGTGGCCTTCAGGGAGGCGGTGACCATGCCGCGGTCCTTCAGCAGGGGCGCGAGGCCGCCTTGCGAGGTGATCTGGCCGGGAATGCACTGGTACTGGCCGTTGGCACCGGGGGTGTTGTTGTCGCGGCCGCTCTCGCAGGTATCGAAGGGGCCGAAGGCGTCGACGTACTTCAGGTCCAGGCGGTACTTCTGGTGGAAGTCCGCGGCCACGCCCACCGAGTAGCTGCCGGCGTCCTCGTTGCCGCCCAGTTGCACCGCCGAGTTGCCGTGCAGGCCGACGTTGTACGAGAGCGGCATGGACAGGTCGACGCCGGGGAAGGCCTGGTACCAGGTCGGAGTGAAGTTGGCCGACATGGCGTAGGCGTTGGTGGTGACCTTGTCGACACCGTGGTAGCTGGAGTCGCCCTTGAAGGTCTGCTCACCTTCGGTGACGTCGATCAGGTGAGTCAGGGTGCCTTCCACGGCCAGCGAAGAGGCATCCCACAGCGGGGTGGCGCCGAAGGTCACCAGGCCGTTGAGCACGACGTGGAAGGTCTTGCCGCGGGCAAGGCCCGTGTCGCCGTCGCTGGGCAGCTCGCCGATCAGGTTGGCGCCATTGACCGCGCCACGCTTGGCGGCCGCGTAAAGGGTCGAGTTGACGGTGGTGAAGTTGCTCGCCAGCGGCATGTTCTCGCGGTAGTTCAGGTCCATGCCGACGCTCACGCCGGCGATTTCCTTGGACAGGCTGATGCCGTAGATATCGATGTCGTCGGCGTAGGCGGTGATGTAGTTCATCCCCTGCAGGCCGGCGAGGCCGGGCTTGTGCAGGTTCGGTGCGTCGATGAGTACCGCCGGCAGGGTGTCCGAGGTCTTGCGGTAGTAGAAGCCCAGGGTGCCGTCGAGCCATTCCGGGCTCCACTTGGCCATCAGGCCGAAGTCGCCGGTGTTGCTCGGCTCGCGGTCGTGCCCGCGTGGCGCGGCGTAGAAAGCATTCTGCGCCGGCAGCGGCAGCCAGAAGACGTTGCCGCCGTCGTTGAGCATGTCGTAGGGGCCCATGTAGGTGCCGCCTTCGGGGAAGCGCGAGTTCTCGAACTCGAGGAAGTACTGCGCGGCCAGGGTCAGCTCGGGGTTTACCGTCAGCGAGGCGGACAGCTGGTTGCGCGGCATGAACAGCTCTTTCGCCTCGGTGCCCGGTACGTTGTAGAGCTTGCCCAGGTCCAGGGCCGATTGGCCGTAGTTGATGCCGTTGGCGGCGCTGAACAGCGTCTCGCCCCAGTAGATGGTGTGGCGGCCGAGCTTGCCGCTGAGCTGCATGTCGTCGCCCACCTGGTGGCTGGCGAAGACGAAGGCATCGAGCAACTCGCCCGATGGGCCGTTGTAGTAACGGTCGGCGAAGGTGCTCAGGCCGTGGGTGGCCGGCTGCGCGCCACGCGGGGCGATTACCGTGCCATTGCGGCTGACCAGGTGGCCGGCGTTGCCCTTCTCGCCGGGGAACGGGTTGTCGGACCCGACATCATCGTAGGCATGGTCGTACCAGCCGGCGGCGCTGAGGCGGAAGCCCATGCTGTCGCGGTAGACGAAGTCCAGTTCGCTGAGCAGGTCGAAGCGCTGGGTCACCGGAGTGCCGGACGAAAAGTTGCGGTCGCCGTCGTTGGTGTTGGCAGTGCCGGCGATCTTGCTGTTGGGCGACTCGACCCGTTGCCCGTAGCTGAGCTTGACGGTGTTGTCGAAGCGGATCGACAGGTCCGGGTTGCCGGTGTCCAGCTCGAAGGCCTGCAGGGGCTGGCCAGCCATGGCGGCGAGGACTGCGGTCGCCAGCAGGCAGCGCTGCAGGGGACGATTCGGATTGCTCTGGTGATGCATGCGTGTGCTCCGTTTCTTGTTGTGGTCGGGACGCTTTCCGGGCCCGTCCCGCAGCCCCTTCTTTGCTCTGGAAGAGCGTGCGCCGGGGCGCACGAGGGCCTGCCCCGGCGCGAACGCCGGAACCGGGGGTTGTCGTTGAGTCAGGTGTGGTGGATCAGTGGTCCAGCATCTGGATCAGTGCTTCGGCCTCTGGCCAGTCGCCGAACCCCGAAGCGGGATTGAGGTGGCCGACACTGCCCAGCTCTACCAGGCTCGCGCCCCAGGCCTCGGCCAGTCGCCGTACGGCATCGGGCGTGGCCAGCGGATCGTTGTCGCTGCACGCCACCAGGGTCGGGAACGGCAGAGGCTGCTGCGGCAGCGGTGCCCACCCCATCTCGGCAAGCACGGCAGGCCTGGGATAGTGGGCCGGCCAGTCGCCGTCCAGGTCCGGCGGGGTTGCCAGCAGCGCACCCTTGATCGGCCGGCTGTAGCGCGCCGCCCAGTGCGCGACCATCAGCACACCGGCGCTGTGGGCCACCAGGATCACCTCGCCGTCGATGCCCTCCAGCTCGCACTGAATGGCTTTGATACGGGCGTTCAGGTCGAGTTTGTTCTCGGTCAGTGGCGGCACGCTGCGAACATTGGGCAGGCGCTGCTGGAGCAGGGTCTGCCAGTGCTCGGCCACGTGGTCGCGCAGGCCGGGAACCATGAGGACGGTGGTGGAAGATTTATTGTTGTTCACCGGTTCACCTTTCAGTGATTTCGAACTTGTTGGACAGACAGTAGAGATGCCCCGGTGGCGGTGCTTTGCATTGAGCGTCAGGCACTTCGCATTTGATGACAGCCTGCCCCCCACCCGGCATGTCGTCGCTGAGCCAGGGGCCGTACGTTACGGGACGTACGGTGCATTCCAGAGCGCCGGAAGCACTGGCCGAAGCACGAACTTTCGTACACGCTTGGTTACAGCTGTCGCTAGAATCTGATGTCATCGACCCAGCCAGCGTGCGCCCCGGTCGCCAGGTGTCCATGAACCCTGCCGGCACGGAGCAACCACAAGAACAAGAAGGCGATCGGCATGACCCCAATGGTTCGCATTGCGGCCCTCACCAACTACCTGGAAGTGGCCAGGCACCTGGGCCTCAACCCGCAGCAACAACTGAGCGCGGTGGGCCTCTCCCAATCCATGCTCGAACACCCGGAGCAGCGCATTCCCGTTGCAACGGCAGTGACCCTGCTGGAGGAATCGGCACGCATCAGCGGCTGCGAAACCTTCGGCCTGCGCATGGCCGAATCGCGCCAGCTCGCCGACTTTGGCGTGATCAGCCTGCTGTTGTCGCACCAGGCGACGCTGCGCGAGGCGATGGATACCATCATTCGCTATCGGCACCTGCTCAACGAGTCCCTGGCGCTCTACGTCGACCAGGAAGGCAAGATGGCGATCCTGCGCGAAGAACTCCTCACCGTACCGCCAATGCCCATGCGCCAGGGCCTGGAGCTGGCCCTGGGCACCCTCTACCGCCTCTGCGCCGCCCTCCTCGGCCCGCACTGGCGACCGATCAGCGTCAACTTCAGCCACGACGCCCCGGCGGACCTGCAGGTGCACCGCCGGCTGTTCGGCTGCAAGATCGAGTTCGGCAGCGAGTTCAACGGCATCGTCATCCCCGCCGCCGACCTGGACGCCGCCAATCCCATGGCCGACCCGGCCATGGCCCGCCACGCACGCAGCTTCGTCGACTCCCTGCCCGGCGCCACCGACGGCAGCACGCTGAACGAGGTGCGCAAGTCGATCTACCTGCTGCTGCCCATGGGCCGCGCGACCATCGAGCAGATCGCCCAGTCGCTGGGGTTGAACGTGCGCACGCTGCAACGGCGCCTGGAAGACAACGGGGTGACCTTCTCCGACCTGATCAACGAAGTCCGCCGCGAACTGGTACTGCGCTACATGGAGAACCCGCGCTATTCGCTGGGGCGCATCGCGGATTTGCTCGGGTATTCGATGCCCAGTTCCTTCACCCGCTGGTTCGCCGTGCAGTACGGGATGTCGCCGGCGGCGTGGCGCAAGGAGCATCTGGGGCGGGAGGGGGAGTGATTTTTCCCTGAAGGGAACGGTGCCGTGCGGTTCGCGAGCAAGCTCGCTCCTACAAGGAGTGCGCTTTGGCTTTGGCTCAGCAAGGCTTCCAGATAAACGTCAGCGCACTCCGAATGCCCCGTTCAGGAGGCCTCGTTGAATTGGAGTTTCAGGGGTTGAGCGACATGGATGTCGCGAGAGCGGCGATGGGCCAGGGATGGCCCTTCGCCGCGKGCCCCTGAAACTTCRATTCAACGAGGGTATTTTTCGCCCYAAGCGAAAAACCGGATGTCCGGGGCAAGACCTTTGCCTYCTTTGGGKCGTTTGCCAAAGAAGGTCGCCCGACGGGGCGAAACACAGAGTTTGCGCGTATGCCGTCGCGACGCTGAAAACCTCAAGCCAACGCAGCACCGTAGGCCGCATAACCCGAAACGGGTTATCCGCCGAATACCTCGCGGCGGATAACGCTGGCGCGTTATCCGCCCTACGAAGTGGCCCAGCCTTCTCCCGTGCCCGGCACGCCCATCCAATACACCCACCAACATCTGTCCGATATTCCGAAGCCAATGACCGGCGGCGCCAAGGCGCGGCCCCTAGACTGCCCCCATCCCACCCAGCCGCCGGAGCGATCCACGGAGGACACATGAGCTACCTGATCTCCCTGGCCATCGGCATCGCCGTCGGCCTGGCCTACCACTTCCTCGACTTCCGTTCGCCAGCGCCGCCGCTGGTGGCGCTGGTCGGCCTGCTGGGCATGCAGATCGGCGAGAACGCCCTGCCGCTGCTGACCCGCTGGTTCCACTGATCCCATCTCCCACTGCTTGCCAAGGACCCGTGCCATGAAAGCCCTGCAATTCGACCGCACCGGCGACCTCGCCGCCCTGAGCTTCACCGAGATCGCCGATCCGGTGCCCGCCGCCGACGAGGTGCTGGTGGAAGTCCATGCCGCCGGCCTCAACCCCAGCGACGTGAAGAACGTCCTCGGCCGCTTCCCCTACACCACCCTGCCCCGCGTGCCCGGCCGCGATTTCGCCGGCACCGTGGTGAAGGGCCCGGCCGAGTTGCTGGGCAAATCCGTCTGGGGTACGGGCCGGGGCCTGGGCTTCAGCCGCGATGGCAGCCACGCCAGGTTGATGAGCATGCCGACCGGTGGCGTGGCGCTGATGCCCGAGCGCATGAGCTTCGCCCAGGCCGCCAGCTGCGGCGTGCCCTTTACCACCGCCTGGGACGCCCTGGAGCGCAGCCAGGTCGGCAAGGGTACGCGCCTGCTGGTGATCGGCTCCGGCGCAGTCGGCGCGGCAGCCATTTCCCTGGCCAAGGCCCGTGGTGCGCAGGTGCTGGGCGCGGTACGGCGCGCCGAGTCGCAGGTGGAACTGCAGGCCCAGGGCGTCCCGAGCCTTCTGCTGGGCTCGGCGGAAACGCTGGCGGCGCAGGTGGAAGAACATTTCCCCGGCGGCGCCGAGGTGATCTTCGATACCACTGGCTTCTGGCTGCCGGCCGCCGTTTCCGCCCTGGCCACCTTCGGCCGCATCGCCATCATCGCCGCGCCGGTGGACGGCCATGTGCAATTGCCGGCCCTGGCGCTGTACCGCCGCGGCGGTTCGGTGGTGGGAGTGAATTCGCTGCTGTACGACACGGTGGCCTGCGCGGCGATGCTGCGCCAGTTCGGCCAGTGGTTCGACGACGGCAGGCTGCCGCTGCCCACCGGCCTGCGCGAAGTGCCGTTGAGCGAGGGTGTGCAGCGCTACCACGAGATCAACGAGGGCAGCAGCGAGAAGATCATTCTCGTGCCGTGAGGCTGAACTTGAGGTCGATGGAGAGCCCCTCTCCCCAACCCTATCCCTGAAGGGAGAGGGAGCCGTCCGAGCGGGCCGAACAAGACGTCTTTATCCTGCGACCTCAGACTGTGCTCGCCAGGCAGCGACGATATCAATCCGCTCCCCCTTTCCCTCTGGAGTGGGGCGCGCAGCCAGGGTTGGGGTGAGGGCAAAGCCCTGTCGAGTGGCGGTGGCCCTACCCCGCCGCCTTCATCGAAGAGTCCCGCCGCGCCCCACCCTGCGCCTGCTCCAGCGCCAGGCAGTGATCGAGGAACATGCGCATGTAGCCGTAGCTCTTGCAGATCGCCTCGCGCAGGGCCAGGCAGCGCGGCATGGCGAGCTGCGGGCCGCAGAGGGTGCAGATGATCTCCAGGGCTTCCCACGGATGATCATCGTCGTAGCGGGCATGCATCTTCAGCCAGCGCATGGCGTCCTTGCGGGTGCCGGCCGGCAGGGTACGTTCGTAGGTGTCGGAGGAGCAGACCAGCGCCGACCAGTCTCCCGTCGCGCCTTCGATGGCATAGTTGGTGGCCGCCATGGCCAGCGCCAGCTCCTCGGTGGCGCAGCTGTGCCAGCACCAGTGGCCGAGGGCGTGGAGCTCCGCGGGCACCAGTTGCGCCTTGAGTTCGGCCAGGGTCACGCCATAGGCCTCGGCCCAGCGCACCCAGTAGTCGGCGTGATTGAGTTCGACGCGGATATTGCGCATCAGCCAGCGCCGCGCCATGTCCTCGCCGGGGCTGCGGCCGAAGCGGGTCTTGAGCAGGTTGTGGGACATGTACAGGGGGAACTGCTCGACCACCTGCCAGCCGCCGATGAGGAAGGCGCGCAGGGTCTGGCGGCTCAGCTGGCCGTCGCGCATTCGCGCATAGAGGGGATGCCCGACCACCGCCAGGCGGCTGGTCTCGCACTCCTGCACCAGGCGTTGCGCCCAGTGCGGGTAACTGGAAAGTTCCTTGAGCGGCCCACTACGAACAAAGGTGTCGTTCATCCAAGGCTCCGTGCTGGTCGATCCATGCAAGCACCGGTAGATCAGGCCTCAGGTTAGTCCTCTCCGGGCGGCGCGTCACCGTCCGGAGGTTGTGTCGGTTGCTACGGCTGCGACGTGCGTCTCACGCAGGAAGCTGCGATTGAAGGGTTGCGGCCGAGCCAGGCCGTACCCCTGGGCATAGTCGATGCCTATTTCGCGCAGGACTTCGAGGATTTCCTGCGTCTCGACGAACTCCGCCACGGTGCGTTTGCCCATCACATGGCCGATCTGGTTGATCACCTGGACCATGGCGCGGTCGATCGGGTCCTCCAGCATGTCCTTGATGAAGCTGCCATCGATCTTCAGGTAGTCCACCGGCAGGTGCTTGAGGTAGACGAAGGAGGACATGCCGGCGCAGAAGTCGTCCAGCGAGAAACGGTACCCGAGGGCCTTGAGTTCCTGGATGAACCGCGTGGCGTTGACCAGGTTGGCAATGGCGCTGGTCTCGGTGATCTCGAAGCACACGCTGGACGGTTCGATGCCGTAGCGCGGCTGAACCTCGCGGAGAAAATCGAGGAAGGTATCGTCGCCGATGGTCGCGCCGGAGAGGTTGATGGCGCAGGTGTGGATCGGTTCGTAACCGCCCTCGGCGATGCGCTCAGCCAGGATCTTGAAGGCGTTCTCGACCACCCAGCGGTCGATGTCCGGCATCAGGCCGTAGCGTTCCGCGGCGGGGATGAAGTTGATCGGCGCGACCAGCCGGCCGCACTCGTCGTTCAGGCGCAGCAGCAGCTCGACATGGGCGCCTTCCATCGCGCGGTCGTCGACCGGGAAGATCGACTGGGCGTAAAGACAGAAGCGCTCCTCCTCCATTCCCAGGCGGATGCGCTGCACCCAGGCCATTTCGCCGACGCGGTTGGACAGTTCGGTGTCGTCCGGGCGGAATACCTGGGCGCGGTTGCGGCCCTTTTCCTTGGCCATGTAGCAGGCCATGTCGGCGCAGCGCAGCGCCTCCTCCACCGACACCAGCATGGCGGAGATATGCACCACGCCGATGCTCACGGTGATGTTGAAGCCGCGGCCCTCCCACATGAAGTGCAGGGCCTGCACGGTCAGGCGGATGCGCTCGGCGATCTGCACCGCCATGTCCGGCGGGCAGTGTTCCAGCAGGATGCCGAACTCGTCGCCGCCCAGGCGCGCCAGGGTGTCGTCTTCGCGCAGGCACTGCTGCAACACCGAGCAGACCTGGCGCAGCAGTTCGTCGCCGGCGGCGTGGCCGCAGGTGTCGTTGACCAGTTTGAACTGGTCCAGGTCCAGGTACATCAGCGAGTGCTGGTCGTGGGAGTCCGCCGAACTTTCCAGGGCCTGCTTGAGGCGGAACTCGAACTCCCGGCGGTTGGTCAGGCCGGTCAGCGCGTCGTGGGTCGCCTGCCAGGACAGGCTGGCCATGTACTGGCGCTCGCGGGTCATGTCATGCAGCACCAGCACTACGCCGACCACTCGCCCTTCGGCATGGATCGGCGTGGCCACCAGGGTCACCGCCACGCTGGTGCCGTCCAGGCGCTGGATCAGCTTGCTGGTCTCGCTGCCGCCGTCCACCTCGCCACGCAGGATCTGCCCGACCAGCGGCAGGCCCTCGACCTGGGAGCTCTCGTCGAGCACCCGCAGCAGCGAGCGCAGCGGCAGGCCGACGGCCATGGAGTTGTCCCGGCCGATCAGGCGCTCCGCCGCGGGGTTGAAGTAGGCGATGCACTCATGTTCGTCGAGGGTAACCACGCCGTCGCCGATGGCTGCCAGGGTGGTCTGCGCGCGCTCCCGCTCGGTGTCCAGGGCACTTTCGAAGGCGCGTTGCTGGTGCAGCAGCTTGCGCGTACGCCAGACCGCCAGGAGGATCAGCGCCAGGCCGGTCAGGCAGTTGGTGACCAGCAGCACCCACATGATCATCCGCGAGCCCTGCCCCAGGGCAGCGGAGAAGGCCATGGCGGCCGGCGTGACACCGTCGTTGATCGCCTGGATGCGGCTGTTCCAGTAGCTCAGGTCGCCGGGGCGGACGTCATTGGCGCGAATCTTCGCGCTCATCTCGTCAGCCAGCTGCTCCAGCTGGTCGAGATAGGCGTCGCCGATGATCCACATCTTCACTGCCTGGTCGAAGTAGCTGTACTCGTGGAAGTAGCGGTACAGCCACACCAGCGCGCCGACATCGTCAGGATGGATGCCGCCCTGCAAGGCACCGGCACGGGCGAGTTCCAGGTCGGGCTGACTGAGGTCGAGTGCAGCACGGAAGGTCCGATCGCCCTGGGGAATGGCAATGGCGGTGCGATAGCGCTCGTAATCCTCCGGATCACGGCTCTGGCCGTAGAGCTGCAGGTAGTGGATGGCGTCCTTCTGGCCCTTGGACCAGAGGCTCTCGCCGCCGACATAGGCGCGCACGCCAGAGAGGATAAAGAAGCTGCCGCTGCCAATCATCGTCTGCAGCAGGACCACGACCATGAACGGCCAGACCAGCTTGAGCAGACGCGTCGTACGGCGGGTCGGCAACAGTCCCAATGCATCCATAGCCAGTTTCGACTTCCTTCTTTCAATGCCTGGCAGGCCAAGGGGTGCAGTCAGGCAACACCCGGGACTTTTCTGTCAGGCCGCCCCTTCCTTAACTTCTAGCCGATCACGGGAAATCCACAAACCAGGCACCATGACGCTTGGTCGGCTGGTGGCCGGCCTCCCGCCGGAAAAACACTGCCGAAGGCTCTGGAGCGGGCCTGCGCAGGCAACGCGAAAAGCAACCGATTAGTGGCCTTGCGACAGCTAAGGCCATGTGCCATACCTCAGTCGATCGTGCATTCTGCAAAGTGCAATCTGCAAGGTGATCCGTGCAATCCGCGAGCAACCGATGGAGCGCCCATGCCACAGCGGGATATGGACATGCAGTACGACCGGCTGGTGGGCCTGACCTACGAGTGCGTGCTCGACGAGGCCAACTGGCTGCCGCTGCTCACCGAGCTGATCTGCGCCAGCGGCCGCCAGCAAGGTGCCCTGCTGTTCTGGGACCAGACCGAGAGCAGCGCGCTGGCGAGCGAGATCAATCTCTGCGATCCCGGCGCCATCGAGACCTATAACCGCGAGTTCTGCACCATCGACCCGTCCAAGGGATTCATGCTCCATCGCCCGGTAGGCCACTGGTACCACGACCGCGAGGAGTATGGCCCGCAGCGCATCGCCCGCGATCCGTACTACCAGGAATTCCAGCGCCCCAATGGCATGCACAACGTGTCCTGCCTCAAGCTCAACGAACAGGCCAACTCCGGCGTCTACCTGTCGGTGCTGACCAGCCTCGGCGCTCGCTATCCCGATACGCAGGAACAAACCCTGCTGACCCGCCTGAGCGAGCATCTGACCCGCGCGGCACGGATGTTCGGACGCATCGATGAGATGCGCCAGCAACTGGCCTACCGCGACTTGCTGCTGGACCAGCACCCCACCTCGCTGTGGCTGCTGGAGGGCAATGCCCGCGTGCTCTACGCCAACCAGGCGGCGCGACAACGGCTCGGGCAGCGCGCCGGGCTGTTCCATGAAGTCTTCGGCCGCCTGCACTGCCGCCAACACGACACGAGGCTCCAGGCGCTGGTGCGCCAGGCCGCGCCGCGCGTCGGCAAGGCAAAGGCCGGGTGGCTGCCGCTGGACGATGGCAGCGGGCAGGAGCTGCTGGTCACCCCGGTGTCAGCCGAAGCGAAGTTCAACCATCCTTTCCAGCGCCCGCTGGTGCTGCTGGCGCTGCTCGACGCGCACCGCCAGAGCGGTCTGCTGGGCGACCTGTTCGGCCTCACCCCGGCCGAACAGCGCCTGGGCGCCCTGCTGGTACGCGGCCTGACGCCCGAACACTGCGCCGACCAGCTCGGCACCTCGATCAATACGGTACGCAGCCAATTGCGCGCGCTGTTCCGCAAGACCAGCACCAGCCGCCAGGCTGAACTGGTCAGCCTGCTGGTGCGGCTGGGACAGCGCTGATTTTTCGCTGCCGTCATTCATTCAGATGATGGCCCGGGGCCAACCTGCCCCTAAGGTAGTGGACAGGTCAGCGGCCAAGTCGCCACTGGTGCACTTACTTCACTGAGCGTGGCCCCCAGGTGGATGCAATGGACAATCGCTTTCAGCAGCATCCGGGCTCGCTAAGCGAGGCCATCGAACAACTCGAACAACAGCTGCGCCACCTGCGCGATGGCGAGGCCGACCTGCTGGCGTTCGCCACGGACAGCCCCTCGCCAGCGCAAGCACCGCGCGTCCTGCCGTTCCCCCGGCGGCGCGAACGGCCGATGGGCGAAGGCGCCGGCAATGCCGTACTGATGGATTACCTCTATGGCATCGACAGCACCCTGCACTCGCTGCTGCCCGACGGGCCGACCGAAGAGCTGTTCCGCTACGCCAGCTCCGCCCCCGCCACCCGCGCGCTGCGCTCGCGCCGCCAATTGCTGGCGCGGGAGATCGACCGCTGCTGCGACCAGCTCAGTGGCCAGGCCCGCATCCTCTGCGTGGGTTGCGGGCACCTGCGCGAGGTCGAGCTGGCGCGCTCGCTGCGCCATGGCCACTTCCGCGAATTCGTCGCCCTCGACGCCCAGGCACTGTCGCTGCAGACGGTGGAGGCCAGCTACGCCGCGCTCGGCGTACTGACGCAGCAATGCACCCTGGATGAGCTGTTCTACGGCCGCCAGGAGCTTTGCCATTTCGACCTGATCTACTCCCCCGGCCTCTACGAGGTGCTCGACGACCACGACGCTCGCGACCTGACCCGCAACCTGTTCGCCCGCCTGCTGCCCGGCGGGCGCCTGCTGATGGGCAACTTCCTGCCCGGCGTGCCCGACATCGCCTACCTCGAAGGGCTGCTGGACTGGCGCCCGCACTACCGCACCGATGCGTCGCTGCTCGACCTGCTGCTGGGCATTCCCTACAACGACATCGGCAGCGCGCGGGTCTTCCACGACCTGGGCAACTGCGTGGCCTTCCTCGAGGTCACGCGCTACGGCTGATCAGCCCTGCTGCAGGTGGCCGTAAAGGCGAGCGTAAAGCCCGCCTTCGGCGATCAGCTGCTGGTGATCGCCATCCTCGGCGATGCGCCCGCCATCGAACACCAGCACGCGGTCGGCCTGTTTCACCGCGGACAGGCGGTGGGCGATGATCAGCGTGGTGCGGCCTTCGAGGAAGCGCTCCAGAGCCTGGTGCAGGGCATATTCGGTGGCGGCATCCAGCGCCGAGGTCGCCTCGTCGAGGATCACCACCTTCGGCTCGGCGAGCACCATGCGGGCAATCGCCAGGCGCTGCCGCTGGCCGCCGGAGAGGCGCACGCCGGAGCGCCCGACCACGCTGTCCAACCCCTGTGGCAAGGCACGGATGGTGTCCGCCAGCTGCGCCACTTCCAGCGCACGCCAGCACGCCTCGTCGTCACGCTCGCGGCCCATGGTCAGGTTGGCGCGCACCGTGTCGTTGAACAGCGCCGGATGCTGCAGGACCACGGCGACATGCTCGCGCACGCAGTCCAGGCCAATCTCCTCCAGTGCCGCGCCGCCATAGCGGATGGTCCCGGACTGCGGCTGGTAGAGGCCCAGCAACAACTGCACCAGGGTGCTCTTGCCGCCGCCGCTGGCGCCGACGATGGCAACCTTTTCGCCGGGGGCGATATCCAGGTCGAGACCGTCCAGCACCAGCTCATCGCGGTAGGCAAAGCTCAGGTCGCGCACCTGGATGCCGACGCTGCTCTGCCCGGCGAACGGATCGCGGCGATGTTCGTAATGCGGCTCATCGGCACGGGCCAGCAGCTCGTTGATCCGCGCCAGCGCACCGCCGGCGGCGTAATACGCGTATTGCAGGCTGAGCAGTTGCTCGACCGGGCCGATCATGAACCAGAGGTAGCTGAACACTGCCAGCATCTGGCCGATGGACAGGTCGGAGAACAGTACGGTGACCATCGCCGCGGCGCGGAACAGGTCGATGCCGAACTGGAACAGCAGGCCGCTGGCACGCCCGGCGGCATCGCTCTTCCATTGCGAGGCGACGGCATAGTCACGCACCTCGCGGGCGCGCACGCCGAGGCGGCCAAGGAAGAAGCCCTGGCGATTGCCGGCGCGTACTTCCTGGATGGCTTCAAGGGTTTCGGTCAGTGCCTGGGTGAAGCGCGAGGTGCTGTCGTTTTCCAGCTTCTTCAGGTGCTTCACGCGCTTGCCCAGCTGCACCGTGGCGAAGATCACCAGCGGATTGAACAGCAGGATCAGCAGCGCCAGCTTCCAGTGCATCCAGATCAGGATGCCAGCGGTGCCGCAGAGGGTCAGCAGCGCCACCAGGAAGCGGCTCAGGGTGTCGCCGACGAACTTGTCGAGGGTGTCCAGGTCGGTCACCAGGTGCGTACTGACCGAGCCGCCGCCCAAGGTTTCGTACTCGCCCAGGGCGATGCGCTTGAGCCGTTCGATCAACCTCAGGCGGATGCGATAGACCACGTCCTTGGACAGCCGTGCGAACAACCGGGCCTGCAGCACGTTGAATACCAGCGCACAGCTGCGCAGCACCAGGGTCACCAGCAGCATCAGGCCGATGTAGCCGGCGGGCTTGTGCCAGCCGGCGGGCAGCCAGTGGTTCATCACCTGCAGGGCGGCGTCGCCCTTGCCCAGCAGAACTTCGTCCACCAGCAGCGGCAGCAGCAGCGGGATCGGCACGCTGCAGGCGGTGGCCAGCACGGCGACCAGGTTGGCGAGAAGCAGGGCCTTGCGATGACGGAAAGCGAGCCGGCGAATCTCCGCCCAGCTCAGGCGGTCAGCGGACAGCTCAGGCATGCCGCCCACGCTCCAGCCAGCGCTCCAGCAACGGCGCGAGTTCGCCCAGCGGCTGGTAGCCGTTGGTCAGCAGGGCCAGTTGGCCATCGCGCTCGGCCAGCAGCGTGGGGAAACCGGCGATGCCCAGGTCGCGGGCCCAGGAGAAGTCCGCCAGGGTCGCCAGGTGGTTGTCCTGGCTGTCGAAGGCTTCGGCGAACTCGATGCGCGGCAGGCCGACCTGTTCGGCCAGCTCGGTGAGCACGCTGGCCTGGGTGACGTCGCGGCCTTCGGCGTAGAAGGCCCGCTGGATTTCGCCGACCAGCGCCCAGGCGCAGTCTTCGTCCAGGCGCCGCGCAGTGACCACGGCGCGGCAGGCCGGCTCGGTATCGTAGACGAAGCCGTCGGGCAAGGCGTCCTCGAAGCGGAACGGCTGGCCGGTGGCGTCATGCACCGCGTGCCAGTGTTCGAGGATGTAGCGCTTGGTGGTCGGTTCCAGCGCCGCGCCCTGCCCCGTGCGCAGCCCGCCCATGACCAGCGCCAGCGGCACTCCCGCGGCGCGCGCCTGCTCCACCAGCTTCCCGGCCACCGGGGCGAAACCCCAGCACCAGGAGCACATCGGGTCCATCACGTAGAGCAGGCGGCTGGTCATGGATCAGTTCTCCGCGCGGGGATCACGGCCAATGGGGTGCGGCTGGTTGCGCTGGCGCGCCAGTTCGATCTGCTTCTGCCGCTCGCGGGCACTGGCGCGCGTCTTCTCCGAGAGCGAGTCCCAGCAGTGCGGGCAACTGATGCCGGGGGCGTAGTGTTCGGAGGCGCGGTCCTCGACCGAGATCGGGTTGCGGCAGGCATGGCACTGATCGTAATCGCCCTCGGAAAGGTCATGGCGCACGGTCACGCGGTTGTCGAACACGAAGCAGTCGCCGCGCCAGAGAGTGTCGGCTTCGGGCACTTCCTCCAGGTACTTGAGGATGCCGCCCTTGAGGTGGAAGACCTCTTCGAAGCCTTCGCTGAGCATGTAGCTCGAAGCCTTCTCGCAGCGGATGCCGCCGGTGCAGAACATGGCGACCTTCTTGTGTTTCGCCGGGTCGTAATGCTCGCGGATGTACTCGGGGAATTCGCGGAACGACTTGGTCTTGGGATCGATGGCGCCTTCGAAGGTGCCGATGGCCACTTCGTAATCGTTGCGGGTGTCGATCAGCAGCACTTCCGGATCGGAAATCAGCGCGTTCCAGTCCTTGGGCTCGACATAGGTACCGACCTTGGCGTTCGGGTCCACGCCCGGTACGCCGAGGGTGACGATTTCCTTCTTCAGCTTGACCTTGGTGCGGTAGAAGGGCTGCTCGTCGCAGTAGGACTCCTTGTGGTCCACATCAGCCAGGCGCGGATCGTTGCGCAGCCAGGCGAGCAGGCCGTCGATGCCGGCGCGAGTGCCGGACACTGTGCCGTTGATGCCCTCTTCGGCGAGCAGCAGGGTGCCCTTCACGCCGTTGTCCAGCAGGGCCTGCAGCAGGGGTTCGCGCAGGTCGACGTAGTCGGGCAGGGAGACGAACTTGTACAACGCCGCGACGACGATTCTTTCGGTGGTCATGCATCACTCCAGTGGTCACCCGCGTAAAGGGCGGACCGGGTTTCTTCGGAACAGAACGTTTGGAAACAAAAGCTGATCGACAGCCGAATCAGAGGCTGAAAATGACAGCGCCGGCAGAAGCCGGCGCTGGGAGTCGCATTCTACCGGAGCGGGACGCAGCCCGCATCCGGCAGCCGATCAATGCGGAAGATCGTGCTTGCTGCCGCCCCTGCAGGTCGGCGAATCCGGCGCTTGTCCCTGCTGCGCCCACTCCTCGGGGGTGTAGGTGTGCAGGGCCAGGGCATGGAACTGGCCCATCAGCTCGCCGAGCGTGGCATAGACCTTCTGGTGCCGCTTCACCGCGTTCAGCCCGGTGAACGCCGGGCTGACGATCACCGCCTTGTAGTGCGTTTCCTGCCCGCGGCTGTGCATGTGGCTCTCATCGAGCACCTCGAGGTGTTGCGGTTCGAGGGTGTCCAGGGCGGATTGAATACGGTCACGCATGCTCATGGCGGTTCTCTTTCAGGTACGGGCTTTCAGGTGCGGGCTTTCGGTTACTGGCTTTCAGTTACTGGAGATCAAGGCTTCTTGGCCGGAGCGGCCGGGGCTTTCACGCCCAGTTCCTTGTCCATGTCGGCCATCAGCTTGTTCACCGGCTCTACTGCGGTCTGCAGCTTGGCCTGGGTCAGCTGGGCGGATTCGGCGGTCAGGCGCGGCATCTTCTCCAGCACCTTGCGGCCCAGAGGCGAGGCATAGAAGTCGTTCAGCTGCTTGAGCTCGGATTCGCTGAAGTTGCTGGTGTAGAGCTTGACCAGTTCGGGCTTGAGCTTGTCCCAACCCACGGCACGGTCCAGCTCGGCGTTGGCCTTGGCCTGGTAGCGGTCGAGCACGGCCTTCTTGCTGTCCGGCGCCTTGGCCTGGGCGAAGCGCTGGGCGAGCATCTGCTGGACTTGCGCGTAGACCGGCACGGTCAGCTTGTCGGCGTGCACCTGCTTGAGGAATTTCTCCGCCTCGGCGTTGGCATCAGCCAGTGCCACGGAACTGAAGCCAACCAGAAGTGCTGCGGTGCAGAGGGAACGAAGAACGGTCATGGGGCAGTCCTGTGAGTCTGAAGGGTGTCCGTGTGGGACCCGCCATTCTGCGCCTAAGTTCGGAATGCGCTCAAGTGAGTGCCAATTGAGCGGGAAGTGACCGGCTTCTCTTGTAGGACAGTTCATGAAACGGCATGCTGCGGCGCGTTGCCACATGGATGTGACCGATGAACACCCTCAGCCTCCCGCCGACTTCCGTCGCCGCACCGCCCCTGTGCGATGCGCGCGGCCGCCTGAACAGCGCGGCCGTGGGCTGGTCGTCGCGGCCACAGACGCTCTGCCAGCTCTCCGGCAACGCCGGCCGGCGCAAGCGCTGGAACCACTGGTGCATCAACGCACCGGGCTGGATGCTCTCGATCACCATCGCCGACCTCGATTACCTGGGCTACGGCGCCGTGTACTTCCTCGACCTGGAAACCGGCCAGTCGGTGCACCGCACCCAGTTCAGCCCGTTCGGCCTGGGCTGCCACCTGCCGGACATGCCGAACCAGAGCCACCGCTTCGCGCATGGCCAGCTCAGCCTGGGCTTCGACGAGCAGCCTGGCCAGTTGCGCATCACCGCCTGCGCGCCGAACCTGGGGGGCCAGCCGCTGAACCTGTCCCTGGAGGTACAGCGCCCGGCGCACCTGGAGTCGGTCAACCTGGTGGTGCCGATGAGCGGCAAGTGCTTCCACGCCTGCAGCCGGCAGATGGGCCTGCCGATCAGCGGCAGCCTCAGCCTCGGCCACAAGACCTACCGCTGCAGCGAGGGCCAGAGCTTCGCCGCGCTGGATTTCGGCCGGGGCGTCTGGCCCTTCCATACCCGCTGGACCCGCGCCGCCTTCGCCGCGCCCGGCGGCATCGCCGGCAACTTCGGCGCCGGCTGGACGGAAAACAGCCACCTGAGCGAGAACGCCTTGTGGTTCGGCGGCGAACTGCAGGCGCTGGCCGGCCCTGTGGATATCCGCCAGGTACCCCACGACCCGCTGTCGCCGTGGCAATTGCGAGATGCCGACGAGCGTGTCGACCTCACCTTCACCCCGCGCAAGCTGCATCGCGCCAGCCCGCGCCTGGGCCCGCTGTTCGCCGAGACCAGCCAGTGGTTCGGCCGCTTCGACGGCTCCCTGCGCGAAGCCGGCGGCGAACTGGTGCCGGTCAACGGCGCGCTCGGCTGGATCGGTGCCACTCACGCCCGCTGGTAACCCGGCGCGTCGTTGAAACCGCTCTATCACGGCCATTGAGCCAGAGTGGAACCCGGAAGCCCCGTGGCGGCCTAAACTGGCCGAGACCCTTTTCCGGAGAAGCACCATGAGCCGCACCGAAACCGACAGCCTCGGCCCCATCGAAGTCCCCGAAGACGCCTACTGGGGCGCCCAGACCCAACGCTCGCTGGAGAACTTCGCCATCGGCGGACAGCGGATGCCCTTGGCCGTGGTGCACGCCCTGGCCCTGATCAAGAAGGCCGCTGCACGGGTGAACGCGCAGCTCGGCGAGCTGCCGGAGAACATCACCAGCCTGATCGAGGAAGCCGCCGACGAAGTGCTGGCGGGCGAGCACGACGACCAGTTTCCCCTCGTCGTCTGGCAGACCGGCAGCGGCACCCAGAGCAACATGAACGTCAACGAGGTCATCGCCGGGCGCGCCAACGAGATCGCCGGCAACGGCCGCGGCGGCAAGAAGCCGGTGCACCCCAATGACCACGTGAACCGCGCGCAAAGCTCCAACGACAGCTTCCCCACCGCCATGCACATCGCCGCCGCCCAGGCGGTGCAGAACGACCTGCTGCCGGCCATCGCCGAACTCAGCGGCGGCCTCGCCCAGCAGGCCGCACGCCACGCCAACCTGGTGAAAACCGGGCGCACCCACCTGATGGACGCAACACCCGTCACCTTCGGCCAGGAACTTTCCGCCTTCGTCGCCCAACTCGACTATGCCGAGCGCGCCCTCCGCGCGGCGCTGCCGGCCGTCTACGAGTTGGCCCAGGGCGGCACCGCCGTCGGCACCGGGCTGAACGCGCCGAAGGAGTTCGCCGAGGCCATCGCCGCCGAACTGGCCGACCTTTCCGGCCTGCCTTTCGTTTCCGCACCGAACAAGTTCGCCGCCCTCGCCGGCCACGAACCGCTGGTGACCCTCGCCGGCGCGATGAAGACCCTGGCCGTGGCCCTGATGAAGATCGCCAACGACCTGCGCCTGCTCGGCTCCGGCCCCCGCGCAGGCTTCGCCGAGGTGAAGCTGCCGGCCAACGAACCGGGCTCCTCGATCATGCCCGGCAAGGTCAACCCGACCCAGTGCGAGGCCCTGTCGATGCTCGCCTGCCAGGTCTTCGGCAACGATGCCGCGATCACCTTCGCCGCCAGCCAGGGCCACCTGCAGCTCAACGTCTACAAGCCGGTGATCATCCACAACCTGCTGGAGTCCGCACGCCTGCTGGCCGACGGCTGCCGCAACTTCAACACCCACTGCATCGCCGGCATGGAACCGGACGCCGCGAAGATGCGCGAGCACCTCGACCGCGGCCTGATGCTGGTGACTGCGCTCAACCCGCACATCGGCTACGACAAGGCCGCCGAGATCGCCAAGAAGGCCTATGCCGAAGGCAAGACGTTGCGCGCCGCCGCACTGGAGCTGGGCTACCTGAGCGACGCCGAGTTCGACCAGTGGGTGCGCCCGGAAACCATGCTGGAGGCCGGGCAGAATGGTTGAAGCCGTCAAGCATGGCGCCACGCCCCTTGAAGGCGACGGCAAGCGCGTACTGCTGGTGCTGGGTTCGCCCAAGCCCGGCGGTTTCTGCCATGCGCTCGCTGAGGCCTACGCCCACGGCGCCCGCACCAAGGGCCATGTGGTGCACATGCTGAAGCTGGGCGAGCTGAACTTCGACCCGGTACTGCGCGGCGGCTATGAACTGGGCCAATCCCTCGAACCGGACGTGCTCGAAGCGCAGCGGCAAATTCACTGGGCGCAGCACATCGCCTTCGTCTACCCGGTCTGGTGGGGCGGCCTGCCGGCGCTGCTGCAGGGCTTCTTCGACCGCGTGCTGCAACCCGGCTTCGCCTTCCGCTACCGCTCGGTGGAGTCCCGCGAGTTCGAACCCTTGCTGGGCGGGCGCAGCGCCGACCTGCTGGTCAGCCACGACCAGACCCACTGGCACTACCGCCTGCGCCAGGGCGCACCGGCCCATCGGCAGATGACCCGCTGCATCCTCGCGCCCTGCGGCATCGCCCTCCACCACCTGGAAGAGTTCAGCCCGGTGCGCGGCTCGGGCGAGGAACAACGCCAGGGCTGGCTGCGGCGGGCGGAGCAGTTGGCCACGCAGATCTGAATATAAGGAGGGCACCTGCCCTCCCCATCAAATTCATCAGGCTTTTCCTGGCCGCAAACGGAAGGTACCTACACCCCGTCCGTCAGCCGCTTCCCTAGCATGCGCTCGCCCCAATTCGGGGTTCCACTTGCCTTTGGAGGCAGCATGCTTCGCAAACTTTCCGCCGAAATGATCGGCACCTTCTGGCTGGTGTTCGGTGGTTGCGGCAGCGCCATCTTCGCCGCCCACGCCATTGGCGTCCTGGGTGTCGCCCTGGCTTTCGGCCTGACGGTCGTGACCATGGCCTACGCCATCGGCCCGATCTCCGGTTGCCACCTCAACCCTGCGGTCAGCCTCGGCCTGTGGGCCGGCGGCCGCTTCCGCACCGCTGAGCTGGTCCCGTACATCGTCGCCCAGGTAGTTGGCGGCATCCTCGCTGGTGCGGCGCTGTACTTCATCGCCAGCGGCAAACCGGGCTTCGACGCGCTGGCGGGCTTTGCCGCCAACGGCTTCGGCGAAGGCTCGCCGAGCGGCTACAGCATGATCTCCGCGCTGGTGACCGAAGTGCTGCTGACGGCGTTCTTCCTGTTCGTGATCATGGGCGCCACCGACAGCAAGCTGGCCCCGGCGGGCTTTGCGCCGATCGCCATCGGCCTGACGCTGACGCTGATCCACCTGATCAGCATCCCGATCGACAACACTTCGGTGAACCCGGCGCGCAGCCTGGGCGTGGCGATCTTCGCCGACCCGCTGTTCATGAAGCAGCTGTGGCTGTTCTGGGTCGGCCCGCTGGTGGGCGGCGTGATTGGTGCGCTGGTCTACCGCGTGGTGCGTCCGGCTGCCTGAGCCTGATACCTGCAATAGCAAACGGGCGCCTTCGGGCGCCCGTTTTCGTTGGCACTTGGCGCAGGCCTTTTGGTAGGGCGCATAACGCCAACGGCGTTATCCGCGGTGAGCACCATCGGCGGATAAAGCGTCCCGCTTTATGCGCCCTACGGGCACGCCGGACCGTAGGAGCGAGCTGGCTCGCGAACCCGCCCTGCTCCGCTGCTGCCGGGAAATTCGTTCGCGAGCAAGCTCGCTCCTACAGTCGACAGGGAGTCTCTCAGAAGTACTGGGTAAGGCTGAACTTGGCGTTGCGGCCCTGGCTGTAGACGCTGTCGCCGGCCAGCGCCGGGTGATAGTCGCGGTTGAACAGGTTGTCGACGGTGAAGTTCAGCTCGGTATTCTCGAAGCCCAGGCGGCGCGGCTTCCAGCTGGCGAAGACGCGCTGGGTGTCATAGCTGTCGTTGACCGTCTGGTCCCAGAAGATGTCGCCGACGCTGGTGCCCATGCCGCCCTTGTACTTGTCGCTGGGCAGGCGATCGGTCTGGCGGACGAACTCGCCCTGCCAGCCGATCTGCGCATCCCACGCCGGAATCTTGGTGCCCAGGGTGGCGACCCACTTGGCCGGCGGCACGTCACGCGCCCACACGTTCGGCCCCCAGGGGTTGCTGTAGGCGCCATCGTGCTTGCCGGTCACCCACGAGTACGACAGCCCGCCAAACAGCCAGGGGCTGTCGTAGAAGCTCTCGATCTCGAAGCCCTTGTAGGTCACGCCCGGCAGGTTGCGGTAGTTGGAGAGCGGCAGGTAGTCGCCGCAGCTGCCGGAGATGGTGCCGTTGTCGATGGCCTGCTGCGCGCAGCCGACGCTGCGGGTGCGGAAGATCTCGTCCTTGATCTTGTTCTGGAACAGCGTGGTGCGCACCTGCAGGTTGTCGCCGTTGATGAACAGGTCCGGCAGGTTGACCAGCGAGCCGAAGCGCAGCGCATGAATGCGCTCGGGATCGAGGTCGCGGCTGGTGGCGCTGACCGTGCTGCTGTTCTGCACCTCGTACATCTCGTCGATCACCGGCGCGCGCCAGGTGCGGCTGTAGTCGGCGAAGAAGCCCAGGCGTTCGGTGGCCGTCCAGAACAGCGAGAGGCGCGGCGACCAGCCGCTGTAGGTCTGCGAGCTGTAGTCGTGGCCTTGCGCGGCGTTGTTGTAGATCGGCGCGTCGTTGTCCTTGCCCTGGTTGCGCACATGGTCGAAGCGCAGCGACGGGGTGATGGTCACGCTGCCCAGGGTGAGCGCGTCCTGGATGTAGGCGCTGTTGGTGTTCTGCTTGCCGCTGGGCATGAAGGTCGGCTGGAAGTGCCCGTAGTTGTAGCGCGCGGTGTTGTAGGTGGAGCCGGGGATATACATGTCGGTGGTGCGGGTGTGCCGGTGGAACTCGGTACCCACGGTGAATGCATGCTGTACCGGGCCGGTGGCGAACAGGCTGGTGTTGCGCAGCTCCAGCACCTTGTCCTTGTAGTCGGTATCCATCTTGCGGCCACCGGTGGAGACCTGGAAGAAGGCGTCCGGATTACGCTCGTCGGTCTGGTCGATGTGCGACTCGGAGTACTGCACCATCAGGTCGATCAGCGGGTTATCGATCGGGTGGTATTCGTACTTGCCGGACCAGGTGGTGTCGGTGGTGTCGCGGTGCGCCAGCAGGCGCTTGAGCGCCGCTTCGTAGCCGTAGCGATCAATGCTCGACTGGGTCGGTGGCGTCGGGTAGGAGGCCGAGGAGAACGGCGTCCAGCGGGTGCTGTGGGAGCGGCTGTAGGCCAGGCTGATGTCGTTGTCGAGGTTGGGGTGCAGGTTCAACTTGAACAGCCCGGCGTCCAGGTCCTGGGCGCTGTTGGGCAGGCGGCTGGGGTTGATCGGGTAGTTGTTGTTCGGGTCGGGAATGTGCCCGGCGAGCTTGATGTCGCGACCATCGCGGGCGGTAACGTAGGCCAGCGCATCGACCTTGCGGTCCTCGGTGCGGCCATAGACGGCGCCGCTGTAGATCTTCTGCTGGTCGTTGGAGTGGTAGCCGTACTTGAGCATGGCGCCGACGTTCTGATCGTCGCGCAGCAGGTCCGGCGCGTCCTTGGTTTCCATGTGCACGGTGCCGCCGAAGCCGCCGTTGCCGTTATAGACCGAGTGCGGGCCCTTCTCCACTTCGATGCGCTTGATCAGCTCCGGCTCGATGAACACGGTGCCCTGCTGGTAGCGCTCAAAGCCGCTCTTGGGCGCGCCGTCGAGGGTGAAGGGCACGTCCTCGGCATCGCCCAGGCCCCAGATGTTAACGGTCTGCCCGCCCGGCTTGGGCGAGCCGCCCATGGTCACACCCGGCAGGGTCTGCAGCAGGGTGGGAATGTTGTCGGCCTGGATGCGCTCGATGTCCTTGCGGGTCAGGGTCGAACGGCCGACGTTGCTGGAATCCACCGACAGGCCGCTGCCGACGATGGTCTGCGAATCCAGCTCGATGGCGTTGTCGCTGAACTTGTCGACCTTGCCGGAGCGCCGCACGACAAAGCCGTCGCCCGCCTCCACCAGTTCCAGCGATGAGCCCCTGAGCAGGTGCTCCAGGGCTTCGCGCATGCTGTAGCGGCCGGCTACCGCGGGCGCCTTGAGGCCTTCCAGCTGGGAGGCGTCATAGAGCACCTGCACGCCGGCCTGTTGCGACAGGCTGCCGATGGAGTCGCTCAGCGCCTGCGCCGGCAGGTCGATCTGCCAATCGGCAGCGCGGCTGTACTCGGCCATCATCAGGCTGCCAAGCAGCACGGCACAGCCCAGCGGGCGCGCGAACGGGAAATTGAAACGAGACTGCATGCAAGGCCCTCCCCAGGGACGAAAAGCGCTGCGCGTTTCGCAGCGAATGACGGGGAAGACCCTCATTCGAGAAAAACCCACACCTGCAAATAAAAATATTTCTCAAGAAAGATTTGCGGCACGTGTGATCCGGTTGGGTAGGAGCAACCGTCTTCATTCGACTATATCGGTGCCCGTCCCTTCCCTCACCCCAGCCCTCTCCCGGAGGGAGAGGGAGCATTCCGAGCCGACTGACGCGAAGGTTTCACCCGGCACCGAACGGTCCCCTCTCCCTCTGGGAGAGGGTTAGGGTGAGGGCCGGCCCCAGCGCGGACTCAAATCGTTAGGGCCCCTGCAGGAGCGAGCTTGCTCGCGAACCGGCCCAGGTCCGGTGCTTCCGGGAAATACGTTCGCGAGCAAGCTCGCTCCTACAAGAGAGGGGCGATCAGCGCGGCAGGATCACGGCGCTGCCATCGGCCTTGCGCTGCACGCGCACGTCGAGCAGTACCGGCAGGGCCGCGAGGAAGTCGTCCGGGCGGGCCAGGCGCACGTTGCCGGAGATGGGCCTCTGCGCCAGGCGCTCATCGCCCAGGCGGATGGGCGCAGCGCGGTACTGCGACAGCTCGTCCACCAGCGCCCCCAGGGGCTGATTGCGGAAGGCGAGCATGCCGTCGCGCCACGCAGCGATGGAGGCGACAGGCACGCGGTCGATCTGCGCCGCCCCTGCCCCAGCGGCAAGCTGGGCGCGATCACCCGCGGTCAGGGTCTGCTCGTCCCACGCATCGAGTTTTGCCTGCAAGGCCACCTTGCCGTGGCGTACAGCGACAGTCAGTCCAGCGTCTTCCCGGTGTACATCGAACCCGGTACCGAGGACGCGCACACGGCTGTCACCGGAGGTCACCCGGAAGGGCCGGCCAACATCGTGGGTGACTTCGAAATAGGCCTCGCCGCGCAGCAATTGCACATCGCGGAACGCATCCGAGAAGTCCACACGCAACGACGAATCCCCCGCGAGGAAAACCCGCGTGCCGTCGGCCAACGTCACCTCGCGCTGCTCACCCGCAGCGGTGGTCTGCACCTGTTGCGGATCGGCCAGGCGGCCGCCACTGAAGTCGTTTGCCAGCAGCAACGCCGCGCAGAACACACTGGCAGCCGCGAGCCCGCGCCAGGGCAATGCCGGGCGACGGCCAGGCACGATGGCCGGTCGGCGGATGTGGTCGAGATCGCTCCACAACTGCTCGATCTCACGGTAGGCGGACTCATGCGCAGGGTCTTCCGCCAGCCAGTCGGCGAAGGCCTGGCGCTCGCGGGCATCCCAGGCGCCTGCGCGCTGGCGGCTGAACCACTTGGCGGCGAGTTCGTCGATCACCTGCTGGCGTTCTTCCTGCGGCGTCATGCTTCGCCCTCTCCCTGAACCTGACGCTTGCAATGCAGCAGCGCGCTGGCAACGTGCTTCTCCACCATGCTCAATGAAATCCCCATGCGCCTGGCCACCTCCGGCTGCGAAAGGCCATCGAACTTGTGCAGGATGAAGGCCTCGCGGCGCCGTGGCGGGAGGCTGTCGAGCGCCTTCGAAAGCTGGCGAAGATAACGTTGTCGCTCGAACTGCACCACGGGTTCGCCTCCTTCGGCGGCCGGTTGCTGGTCACTGTCGAGGGCCTCTTCCGGCTCGCTGGAGAAGCGCCGGGAGCGCTGCCAGTGATCGCGCAGCAGGTTGCGCGCAACCTGGAAGAGAAATGCACGCGGCTGTTCCACTTCATGCCGCGAGGAGGACTTGAGCCACTGGGCGAAGGCATCCTGGGCGAGGTCGGCGGCGTCCGCCGAACTGCCCAGCTGCTTGCGCAGGAAGCGCAGGAGTTCGCCGTGGAAGGAGCGATAGGCCTGGGACACTGAACGGGAGAAACGCTCATCCATCGACCCACGCCTCCCGGCGTCGCCGCCCTGCCCCGCTGTTGCCCGCTACCACGTCGCCCCCGAACCGAGGCGCTGGGCCTCGACAACCATCGAATTGCACAAATGATAATACATATCATTTGCGAAAATGAAGCCGAACACGAGCGCTGGATAGCAGAAGGCCGCCTCGCGGCGGCCTTCTGGGATTCAGAGGTTGGCGATGCGCGCCCTTCGCGCCCGGTAACTGCGCAACAGTGAAGGCGCCAGCGCGGTCAGCGCGGAGCCGCTCACGACCAGCAGCGCGCCGACATAGGCCAGCCCGTTGAGGTCTTCGGGCAGCACGAACTCGGGCCACAGCGAGGCAGCCAGCGCCACCGACGCGAAGGTCACCAGTGGGGTGATCGCCAGGGTAGCGCTGACCCGCGAGGCCTCCCAGTGCGCCAGCGCTTCGGCGAAGGCGCCGTAGGCCACCAGGGTGTTCAGGCAGCAGGCCAGCAGCAGCCAGCCCTGCAACGGCGAGAGGTCCAGCGCCTCCAGCGGATGCGCCCAGGGCGTGAGCAACGCGCCGCAGCCCAGGTAGATCACCATCATTACCTGCACCGAGGTCCACTGGGTCAGCAGTTGCTTCTGCGCCAGGCCGTAGAAGGTCCAGATGAAAGCGGCGAAGACCACGATCAGCACGCCGGTGGTGTACTCGCCCAGCGAGCTGAACAGTTCCGCCAGGCGCTGGTTGAAGAACAGCCCGAAACCGAAGATCAGCACGGCGAGCCCCAGCGCCTGGCCGATGCTGAAGCTCTCCTTGAAGACGAACAGGCTGCCCAGCAGGAGCAGGATCGGCGCGATCTGGATCACCAGTTGCGTGGTGCCCGGCGTGAGCATGCGCAGGCCGATCAGGTAGCACACGTAGTTGCCGGTCAGGCCGAGAATGGCCAGCAGCACCAATCCCTTGCCGCGCGCGCCAAGTGGCGAGAAGCGCGGCAGCTGGCGGGTGAAGGCCAGGTAGATCAGCAGCAGACCACCGGACACCACCAGGCGAAACCAGGTGACGGTGATCGGGTCCATGACCTTCAGGACCTCCTTGAGCTTGATCGGCAGGATGCCCCAGAGAACGGCGGTGACCAGGGCCAGGAACAGGCCGAATTGCCAGCGGCCGGATGAAACGTGCATGGAAGCCTCGACGCGTGTGCGGTCCACCATGCTAAGTCATGGCGGTATCGCCCCATAGGAACAGTTGCGTTGCGCAACTGTTCCGGTCGCCGCTCAGATCAGGGTGGAAAGGCGCAGCAGCCACCAGATCAGGATGATCAGCTGGACGAAGAACGCGGCGAAACGGATCCACACCGCCAGTGCCGAGATGCTGACCAGGTGCACGACGGATTGGACGATCCGCGCCACCAGCAGGGTCGGCGCCAAAGGGTCGGTGATCAGCACCTGGTCGGTGACCATCGCATAGAGCAGCACCGCGCAGAACAGCGGCACGTTCTCCACGCAGTTGGCGTGGGCACGCACCAGGCGCTGGCCGAAAGTGCCGGGGGTGTTGCTGCCGTCGGCGGCGAAGACGTTGACCTTCATGCGGCCGCTCATCACCAGCAGGCCACGCTGGTTGACCAGCAGCAGAACCAGCAGCACGGTCCAGGCGACCAGGCCGAGCAACGCGAAGGCAGAGGGACTCAGGGACATGCGGGACTCCTTTCTCTTGTTGGTTTGAGCGGGAGTCTAAGGGAAGTAGAGTAATTGCTCTAGCCGTTTGCCGCTGGCGCAAAGCCTGGCTATTCGTAGGATGGGTGGAGCTTGCGATACCCATCGGGCCGCGCGCCGACAGCATGGGTATCGCTGCGCTCCACCCATCCTACAAAATCGCCCGGCGCGTCCCGGAAGCCGTCGCGCAAAAGAAAACGGGCAGCCCGTTTCCGGACTGCCCGTTGTATTCCAGCGCCGCATTCAGAGCTTGGCGATGGACACCTCGGTGGATTTCACGAAGGCGATCACTTCGCTGCCGATGGCCAGTTCCAGCTCTTTCACGGAACGGGTGGTGATCACCGAGGTGACGATGCCGGCAGCGGTCTGCACGTCGATTTCCGACAGTACATCGCCTTCGACGATTTCCTTGATGGTGCCTTTGAACTGGTTGCGGACGTTGATGGCTTTGATGGTCATGGCGTTTCTCCTTGGGGAATGGCGTTACACGTGTGAACGTTGGATCAGAGTGCCCAACGCAATTGCGTGGGCAGTGGGGATACGGGTTCCGGCTCGGGCGGCTGTGCCGGCAGCGACAGCACGCGTTCGAGCACCTCGGCTTCCAGCGCGGCCAGGCGTGCCGAACCACGGGCGCGCGGGCGGTGCAGTTCGACATTGAGGTCCAGGCCGATCTCGCCGTCCTCGATGAGGATCACCCGGTCGGCGATGGCCACGGCCTCGGCGACGTCGTGGGTGACCAGCAGCACGGTAAAACCATGCTGCTGCCAGAGGCCCTCGATCAGCTGCTGCATCTCGATGCGGGTCAGCGCATCCAGTGCACCCAGCGGCTCGTCGAGCAGCAGCAGGCGCGGCTGGTGGATCAGGGCGCGGGCCAGGGCCACGCGCTGCTTCTGGCCACCGGACAGGCTGGCCGGCCACTCGTTGGCGCGGTCGGACAGGCCCACGGCTTCCAGCGCTTCCAGCGCCTTGCCGCGCCAGTCGCCCTTCAGGCCGAGGCCGACATTGTCGATCACCCGCTTCCAGGGCAGCAGGCGCGAGTCCTGGAACATCAGGCGGGTTTCTTCGCGGGCGCTTTCCAGCGGCGCGGAGCCGGCCAGCAGTTGCCCATCGCTGGCTTCATCCAGCCCGGCCAGCAGGCGCAGCAGGGTGCTCTTGCCGCAACCGCTGCGGCCGACGATGGCGACGAACTGGCCGGCGGGAATCCGCAGGTCGATGCCCTTGAGCACTTCACGCTCACCGAAGCGCTTGCGCACGTTTTCCAGCGCCAGCGGAATGCCTTTCTTGAGTTGTTGCGGCAACTGATTCACTGCGTTCATGCCGCACCTCCCTTCACCTGATAAGCCGGGTGCCAGCGCAGCCACACGCGTTCCAGACCACGGGCGGCGAGGTCCGCCAGCTTGCCGAGCACGGCATAGAGCAGGATCGCCAGGACCACTACGTCGGTCTGCAGGAACTCGCGGGCGTTCATCGCCAGGTAGCCGATGCCGGAGTTGGCGGAAATGGTCTCGGCGACGATCAGGGTCAGCCACATGAAGCCGAGGGCGAAGCGCACACCGACCAGGATCGAGGGCAGCGCGCCGGGCAGGATCACCTGGCGGAACAGCGCGAAGCCGGACAGCCCGTAGCTGCGCGACATTTCCAGCAGGCCCGGGTCGATGTTGCGGATGCCGTGGTAGGTGTTGAGGTAGATCGGGAACAGCGTGCCGAGGGCGACCAGGAAGATCTTCGCCGACTCGTCGATGCCGAACCACAGGATCACCAGCGGGATCAGCGCCAGGTGCGGCACGTTGCGGATCATCTGGACCGAGCTGTCGAGGAAGCGCTCGCCCCATTTCGACAGGCCGGTGATCAGCCCCAGCACCAGGCCGATGCTGCCGCCGATGACGAAGCCGACGGCAGCGCGCCAGGTGCTGATCGCCAGGTGTTGCCACAGCTCGCCACTGACCACCAGGTGGTAGCCGGCCTCGGCCACCGCGCTGGGTGCCGGCAGGATGCGGCTGGACAGCCAGCCGAATTCCACCGCCAGTTGCCAGATCACCACCAGGCCCACCGGCAGGGCCCAGGGCGCGAGGCGCTGGGCAAGATTGTTGGAAACGCTCATCTCTTCTCTCCGGATTCTTCGGTCGCTACGTAGGGCGCATAACGCGCCAGCGTTATCCGCCACGGCGGATGAAGCGTTCCGCTTCATTCGCCCTACGGGTGTCAGCTCGCCGATGCCGCCTTAGGCAGGATGTCGTTGGCGACCATCTCGCCGAACGGGCTGACGTAGCCGCGCTCCTGCGGTTGCTGCGGGCGGGCGAGGTCCAGGTGCGGGAAGAGCAATTCGGCGACCCGGTACGACTCTTCCAGGTGCGGGTAACCGGAGAAGATGAAGGTGTCGATCCCCAGGTCCGCGTATTCCTTCACGCGCGCCGCCACGGTCGGGCCATCGCCCACCAGTGCGGTGCCGGCGCCACCGCGGACCAGGCCGACGCCGGCCCAGAGGTTGGGGCTGACCTCCAGCTTGTCCTTGTTGCCGCCGTGCAGGGCGGCCATGCGTTGTTGGCCGACGGAATCGAAGCGCGCCAGGGACGCCTGGGCACGGTCGATGGTGTCCTGGTCCAGGTGGGAGATCAGGCGGTCGGCGGCCTGCCAGGCTTCGTCGTTGGTCTCGCGGACGATCACGTGCAGGCGGATGCCGAAGCGAACGCTGCGGCCTTGCTTGGCGGCCTTCTCGCGGACCTGGGCGATCTTCTCGGCGACGGCGGCCGGCGGCTCGCCCCAGGTCAGGTACAGCTCGACCTGCTCGGCAGCGAGGTCCTGCGCGGCGTCGGAGGAACCGCCGAAGTACAGCGGCGGACGCGGTTGCTGGATCGGCGGGTAGAGCAGCTTGGCGCCCTTCACTTGCAGGTGCTTGCCGTCGTAGTCGACGGTCTCGCCTTCCAGCACTCGGCGCCAGATGCGGGTGAATTCGACCGAGGCTTCGTAGCGCTCGGCGTGGCTCAGGTGCAGGCCGTCGCCGGCCAGTTCGTCCGGGTCACCGCCGGTCACCAGGTTGAACAGCGCGCGCCCACCGGAGAGCCGGTCGAGGGTTGCGGCCTGGCGGGCGGCCACGGTCGGGGAAATGATGCCCGGACGCAGGGCGACCAGGAACTTCAGGCGCTGGGTCACCGGGATCAACGAGGCGGCAACCAGCCAGGAGTCCTCGCAGGAGCGGCCGGTGGGGATCAGCACGCCACCGAAACCGAGGCGGTCGGCGGCCTGGGCGACCTGTTGCAGATAACCGTGGTCCACGGCACGGGCGCCTTCGGCGGTGCCCAGGTAGTGGCCGTCGCCGTGGGTCGGCAGGAACCAGAAGATGTTGAGACTCATCGCTGTAACTCCAGATAAGCGCGCCGGCGTGGCGTAGCCGCGCGATGAAGGGGTAGGTGTACGTGTTGCTGCTGTTCTTCGTAGGAGCGAGCTTGCTCGCGAACAGACTCCCGGCAGCTCTGGAGCTGGGCGGGTTCGCGAGCAAGGACTAGGCGTCCCCCTCGCTCCTACAAGCGGATCATTGGGCGGTGGCGACCTTGGCCGGAGCCGTCCACACCACGTCCTTGATGCTCAGCTTCTTGGGGATCAGCTTCAGATCGGTGAAGGTGTCGGCGATCTTCTGCTGCGCGGCAGTAACGTCCGGGGTGATCGGCTGGGCGCCGTAGCCCTGGCGTTTCACCGCAGTGAAGGTGATGTCCGCCGGCAGGCCGAGCAGCGGCGCGACCTGGTCGGTCACCTGCTGCGGGTTCTGCTGCGACCACTCGCCCACCGAACGCACTTCGTCGATCAGGGTGGTGATCACCTGCGGGTGCTGGTTCGCATACGGGCGGGTGGCGAGGTAGAACTGATGGTTATCCACAAGGCCGGTGCCATCCACCAGGGTGCGGGCGGAGAGCTGTTTCTCGGCGGCGGCCTGGTACGGGTCCCAGATCACCCAGGCATCGACGCTGCCACGCTCGAAGGCGGCGCGGGCGTCGGCCGGCGGCAGGTAGACGGGCTGGATATCGGTGTATTTCAGGCCGGCCTTTTCCAGGGCGCGCACCAGCAGGTAGTGCACGTTGGAGCCTTTGTTCAGGGCGACTTTCTTGCCCTTCAGCTCGGCGACGGATTTGATCGGCGAATCCTTGGGCAGCAGGATCGCTTCGCTGGTCGGCGCCGGCGGTTCGTGGGCCACGTAGACCAGATCGGCGCCAGCGGCCTGGGCGAACACCGGCGGTGTTTCGCCGGTGACGCCGAAGTCGATGCTGCCGACGTTCAGGCCTTCGAGCAGCTGCGGGCCGCCGGGGAATTCGGTCCATTGCACCTTGACGCCCTGCTCGGCCAGGCGCTTCTCCAGCGTGCCACGGGCCTTGAGCAGCACCAGGGTGCCGTATTTCTGATAGCCGATACGCAGGGTGCCGGGCTGTTCGTCCGCCTGGACGTTGTAGGACAGGGCCGCGATCAGCAGGGCCGCCAGTCCACTACGCAAAGTGAGAGTCCGCATGGGAGTGATCCTTCGTCGAGTGTGATTGCCGGACCTGCGGTCCCGTTGACGGGACGGTGAGGGCCTTTTCTTGTTGGTGACGCAGTTGCCGCCTGCCGGGTTGGGGCTTGGCGCGCTCCTGCGTGGGGTTGTCTGTCAGATGCTCCAGCGGGCGTTGATCAGCCGTTCGTTGAGCAGGTTCGGGTCGATGGGTTTCGGCCGGCGCGCGAGGGCGCCATGGAACTGTTCCAGGGATTCCAGCAGTCGGTGTTCGAGGGTCGATTCCAGGCGCGCCGGGGTATTGCCCTCGGGGTATTGCACCTGGCTCTCTTCGGCGAACACGCCATGCAGGGTTTCCTGTGCCTTCAGCGCAGCGAGGACCGGCTTGAGCGCGTAGTCCACCGCCAGCATGTGGGCGTTGCTGCCGCCAGTAGCCAGGGGCAGCACCACCTTGTGCGCCAGCGCCCGCTCCGGCAGCAGGTCGAGAATGACCTTCAGCGCACCGGCGATGGATGCCTTGTACACCGGGGTGGAGATCACCAGGCCGTCGGCGCGCAGGACCTGCTCGATCAGCTCGACCACCCGTGGGCTGTCGAAGCGTGCATACAGCAGGTCTTCCGCCGGAAAATCGTGCACGGAGTAGGAGCGCACCTCGGCGCCGTGGGCGTGCAGCCAGTTCCGTGCGACGTCCAGGAGGACGCCGGAGCGGGAACGCTGGCTGGGGCTGCCGGCTAGGGTGACTACATACATCTGCACGTTTCCTTATAACGATCAGGACGATACAAATGCCGTCCTGCTAACCAATGTGCATAGACCTTAACAGCCCCTCACATATTCCAATAAATGTTATTTATTCATTTAGTTATGCGTTTTTGTTTTAAATGAAGGAGCGAGCTTGCTCGCGAACGCTTTCCGGGCAGCTCCGGCATCAAGCGGTTCGCGAGCAAGCTCGCTCCTACAGAACAGTGACGAGTCAGATGACGTGAGACTGGTGCAGCTCGGTCAGCGCTTCGCCACGCAGGAAGGCCAGTTCCACGGCGCGACGATCCCGCGGGCGCGGCAGCGGTACTGGGAATTCGCGGCGCAGGCGGCTGGGCGTGCCGCCCAGCAGCAGGACGCGGTCGCTGAGGTAGAAGGCTTCGTCGAGGTCGTGGGTGACCAGCAGGATGCTGATGTCGTACTCCAGCGCCAATTGCTGGATCAGGTCCTGCAGGCGGATGCGGGTGAAGGCGTCCACCGCGCTGAAGGGTTCGTCCAGCAGCAACACCTGCGGGCGGCCATAGAGGCCACGGGCGATGGCCGCGCGCTGGGCCATGCCGCCGGAGAGTTGTTTGGGCAGCAGGTCGCCCTTGCCTTCCAGGCCCACGTCGCGCAGCAGGTGGGCGATACGGTTGTCGTCGGCCAGCCAGCCGTCGGCGAAACCGATGTTCTGCGCCACGGTGAGCCAGGGCAGCAGGCGCGGCTCCTGGAACACCACGCCGACGCCACCGCCGCCACGACCGCTGTCGCCGTCCGGGCCGAAGCCCAGCAGCGGGTTGCGCTCCAGCGAGCCGGCGAACTCGTCGTCCAGCCCGGCGGCGATGCGCAGCAGGGTACTTTTTCCACAGCCGCTGGGGCCGAGCAGGCTGACCACTTCGCCCGGCGCCAGGCTCAGGCTGACGTCGTCCAGCACCCGCACGCCGGAGAAGCTCTTGCGGATATCACGCAGTTCCAGCAAGGCGCTCATCAGCTCTCTCCATTGCCCAGGAAGGTATCGCGCCAGGCCAGCGCACGCTGTTCCAGCGCCTTGAGCAGGCTGTCGCTGAGCTTGCCGAGCACCGCCAGCACCAGGATGGCGGCGATGACGATGTCCGGCCGCGAGGTTTCCCGGCCGTCGCTGAGCAGATAGCCCAGGCCACGAGTGGCGGCGATCAGCTCGGCAGCAACGAGGAACATCCAGCTCAGGCTCAGCGCGCCGCGCAAGCCGGTGAACAGGCTCGGCAGCGCCGCCGGCAGCAGAATCCGCCGCACCAGGGCAAACGGCGACAGGTGATACAAGCGGCCCAGTTCGACCCACTTGCGGTCGACGTTACGCACACCGGCTACCAGCGAGAGATACACGGGGAAGAAAGCGCCGAGGGCGATCAGCACGATTTTCGGCGTCTCGTCGATGCCCAGCCAGAGCAGCAGGAGCGGCACCCAGGCGAGGCTGGGAATGGCCCGCAGCGCCTGGAAAGTCGGTTCGAGATAAGCCTCGGCACGCTGGCTGAGGCCGACCCAGGTGCCGATCAGGATGGCCAAGGCCGCGCCGATGGAGAAGCCGGCAGCCACCCGCGCGAGGCTGGCCGCCATGTGTTTCCACAGCTCGCCCTGGGCCAGTTGCCAGAGCGTCAGCGCGACACTGCTGGGCGCGGGCATCTGGTGCTCGGGCAGCCAACCGATGCGTACCACCAGCTCCAGCACCGCGCACAGCATCAGCGGCAACAGCCAGGCACGCCAGCTCAGTCGCGACCAGCGCAGCCTTGGCAGGCGGCGCTGGCGAGCGAGGCGCAGGCTCTGGGTTGGCATGGATTACTGCTCCGCCCTGGCGACAGCGCCAGCCTTGCCGATCACCTCGCCGGCCAGTTGCGGGGCAATCAGCTGATCCACCACGGCGGTGACATCAGTACCCGGACGAACCAGTTGCTCATCGACCAAGATCGGCGCGGCGGCTTTCAACGCGGCGACCTGCTCGGCACCCGGCAACGGCTTGCTGAAATCGGTGCGCGAGAGCTGCAGCCTGGCCACTTCCAGCGGCAGCTTGGCCTCCTCGGCGAGCAGTTTCGCGGTTTCCTCCGGATGCGCTATCGCCCATTGGCGCGCCTCTTCGTAGGCGGCGATGACCTGCTTGATCAGCTCCGGCTGCTCCTGCTCGAATTTCTCGGTGACGCTGAGCACGCCGTAGCTGTTGAAGTCGACGTTGCGGTACAGCAGCCGCGAGCCGGCCTGCAGTTCGCTGGCGGCCATGTGCGGATCAAGACCGGCCCAGGCGTCCACCCTGCCCTGCTCCAGCGCGGCGCGGCCGTCCGGGTGCTGCAGGTGGACGATCTCCACGTCGTTCTTGTCCAACCCGGCCTTTTGCAGGCTGCGCAGGAGGAACAGATAGGGATCGGTGCCCTTGGTGGCGGCGATCTTCTTGCCCTTGAGGTCAGCGACGGACTTGAGCGGCGAATCCTTGGGCACCACCAGCGCGGTCCACTCCGGCCGGCTGGCGATGTAGACGGTCTTCAGCGGTGCGCCGTTGGCGCGGCTGAGTACGGCGGCCAGCCCCGCGGTGGAGGCGAAGTCGGTACTGCCGGCGTTGAGGTATTCCAGGGAACGATTGCTGCCCTGGCTGAACACCCAGCGCACTTCGGTGCCCTGCGGCTTGAGGGACTTCTCCAGCCAGCCGAAGTGCTTGAGCACCAGGCTGGTGGGCGCGTAGTAGGCGTAGTCCAGGCGCACCTCCTTCGGTGCGTCGGCGGCTTGGGCGGGGCTGTTGTAGGCGCCGATCGGCAGGCTCGCGAGAAGAGCGACGGCCAAGCTGCGGCGCCAGGTGGAATGACCCATGGTCGTTCTCCTTGGCGTGGGCTGGTGTCTTCTTCCCGTCTGGCGGGCAAGTCAGATCGTTGAGGTGGAGCGAATAAAAAAGCGCGGCGTGGTCCGCGCATGAAGGATAAAAAAGGGGCCGGCGAACCGGCCCGACTTCCGCTCGAGGTTGAAACTTCGGCCTTCGAAGCGCGCGAGCTAGAGCCAGGCAACGCGCCAACGGCAGTGGGAGCGGAGTGTGCTACAGCACATGAGCACCCCGCTGCCGCTGACAACGCAGGCTGGCCGACGCGCAGCTGCTTCGAATCACTTGTTCGGCTGGGGCGTCAGGCGCAGGTAAGGTTTGATCGCACGGTAGCCCTTGGGGAAACGCTGCTTGATCTCTTCCTCGTCCTTGAGCGAGGGCACGATCACCACGTCGTCGCCGTCCTGCCAGTTGCCGGGCGTGGCGACCTTGTGGTTGTCGGTGAGCTGCAGCGAGTCGATGACACGCAGGATCTCGTTGAAGTTGCGCCCGGTGCTCGCCGGGTAGGTGATGGTCAGGCGCACCTTCTTGTTCGGGTCGATGACGAACAGCGAACGCACGGTGAGGGTGTCATTGGCGTTCGGGTGGATCAGGTCGTACAGCTCGGAGACCTTGCGGTCGGCGTCGGCGATGATCGGGAAGTTGACCACGGTGTTCTGGGTCTCGTTGATGTCGTCGATCCACTTCACGTGGGAGTCCACCGGGTCGACGGACAGGGCGATCACCTTGACGCCCTTGGCGGCGAACTGGTCCTTGAGCTTGGCGGTCAGGCCCAGCTCGGTGGTGCACACCGGGGTGAAGTCGGCCGGGTGGGAGAACAGAATGCCCCAGCTGTTGCCCAGCCATTCATGGAAACGGATGCGGCCTTCGCTGGATTCCTGTTCGAAGTCGGGGGCGATGTCGCCGAGTCGCAAGCTCATGGGTCTCTCCTTGTTCGTGTTGGTAGCCACTATGCACAAGGTCTTTACGCATTAAAAAGAATATATTTTGATTTTCTTATAACCAAAATTAAACACTCGTATCGACCCTGCCCTGGCGCCCTGGGCGCGCTGGACACTGAGCATAGCCAAGGCTGCGGGAAGCTCTGCCCGCCAAGTGTTTCACCGCTGAGACGAAACCCAACCGTTCGTCGCCATCCCTCTGCAGCCCCTGTACGGCGGGGCTTTGCGGCATACACTCGAATCAATTAATCCTTTTGTACGGGAGGTCAGCGTATGTTGGGGCAACGTGTCGACGACAGTCAGGCGGCCACCCATTACCGCAGCGATCGGATCAGCGCGGTCAATGGCCAGTACTTCTTCTCCACCCGCGAAGGGACTCTCGAAGGGCCCTACTTCACCCGCTTCGATGCCGAACGCGAGGTGGCGCAATACATCACCCGCATGCGCCAGGCGGCAGGGCTGATGGCGCGCGTGGCGCAGTGACGGCGAGCTGACTGAATACGAGTGCATAACCCCGGCCCGGTGCCGGGGTTTTGTTTTTCCGGCTGCGTTCAATCCCCGCGAGTCGCTCAGGACTCCTCGCTTTGCCCCAAGCCATGCAGGCGCAGCTTGTTGGCGATGGTGGTGTGCGACACCCCCAGGCGCTTGCCCAGCTGCCGGCTGCTCGGGTGCTCGCGGTAGAGCCGCTCCAGCACCGCTCTCTCGAACCGGCCGACGATGGCGTCCAATCCGCCTTCCAGGGAGAAGTCGCCCAGCGGATGCGGCGCGCCGTAGTCCGGCAGGCGGATGTGTTCGGGGCGAATGGTGCCGCCTTCGCACAGCGAGACCGCCTGGAACAGCGCATTTTCCAGCTGCCGCACGTTGCCCGGCCAGTGGTAGCGGCCGAGGCGGTCCAGCGCCTGGGGCGACAGCTTGGGCAGCGCGCAGCCGATCTGCCGGCTGGCCTGGTCGAGGAAGTGCTCCACCAGCGGTTCCAGGCCGTCCAGGCATTCGCGCAGCGGCGGGATGTGCAGCGACAGCACGTTGAGGCGGTGGTAGAGGTCCTGGCGGAACTCACCCTTGGTGCACAGCTCGGACAGGTCCACCTGGGTCGCGCAGATCACCCGCACATCCAGGTACACCTCCTCGTCGCTGCCCACGCGGCGGAAGCAACCGTCCTGCAGGAAGCGCAGCAGCTTGGCCTGCAGGCGCGGGCTCATCTCGCCGACGCCATCGAGGAACAGGGTGCCGCCCGCGGTGAGTTCCAGCAGGCCGAGCTTGCCTTCCGGGCGCGCGCCCTCGAAGGCGCCCGGGCCGTAGCCGAACAGCTCGGTCTCGGCCATGGATTCGGGCAGGCCGGCGCAGTTCAGCGCCATGAACGGCGACTGCCCGCGCGGGCTGGCCAGGTGGCAGGCGCGAGCCAGCAGTTCCTTGCCGGTGCCGGTCTCGCCCTCGATCAGCAGCGGCGCATCCAGCGGCGCCATGCGGCGCGCCTCGCGCACCACGGCGGCCATCACCCGCGAGCTCTGGAAGATGCTGTCAAAGCCGCGCAACTCCAGGCGCCGCACGTTGTAGATGCGCTCGCCGACGCGGTCGGCGCGGTGCAACGTCAGCACGGCGCCGGCCAGCGCCTCGCTCTCGTCGTGTTCGGATTGCAGCGGCGCGATGTCCGCGAGGAACACATCGCCCTTCACCTTCACCCGCAGGCCGTTGATGCGTGCCTTGTTCGCCCGCACCAACTCCGGCAGGTCGAGATCCTCGACGTAGCGCGACAGCGGAATGCCCGGCACTTCGTCGACCCGCGAGCCCAGCAACTGCGCGGCGGCCCGATTGGCCGCGACGATCTGCCCGGCCATGTCGATGGACAGCACCGGGAACTCCAGCGCCGCCAGCAATGCGTTCAACTCCAGGTGGCGCCGTTCGCTGGGCATCAGGCCGACACGCTTGACGCCGAACACGCCGGGCACCGCTTCGAGCTTGGGCTTGAGCGACTGGAACTGCAGGTTGATGAGGTTCGGGCAGAGCAGGTAGATGGCGTTGCCCTGCTCGCCGCCGACTTCGCCGCGGTTGACGTTGATGCCGTAGTCGACCAGCAGGTTGAGGATGTCGCGCAGGATGCCGACGCGGTTCTGACAGTGCACTTTGATGCGCATGGCGGGCCCGTGGTTGTCGTTGTGGTGGGCGCTCCGGCACGGATTTTCGCCAGTTGGCCGGAAATTACCGTCAAGAATATGTGACACCAAGCCGCACCTTCAAGCCATGGCCGGATGCCTGCGCCGCTTTGCGTAATCTTTTCTTTACGGATTACGGCCCAGGCAGCCTGAAAACACCGCGAACAGGGGGCTGTTCGGCGGCACGACTCGCGCTATCTGTTGGTCATCACAACAACAAGGCCTCGAAGCCACAGTACCTATGAGGGCACCCATGAAGACAACGCAGTACGTGGCCCGCCAACCTGATGAAGATGGCTTTATCCACTACCCGGAAGCCGAGCATCAGGTCTGGAACACCCTGATCACCCGCCAGCTGAAAGTGATCGAGGGCCGCGCGTGTCAGGAATACCTGGACGGCATCGAGCAGCTCGGCCTGCCGCACGACCGCATCCCGCAACTGGGCGAAATCAACCAGGTACTCCAGGCCGCCACCGGCTGGCGCGTAGCGCGGGTGCCGGCGCTGATTCCCTTCCAGACCTTCTTCGAGCTGCTGGCCAGCCAGCAATTCCCCGTCGCCACCTTCATCCGCACACCGGAAGAGCTGGACTACCTGCAGGAGCCGGACATCTTCCACGAGATCTTCGGCCACTGCCCGCTGCTGACCAACCCCTGGTTCGCCGAGTTCACCCACACCTACGGCAAGCTCGGCCTGGCCGCTAGCAAGGAAGAGCGCGTGTTCCTCGCCCGCCTCTACTGGATGACCATCGAGTTCGGCCTGCTCGACACCCCGCAAGGCCTGCGCATCTATGGCGGCGGCATCCTTTCGTCGCCCAGGGAGAGCGTCTACAGCCTCTCCGACGCGCCCGAGCACCAGGCCTTCGACCCGCTGGAATGCATGCGCACGCCGTACCGCATCGACATCCTGCAGCCCCTGTATTTCGTGCTCCCCGAGCTCAAGCGCCTGTTCGAACTGGCCCATGAAGACATCATGGCGCTGGTGCGCGAAGCCATGCGCCTGGGCCTGCACGCGCCGAAGTTTCCGCCGAAACAGGCCGCCTGATCCGCTGCAATCGATCCCATCTGTGCCTAGGATGAGACGTGCTCGCGAGCCTAAGATGGTTCGCGAGCGCACTCCTATGCCACCCCACGACAAGGAGAACCTTTCATGACCGCACTTACCCAAGCCCATTGCGAAGCCTGCCGCGCCGACGCCCCGAAGGTGTCCGACGAAGAACTGGCGGTGCTGATCAAGCAGATCCCGGACTGGAACATCGAGGTCCGCGACGATCACATGGAGCTGGAACGGGTCTTCCTGTTCAAGAACTTCCGCCATGCCCTGGCCTTCACCAACGCGGTGGGCGCCATCGCCGAGGAAGAAGGCCACCACCCCGACCTGCTGACCCAGTGGGGCAAGGTCACCGTCACCTGGTGGAGCCACGAGCTGAAGGGCCTGCACCGCAACGATTTCATCATGGCCGCGCGCACCGACGAGCTGGCCGCGAAAGCAGAGGGACGCAAATGAGCCATTTCGCCAAGGTCACCCGCGTACCGGGCGACCCGATCCTGGGCCTGCTCGAAGCCTATCGGGCTGACCCCAACCCCGCGCGGCTCGACCTTGGCGTGGGCGTCTACAAGGACGCCCAGGGCCTCACGCCGATTCCCCGCGCGGTGAAGCTGGCCGAGCAGCGCCTGGTGGATAGCGAGACCACCAAGAGCTACGTCGGCAGCCACGGCGATGCGCTGTTCGCCGCACGCCTGTGCGAGCAGGTACTGGGCGTCACCTCGCCGCTGCTGGCCGATTCGCGTGCCGATGCCACGCAGACGCCCGGCGGCACCGGCGCCCTGCGCCTGGCGGCGGAGTTCATCGCGCATTGCCTGCCGGGGAAAAATATCTGGCTGAGCGATCCGACCTGGCCGATCCACGAGACCCTGTTCGCCGCCGCCGGCGTGCCGATCAAGCACTACCCCTACGTCGGCGCGGACAACCGTCTCGACGCGGAGGCCATGTTCGCCATGCTGGAGAAAATCCCGCAGGGCGACGTGGTGCTGCTGCACGCCTGCTGCCACAACCCCACCGGCTTCGACCTGGATCACGCGCAGTGGCAGCGCGTGCTGGAGATCGTCCGTCGCCGCGAGTTGCTGCCGTTGCTGGACTTCGCCTACCAGGGCTTGGGCGATGGGCTGGAGGAGGACGCGTATTCCGTGCGCCTGCTGTCCGAGAGCCTGCCGGAAGTGCTGATCACCAGCTCCTGCTCGAAGAACTTCGGCCTCTACCGCGACCGCGTCGGCGCGCTGATCGTCTGTGCCGAAACCGCCGACAAGCTCACCGACATCCGCAGCCAACTGGCGCTGTTCGCCCGCAACCTGTGGTCCACCCCACCGGCCCACGGCGCCGAAGTGGTCGCCACCATCCTCGGCGACCCGGAACTGAAGAACCTGTGGCTGGCAGAGCTGGACGCCATGCGCGGGCGCATCGCCGACCTGCGTATCGGCCTGGTGGAAGCCCTGCGCCCCCACGGGCTGGCGGAGCGTTTTGCGCACATTGCCATCCAGCGCGGCATGTTCTCCTATACCGGCCTGCACGCCGAGCAGGTGCGCATCCTGCGCGAGGAACACAGCATCTACCTGGTCAGCAGCGGCCGCGCCAACATCGCCGGGCTCGACGGCGAGCGCCTGGACCACCTGGCGGCGGCCATCGCCCGCGTCTGCCGCTGACGCCGTTTTCTTCCCCCTCGACCGGCCATTGGGCCGGTCTTTTTTGCCCGGAAATCGGCGCCCTGCCTTACCTGTAGGAGCGAGCTTGCTCGCGAACGGTATCAACCGGCTGCTCTGGTGCCGGGGTTGTTCGCGAGCACGCTTGCTCCTGCAAAGTGCCCATGCCGGCGTTGGTCAGTAATCGTCGCGCTTGCGAAACGCCCAGCGCCCGGCCAGGCCGGTGAAGCTGGCCACCAGCACGACCAGAATCCAGAACCCTTCCGGGTCGCTGGAGAAGGGAATGCCGCCGACGTTCATGCCGAAGAAGCCGGCGATGATGTTGATCGGCAGCGCCAGCACCGTGACCACGGTGAGGGTGAACAGCGTGCGGTTGCTCTGCTCGTTGATCTTTGCGGCGATCTCTTCCTGCAGCAGCTTGATGCGTTCGCCCAGCGCGGTGAGGTCGTTGATCACCAGGGAGAATTCCTCGGTGGCCTCGCGCAGCACACGCACGTCGTCTTCCTTCAACCACAGCGGCGGGCGGTTGAGCAGGCGCATCAGCGAGCCCGGCTCCAGCGCCAGCAGGCGTTGCAGGCGCACCAGCACCCGGCGCATGCCGCCCAGGTCGGCGCGGCTGGCGGAGAGGCGCGATGACAGCAGCTGGTCTTCGATGCGGTCGACGCTGATGCTGGTCTCGCGGACGATATGGGTGAGGATTTCGCCCTGGTCGCGCAGCAGGTGGACCAGCAGCTCCAGCGGCGAGTTGAAGCTCTCGCCGTGCTTTACCGAGGAGCGCAGCGTATCCACCGAGCGCAGCGGCTGCGCGCGGGCAGTCACCAGCAGGCGACCACGGGCGCAGACCCACAGCGTGGCGACGTCCGAGGACATGCGACTGCTGAAGTCGAACACCACGTCGTTGACCACCGCCAGCAGTGCGCCGTCCACATGCTCGATGCGGGTGGAGCGCGAGCCTTCGCGCAGCGTCTCGAAGAAGTAGTCGGGCAGTTCCAGGTGCGACTTCATCCAGCGCTCGCAGGCCGCGTGCGCCAGGTTCAGGTGCAGCCAGAGGAACTCATCCGTCGCCCGCGGCTCCTGCAGGCGCTGCAGTGCGGTAGGCGAGTCGATTTCCAGGCCGGGCTGGCCGGGACGAAAGCTGAAGCCATAAAGGAGGCCGAACAGGTCGGAATCCTGATGGCTCTGAACGATGCTGTGGTTCATGTCTCTCCGCGCGCGCAGCCTGTGGGAGCGAGCTTGCTCGCGAACCGCCTGGCACCGTGCCGTGCAGGTTCGCGAGCAAGCTCGCTCCTACAAAAAAGCGAATCCGTGTGTGCCGGTAGTACCAGAACCCAGTGAACGGCAGATGACAGCTGCGTGTCAGCCAAACAACCCGGCCACGGTGCGCTCGCCCAGCGCCGGACCAATGCTCATGCCGACGCCGGTGTGCATCAGCACGGCAGTGATTCCGTCGGCGGCCTGCAGTACGGAGAACGGCCCCGGCCCGCGCGAACCGTAGACGCCCTGCCAGCGCTCGACCACCTCCACACGCATGCCCAGGGTGTCCTCGGCCAGCTCCAGCATGAGTCTGTCCACAGCCTCGGCATTGAACGGCGCGGCGTCGCTGCCGTAATGGTGGGAGTCGCCGATGATCAGCTCGCCATGGGGCGTTGGGCTGACCAGCAGGTGGATGCCCTGCTCTTCCAGTTCCGGCGTCTCACGGCGAATCTGCTCGCGCACCGCGTCGGCCTCGGGCAGGTCGGAGAAGGCACCGTAATGCACGCAACTCAGGCCAGTGAGGATCGAGTGGGCGAGGCCGAAATCGACCTGCGGGCGCGCGCGCAGCATCTGCAGGCGGCACACCTGCGGCTCCAGCGGCGCGATGACCTCGGCCAGCAGCGTCTGGTAGTCATGGCCGGAGCAGACGATCACCTGCCCGGCGGTGAAGCTGCCCGCCGTGGTGCGCAGCACGCCGCTGTCGACGTCACGCACGAGGGTGGAGAAATGGAACTGCACGCCGAGCTCACGGCGCAGGTAATCGATCAGGCTCGGCAGCGCTTCGCGGGAGTACAACTGCTGGTCGTCGAAGCCGAGCAGCGCGGCGCGGTGATGGCGGAAGTGCCCCTGGTAGAGGTCGTTCAGCTCGCTGCCGCGCAGCAGGCCCACGCGGTAGTCCAGCTCCTTCGCGCGGCCGGCGCAGAAGGCTTCCAGCAGATGCTCCTCGGCCTCGGTGCGAGCGAATAGCAACGAACCGTTGCGCCGCAGGGAGAACCCGGCGCCTTCCGCCCATTGCGCCCAGATCGGCCGGCTGGCCCGTGCCAGGTCGGACATCACGCCCGGCGGCTGGCCGGTGACCAGCGCCTGGCCGAAGTTGCGTACCGAGGCGCCCAGGGGTGTGGCGGTGCGTTCGAAGACACGCACGGAAAGCCCGCGACGGGCGGCGGCGTAGGCGTGGGAAAGGCCGAGGATACCGGCGCCGACGATGGCGACGTCGCAGTGGGTGTGGCTCATGGGGGTATTTCCTGCGTGGCGAAGAGCCCCTCTCCCCCGCCCTCTCCCTGAGGGGAGAGGGAGCTCTCCTCTGCGAAGAGAAACCCTGAGTTCATCCTGAAACCATCAAAGGCACAGGCAGACGCTGAAACCGAACCAACACACCGAACAGCCCCCTCTCCCTTCAGGGAGAGGGTTGGGGAGAGGGAGCCATCGGTGTCAAACCTTACTTCTGCGCAACCTTCTCCGACTTGCCGTCATAGCGCTTGCGCCACTCGGCGAGGATCTCGTCGCGGTTCTTCGAGGCCCAGGCGAAGTCGTTCTTGATCAGGCGCTGCTCGTAGTCAGCCGGCAGTTCGGTCTGCGGCTTGGCGATGCCCGGCTGGGCCAGCACGGCGAAGTTTTCCTTGTACAGCTCCATGGCTTTCGGGCTGGCGGAGAAGTCGGCGAGTTTCTTCGCGGCGGCTTCATGCTGGGTGCCTTTCACGATACCGGTGGCTTCGATTTCCCAGCCCAGGCCTTCCTTCGGCAGGACGATGTCCAGCGGCGCGCCCTGGCGCTTGAGCTGCACGGCTGGGTACTCGAAGGAGATGCCGATCGGGAATTCGCCGGCGGCGGCCAGCTTGCACGGCTTGGAGCCGGAGTGGACGTACTGGCCGATGTTCTCGTGCAGGGCGTCCATGTAGGCCCAGCCCTGCTTCTCGCCGAAGGTCTGCAGCCAGGCGGAAACGTCGAGGAAGCCGGTGCCGGAGGAGGCCGGGTTCGGCATGACGATCTTGCCCTTGTATTCCGGCTTGGTCAGGTCCTGCCAGCTCACCGGTTTCTCCAGGCCCAGTTTCTCGGCCTCGACGGTGTTGAAGCAGATGGTCGCGGCCCAGACATCCATGCCGACCCAGGCCGGCGGGTTGGCCGGGTCGCGGTAGTTCTTGCCGATGGCGTCCAGGTGCTTGGGCGCGTACTTCTCCAGCATGCCTTGCTGGTCGAGGATGGCCAGGCTGGAAGCCGCCAGGCCCCACACGGCGTCGGCCTGCGGGCGGTCCTTCTCGGCCAGCAGCTTGGCGGTGACGATGCCGGTGGAATCACGTACCCACTTGATCTTGATGTCCGGGTTCTCGGCTTCGAAGGCCTGCTTGTAGGCGGTCAGCTGTTCCGGTTCCAGGGCGGTGTAGACGGTCAGTTCGGTGTCGGCGGCGTGGACCTGTGCGGCGAAACCGGCAACCACGGCGGCGGCGAGGGCAAGACGTTTGAACATGTGGAGCTCCTTGGCAGTGTTTTTTCCCCGCGCGGGGCGGGTGTTGTCAGGGGTTGAGCCCTCGCCGAAACGGGGGCGACAACGTCCAGCGGTGTTACGGGTTCGCGCCCCTCCTCCAGGCCTGGGAGCGGCGCAGCAGGCCGCGCGAGGCGCCGGCCAGCAGCAGCGACACGGCCGCGGAGGTGAGCAGGATCAGGGTGGACATGGCGGCGGCGCCGCCGACGTTGCCGGAGTCGTCCATGTTCAGCACGGCGACGGCGGCGAGGATGGTGTCCGGGTTGTAGAGGAAGATCGCCGCCGAGACCGTGGTCATCGCCGAGACGAACAGGTAGCGGGTGATATCCAGCAGCGCCGGCAGGCAGATCGGCACGGTGACGCGCAGGTAGTGGCGCCACAGCGGCATCTTCAGCGACAGCGCGGCCGCTTCGAACTCGCCGTCGAGCTGGCGCAGCGCGGCGGTGGCGGTCATCTGCGCGGTGGTCAGGTAGTGGGCGATAGTGCACACCACCAGCAGCGCCATGCTGCCGTAGAACACGTGCAGCGGGTTGCCCGGCAGGTTGAAGAAGAACACGTAGCCCAGGCCCAGAACGAGGCCCGGCACGGCCATCGGCACGAAGCAGAGCATGCGCAGCAGCTGGCTCAGCCAGCGCTGCTCGCGGGTCTTCTCGATCAGGTAGGCGCCGGTGAAGATCAGCGCGCTGCCGATGATCGCGGTGCACACGGCCATGGTCAGGCTGTTGCGGTAAGCCAGCCAGCCGCCGCCGGCGGTGGTGTTGAAGTCGTAGTGGTTCAGCGACAGCGAGAGGTTATAGGGCCAGAACTTCACCAGCGAGGAGTACACGGCCATGCCCAGCACGCCCAGCAATACCGTACTGATCAGCACGACGATGGCGAGGAAGGCGGCATCGCGGCGACGCGAGGGTTTCGGGTGATAGACCTGCGCGCGGCCGCTCATGGCGTCGCCCTGGCGACGGCGCAGCCAGGTATCCACCGCAAAGCTGAGCAGCGCCGGCAGCAGGAGGATCATGCCGATCTGCGCGCCACGGCCGAACTGCTGCTGGCCGACCACTGCCTTGTAGGCTTCCAGCGCCAGCACCTGGTAATCGCCGCCCACCACGACCGGCACGCCGAAGTCGGTGATGGTCAGGGTGAACACCAGGCAGAAGGCGGCGAACACCCCCTGCCGCGAGGCCGGCCAGGTGATGCTGCGGAAGGCTTTCCACGGGCCGGCGCCCATGCTGGAGGCGGCGTCGAACAGGCGCGCATCGGCCAGCGACAATGCCGACAGCAGGATCATCAGCGCATGGGGGAAGGTGTAGATCGCCTCGCCGAGGACGATGCCCCAGAAGCCGTAGATGTTGTCCGGCAGCAGGTGGCGCAGCAGGCCCTGGTTGCCGAACAGGTAGATCAGCGCGATACCCGGCAGCATCGACGGCGCCAGCAGCGGCAGCAGGGAAATCCCGCGCCACAGACCCTTGGCCGGGATCAGCGTGCGTTGCAGCGCATAGGCGAACAGGTAGGCCGCCGGCACGACGATGCACGCCACGCTCACCGAGACCTTCAGGCTGTTGCCCAGCAGCCAGTGGAAGTTGTCGCTGCGCAGCAGCTCGCCCATGGCCGCCAGGCCACCGCCCTGCCCCGCCTCGCCGCTGAAGCCGCGCCAGAAGATGGCCAGCAGCGGCATCAGCACCGCGAGGGTCAGCAGGACCAACAGCAGGTACTTGCCGCCACGAACGAACAGGCGATCACCCAGATCGCCGCGAATCTTGCCGACGGACAGCGTCGGGCTGTGCTTCACCACGGCTTCCATTTCAGGCGAACACCTGCAGGCTGCGCGGCGGCAGTGACACCCAGATATCCGGGGTGCCCAGGCGCGGCATGTCTTCCGGCGCCAGCTCGGCGAGCAGCGCATGGCCCGGCAGTTGTTCCAGCTCGAAGCTCATGCGGCAGCGGTTGCCGAGGAAGGTAATCTCGCGGATCTGCGCGCGGAACAGGTTTTCCTGGTGTACGGCAGGGTTCACGCTGATCGCTTCCGGGCGGCAGAACAGCCGGCCCGAGGCGCTTTGCGCCTGGCTGTGCAGGCGCAGGTTGAGGCTGCCGACGCGGGCGTGACCATCGCTGCCGCGCTCGAAGGGCAGCCAGTTGCCCTGGCCGACGAACTCGGCGACGAAGGGCGTGCTCGGGGTGCTGTAGATCTCCTGGGCGGTACCGTATTGCTCGATGCGCCCGTGGTTCATCACCGCGATGCGGTCGGCCATCAGCATGGCTTCGTCCTGGTTGTGGGTGACCATGACGGTGGTGATGCCCAGGCTCTTCTGCAGCTGGCGCAGCTCGCCGCACAGGTGTTCGCGGACACGGGCGTCGAGCGCCGACATCGGCTCGTCGAGCAGCAGCAGCGACGGGCTCGGCGCCAGCGCGCGGGCCATGGCGACGCGTTGCTGCTGGCCGCCGGAGAGCTGGCCGGGGTACTTCTTCTCGCTGCCGGTCAGGCCGACCAGTTCGAGCATCTCGGCGACGCGGCGGCGGGCTTCTTCCTTGGATGCATTGGTCAGGCCGTAGGCAATGTTCTGTTCCACCGTGAGGTTGGGGAACAGCGCGTAGGACTGGAACAGGATGCCGTAGTCCCGCGCCTGCGGTGGCAGGTTCGACACGTCGCGCTCGCCCAGGTGCAGGCTGCCGTCATCCTGTTGCTCCAGGCCGGCGATGCAGCGCAGCAGCGTGGTCTTGCCGCAACCGGAGGGGCCGAGCAGGCAGACCAGCTCACCGGCCTTGACGTCCAGCGACACGCCGTCGAGAGCGACGAACTGGCCGAAACGCTTGCGGATGTGGCGCACGCTGAGCGGTGTGCCGGCGATGGTGGGATGCATGGCGGTACCTCGTTTTCTTGTGGTCCACGCTGCGTGTGCCGCGGCGTGAAGGAACGAGGTCCATGCTAGGGACGGATTGCGACGGCACTATTTCCAAAGGGCCAAGTGCGCCGATAGATCCATAGGCAGATTTTGGTATAGGGGCGAAAAAATTTTGGAAGTGGCGGCGTTGAGCGGCTCGTCCTTCGTCGTGCAGGAGCAGACATGAAAAACCCCCGGCGTCGCCGCCGGGGGTTCTCCTGGGCCTCGTCCCGCTTGCGTGGAGCGGTCGCTGCCGATCAGCCAGCGGCCTGCGCCGCTGGCCGTATTGCCTGGATCAGCGTACCGCCTCGAACAGGCCGGTGGCGCCCATGCCGCCGCCCACGCACATGGTGACGATGCCGTAGCGCAGGTTGCGCCGCTGCAGTTCGCGCACCAGGTGGCCGACCTGGCGGGAGCCGGTCATGCCGAAGGGGTGGCCGATGGAGATGGAGCCGCCGTTGACGTTGTACTTCTCGTTGTCGATGCCCAGGCGATCGCGGGCATACAGGCACTGAGAAGCGAAGGCTTCGTTGAGCTCCCAGAGGTCGATGTCGGCGACCTGCAGGCCCTTGGCCTTGAGCAGTTTCGGTACCGAGAACACCGGGCCGATGCCCATCTCGTCCGGCTCGCAGCCGGCGACGGTAAAGCCACGGAAGAAGGCCTTGGGCTTGAGGCCCAGTTCCAGCGCCTTTTCCAGGGTCATGATCAGGGTCATCGAGGCGCCGTCGGAGAGTTGCGAGGCGTTGCCGGCGGTGACCGAGCCATCCTCGGCGAATACCGGCTTGAGGGAGTTCAGGCCCTCGAGGGTGGTTTCCGGGCGGTTGCAGTCGTCGCGATCCACCACGGCGTCGAGCACCTTCTTCTCGCCGGTGGCCTTGTCTTCCACCAGGTACTTCACGCTCATGGGCACGATTTCGTCGTCGAACAGGCCTTCGGCCTGGGCCCGTGCGGTGCGCTGCTGGCTCTGCAGCGAGTACAGGTCCTGCGCCTCACGGGTGACGTTGTAGCGGCGGGCGACGATCTCGGCGGTCTGGCCCATGGGGTAGTAGATGCCGGGGAAGTCCGACTCCAGGCGCGGGTTGACGAAGTTGTCACGGTTCATCTTGCCCGCGGTCATGCTGATGGACTCGACGCCGCCGGCCACCAGGATGTCGCTGCAGCCGGAGGCCACCTGGTTGGCGGCAATGGCGATGGCCTGCAGGCCCGAGGAGCAGTAGCGGTTGAGGGTCATGCCGGCGACGTGGGTGCCCAGGCGCGACAGTACCGCGGCATTGCGGCCGATGTTGTGGCCCTGGGCGCCTTCGTTGGAGCCGGCGCCGACCACGCAGTCGTCCACCAGCAGCGGATCGAGGTTGTTGCGCGCCAGCAGCGCGTCGATGCAATGGGCGACCATGTCGTCCGGACGGGTCATGTTGAATTTGCCACGGAAGGACTTGGCCAGGCCGGTACGGACGCTGTCGACGATCACCACTTCGCGCATGGGAAACCTCGTTGCTTGTTGTTGGACTGAGGAAGGTGTGCGTGGAGCATAAGCGCCACTGACGGAGCACCGCGACGATCATTCACCAGCCGTATAGCCGTGCCCCCACCCTCGTTGGGCGGGCACAAACGAAACCGCCGCCCGGAGGCGGCGGTTTCGACCGGTATTGCGCCGGTCAGACGGTGTCGGTCTTGATCGCGTGGTCACCCAGCAGGCCGTTGAGCACGGTGTGGGTATCTCCCGCCGAGAGCACGCCGCTGCCGGCGTGGCCTGCGTACTTGGCGGAGAGATCGACGTTGGCCAGGTCGATGGTCTGGGTCGCGGCGCCGCCACTGGTGGGGCTGACAGCGATGCTGGTGGTGCCCGAGTTGACCGAGAAGGACAGGTAGTGGGACAGCGAATCGGCGGTGGGCAACGCGCCCTGCAGCAGGTCGGCGAGGTTCAGCGAATCCCCTTCGGCAATGCTGAAGTCCTTGATCACGTCGTGCCCGGTATCGCCCGACTTCCAGATGAACTCGTCCGCGCCAGTACCGCCGTACATGATGTCGTCGCCGGGGCCACCGATCAGCTTGTCGTTGCCGCCCTGGCCGAACATCAGGTCATTGCCGGCGCCGCCTTCGAGGATGTCGTTGCCACCGCGGGTATCGCCGGCGACGTTGAACTGGTCCGCGTGCTGGACGATGTAGTTGGTGATCTGCGCGACCGTCGGCGCACTGCCGTTGGTGGCGGTCAGGTAATCCACCAGCCCCTGGTACCCCTGGCCGTTGTGACTGCCGGCGGGATGCCCGGCCCAGGCCAGCGCATCGGTGTTGATGACGTCACCGAAGATGATGTCATTGCCCGAGCCACCGACCAGGTGGTCGTTGCCCACGGTGACCGGCGTGCTGGTGCTGAAGCCTTCCTGCAGCGCTGCCTGCAATTGCTCGGCGGTGTTGATGATCTGCGGCTCGCCGACGCTGGCGGTGATGGTCTTGCCATCCAGGGTCACCGAGCCGGTGCCCGTGGTGTCGGTGTTGTCGAAGAACTTCAGGTAGTTGCTGTTGATGCCGTTGCCGATGCCGATGGCATTGACGTCCACCGCGTTGTCGCCGGTCAGGGCTCCTGCGTGGTGCAGCATGTCATTGCCGGAGGTCAGCGCATTGTTGATGTCGCCGTAGTTGGTGGTGTTGCCCGTACTGGAATCACTGTTGGAAACGGTCGGGTTGCCGTCGGTGAGGAAGAACGCCAGGTTGATGTAGCCATGGGCCGCATCGGCATGGTTGGTGGTCACCTGGGTGTTGAACCACTGCGAGGCCGCCTTCATCGCGTCATCGTAGTTGGTCGCCCCGTTGGCGCTCAGAGCGTTGATGGCCGCTATCAGCGCGGTCACGTTGGCGGCGCTGAGGCCATTGAAGGTGGTGACGTGGGAGCTGTCGCTGAACGACACCAGGCTCACGTTGATCACGCCGTCGTGGCCCTTGATGGTGTTCACCAGGTTGACCAGCGCGTTCTTCGCCAGGGCCATGCGCGACATGCCGCTACCGGAGGCATCGGTCATGCTGCCGGAGGTATCGACGATCAGCGAGATGTTGTAGTTCTTGCCCGGCTGGGTGTAGACCGAGACCCCGCCGGCATCGCCGATCAGCACGTCGTTGCCGCCGCTGCCGTTGATCTGCCCGGCCTTGTCCGCATCCAGCGGGCTGGGGACGGTGTGCAGGACGGTCGAGCCATCCACGTCGCCGCTGTTGCTGCCCACCACCAGGATCGGCTGGCCGTACTTCAGGCAGATGTTGAGGTTGGCCGACGCGGTGTCACCGTCGCCATCGACGATGGTGTACTTGAACACCTCGCTGATCTGCCCGCTTTCCGGGAACGCCACGCCGGCCTTGGAGGCGTAGCTGTAGTCGCCGGCCTGGTGGCCGGTCACGTCCTTGAGGTAGACGGTCAGCGTGCCGTTGGCCGTCTGGATGGTCAGCAGGCCGCTGCTGGCGTTGTAGCTGCCGGTCGCGGTGGTGGCGTTGGGGTTCTCGTTGGTGAGGTTGCCCGCGGCATCCACCGCGAACTTCTCGCCGCCGAACTCGACCTGGGTGATGCGCACGGTGCCATCGGCGCTGACCGGCACGTCGTTGGCCAGCAGGTTGCCGCTCACCGAGTCGATGGTCACCAGGTTCTGCAGGGTGGCCGTCAGGTCGCTGGGCTTGGTGACGATGATCGGATCGCCCGTGTTGGTCACGCCCTTGAGGTCGGCATCGGTGATCGAGGCTCCCAGACCGACGGCGTAGGCATCCACATGGTTGGTGGCGTCATTGCCGTCGCCGTCCGGGTTGGCCAGGAAGGCCTTCCACTGGGTGATTGCCGAGTTGGTGTTGCCGGTGGTCGGCTCACCATCGGAGATGAAGTACACCCGGTTGATCGCCGCCGGATCATGGCCGCTGACGGTGATGTCGGAGGTGACATTGGTCCTGGCCAGGTCCAGGGCAGCCTGGTAGTTGGTCTCGCCGTCTGCGCTGAGGCCGTTGATCTTGTTCACCAGCGCCGTGTACTGCGCGTCGGAAGTGCCGGTGAAGTTGAAGTCGCCCAGGTCCTTGGCAGTGGCCGCGAAGCTCAACAGCGACACATGGATGGCAATCCCCATGGCCGCATACTGCTGCACCAGGTTGACCAGGGCCGCCTTGGCATTGGTCAGCTTGTCGCCGGCCATGCTGCCGGAAACGTCGACCACCAGGGTCAGGTTCACCGCCGGCGGAGCCTGCTGCACCAGGCAGCGCGGCGAGTCGTCCACCGCGGTCGGGCCGTCGTCGAGGAAGCTGAGCTTGCTGCCCAGGTCGATGCTCGCTGATTTCGTGTCGCCGTCACCGTCGGTCACGGTGGCCACCAGGCCGATCTTGCCGCTGGCCAGGCTCAGCGAATCGTTCGGGTCGCTGGCGTTGGGGTGCTTGAGCGCCAGTTGCTGGTCGAGCTTGACCACACCGGTGCCGCTGTCGAGCGTCAGGGTGAAGGCGGTTGCGCCACTGGCATTGCCGACGTGGCCTTCCACCACGGTGGCGCTGACCTTGACCAGCACGATGTTCTGCCCGTCGGTGGTCTGCAGGCCGCTCTGGGTGCCCGTGGTCGCGCTCAGGCTGTAGGTCGTGCTGCCGCCGTCGGCGCCGGCATTAGCGGTGAACGCCGTGCTGAAGTTGGCGGTGGCATCGACGTTCAGGTGGGTTTCATCGACGATCAGGGTCGGCGCCGCAGTGGCATTGGCGGTGATGCTCGGGCCGTCGTCATGGAAGCTGAGCTTGCTGCCCAGGTCCAGGCTGGCGGACTTCGAATCGCCGTCGCCATCGGTGATGGTAGCGGTCAGGCTGATCTTGCCGTCGGCGATGCTCAGCGCATCATCGGGATCGCTGGCGTCGGCATGCTTGAGCGCCATCTGCTGGTCGAGGGTCACGCTGCCGTTGTTCAGCGTCAGCGTGAAGGCAACGGCGCCGTTGGCTCCGCCCACTCGACCGACGACACCATTGCCCTCGTTGTACAGGTAGATCTTGTCGCCGTTGGTGACGCGCAGCCCGCTATCGCTGCCGTCCTGCGCCGCGACCACCTTGTACACCAGCGAGCCCGCACCGTCGGCGCCATAGCTGCTGGTGAACAGGCTGGTGATGTTGGCGCTAGCGTCGATACCCAGGTTGGTCTCGTCCACCACCAGGGCCGGTGCACCTTGGGCACTGGCAGTGATGCTCGGGCCGTCGTCATGGAAGCTCAGCTGGCTGCCCAGTTCGACACTGGCGCTGTGGGAGTCGCCATCGCCATCGGTGATGGTGGCCGTCAGGCTGATCTTGCCGCTGGCGATGCTCAGTGCATCATCCGGGTTGTTGCCATCGGGATGCTTGAGCGCCAGTTGCTGGTCGAGAGTGACAGTGCCGTTGTTCACCGTCAGCGTGAAGGCGACCGCCCCACTCTGCCCGCCGACCCGGCCGACCACGCCATTGCCTTCGTTGTACAGGTAGATCTTGTCGCCATTGGTGACGCGCAGGCCGCTGTCGCTGCCATCCTGCGCAGCGACCACCTTGTACACCAGCGAACCCGCGCCATCGGCGCCGTAGTGGCTGGTGAACAGGCTGCTGACGCTGGCGCTGGCATTGGCGCCCAGGTTGCTCTCGTCCACCACCAGGGCGGGGCCATCGGCCTGGTTGGCCACGATGCTCGGCCCGTCGTCGTGGAACACCAGCTTGCTGCCCAGATCGATGGAAGCGCTGTCGCTGTCGCCATCCTTGTCGGTGATGGTGGCGGTCAGGGTGATCTTGCCACTGGCGATGCTCAGGGCTTCATCGTCGTTGTGGGCATCGGGATGGATGAAGGCCACACGCTGGTCCAGCGTGAGCGCACCGCCATCGGGACGCACCACGAAGGCGATGGCGCCAGTGCCCTCGACCTTGCCCACCACGCCATTGCCGTCGTTGAACAGCAGGATGCGCGCGCCGCCGGCGGTTTCACGCAGGCCGCTGTCGGTGCCGTCCACGGTGCTGACCTTGTACGTGACCGACCCGGCGCCGTCAGCGCCGAAGCTGGCGGTGAACAGTTCCGACACCAGCGGCGCTTCGACCCGCGCGTCACTGGCGAGGTTGCTTTCGTCCACTTCCAGGCGGATGTCGGCATCGGTGCACGGCTGGATGCTGGGACCATCGTCGAGGAAGGTCAGCTTGCCGCCCAGGTCGATGCTGGCCGATGCATGATCGCCGTCGCCATCGGTGATGGTCGCGGTGAGGGTGATCTTGTCGGCGCCGATGCTCAGCGGATCATTGGCATCGGTGGCCACCGGGTGTACCAGTGCCCGTTGCTGGTCGAGGGTAATCACTCCGTTGTGCTGGCTCACGCTGAAGGCCACCAGGTTGGTGCCCTCCACGCGCCCTTCGACACCATTGGCGGTGTTGTAGAGGAAGATCTTCCCGCCCGTGGCGGTGTCCTTCAGGCCGCTGTCGGTGCCGTCGGTGGTGGTGACCTTGTAGGTAATTCCGCCGGCGCCATCGGCGCCGAAATGGCCGGTGAACAGTGCCGCGACATCACCCGCCGACGCCTGCGCGTCGACACCCAGTTTGGTCTCGTCCACGGTCAGCTGGATATCGGCGGTGGTGCACGGTTCGATGTGCGGGCCATCGTCGTAGAACACCATCTTGCTGCCCAGGTCGACATGGGCCGACGCCTTGTCGCCGTCACCATCGGTGATGGTAGCGGTGAGGGTGATCTTGCCGCTTTCCAGGCGCAACGGATCATCGGCGTCGTTGGTATCCGGATGCTTGAGCGCCAGGCGCTGGTCGAGCATGAGCGCGCCCTGGTCTTCGCTGACCACGAAGGCGATCGCGCCGCTGCCCTGGACCTTGCCGACCACGGTGCCGTCGACGTTGTACAGCAGGATGGATTCGCCCTGGGTGGTCTTCAGGCCACTGTCGGTGCCATCCACCGTGCTGACCTTGTAGGTGATGCTGCCCGGACCGTCGGCGCCGAAGTGCGTCTCGAACAGCAGCGAGACCAGGCTGGACTCGACGCGGGCGTCGTTGGAGAGGTCGGACTCGTCCACTTCCAGGCTGATGTCGTAGATGCTCGACGGGGCGATGCTCGGGCCGTCATCGAGGAAGGTCAGCTTGCTGCCCAGGTCGAAATGGGCACTGGCACTGTCGCCGTCCTTGTCGGTGATGGTCGCTGTCAGGGTGACCTGGCCGCTGAGGTTGAGCGCATCGTTGGCGTCACTGGTATTGGGGTGCGCCAGGGCGCGCAACTGCTCCAGGGTGACCTTGCCGTCGCCGTCGATGGACACGCGGAAGGCCACGGTACCGCTGCCCTCCAGGCGCCCCTCGATACCGTTGGCGGTGTTGTAGAGGAATACCCGGCTACCGGTCGCGGTGTCCTTCAGACCGGTATCGGTGTTGTCGGCCCCGGCCAGCTTATAGGTGATCTCGCCGGCGCCGTCCGCACCGAAGTGGGCGGTGAACAGATCGGCGACCGAGGCGCTGCTGGTGTCCGGCACGCCCAGGTGGGTTTCGTCCACGGTGAGCTTGATGTCGGCGTCCTGGCACGGSGTGATGCTCGGGCCRTCGTCGAGGAAGGTCAGYTTGCCGCTCAGGTCGATGTGGGCCTGGGCACTGTCGCCGTCCTTGTCGGTGATGGTCGCCGTCAGGGTGACGCTGTTCGCATCGAGGCTGACGCCATCGTTCGCGTCGCTGGTGTTCGGATGAACCACCGCGCGYACCTGGTCCAGCGTGACCTTGCCGTCCGCGCCAAGGGTCACGCGGAAGGCCACGTCGGCACTGCTGCCGACCCGCCCTTCCACRCCATTGGCGGTGTTGTAGAGGAAGATCTTCTCGCCCGTGGCGGTATCGGTCAGGCCGCTGTCCTTGCCRTCCTCGGTCGTCAGCTTGTAGGTGATRGYGCCYGCGCCRTCRGCGCCGAAGTGGGAGGTGAACAGGTCGGACACGGTGATCGAGCTGGTGTCGCTCACACCCAGGTGGGTTTCGTCCACGGTGAGCTTGATGTCGGCATCCTGGCACGGGGTAATGCTCGGGCCGTCGTCGAGGAAGGTCAGCTTGCCACCCAGGTCGATCTGCGCGGTGGCGCTGTCGCCATCCTTGTCGGTGATGGTGGCGGTCAGGGCGATCTTGCCGGCCAGGGTCAGCGCATCGTTGGGATCGCTGGCATCGGGATGGGCCAGGGCCCGCAGTTGCTCCAGGGTAACCTTGCCGTCACCGTCGATGGTGACGCGGAAGGCCACCGTGCTGGTGCCTTCAAGGCGCCCTTCCACTCCATTGGCGGTGTTGTAGAGGAAGATCCGGTCACCCGTGGCGGTGTCCTTCAGGCCGCTATCGGTGTTGTCGGCGGCTTCGAGCTTGTAGCTGATGGAGCCAGCGCCGTCCGCACCGTACTGGCCGTTGAACAGGTCGGCGACGGAGTTGCTGGTGGCAGCCTGGCCGAGTTGGCTCTCATCCACGGTGAGGTGGATATCGCCGCCTTCGACCGGCGAGATGCGCGGACCATCGTCGAGGAAGGTGAGCTTGCTGCCCAGGTCCAGCCCGGCGCTCTGATGGTCGCCATCGGCGTCGGTCACGGTGGCGGTCAGGGTGATCTTGCCGGCGCCCAGGCTCAGCGGGTCGTTGGCATCGGTGGCGTCCGGGTGCACCAGTGCACGCACCTGGTCGAGGGTGATCTTGCCGTCCTCGCCCAGGGTCACGCGGAAGGCGACTTCGCCGTTCGCGCCGCCCACGCGGCCTTCGACACCGTTGGCGGTGTTGAACAGGAAGATCTTGTCGCCAGTGGCGGTGTCTTTCAGCCCGCTGTCGGTATTGTCGGTCGTACCGATCCTGTAGGTGATGGTGCCGGCGCCGTCAGCGCCGAACTGGGCGTTGAACAGATCACCCACCGCCACGCTGCTGGTGGCGTCCTGGCCGAGGTTGGTCTCGTCCACGGTCAGATGCAGGCCTTCGGTATTGCCCACGGCGACGGTCGGGCCGTCATCGGTGAAGCTCACCCGGCCGCCGAGGTCGATGGAGCTGCTGGAGGTGGCGCTGTCACCGTCGCGGTCGGTGACCGTCAGGTTGCCCTGCAGTTGCACCAGGCCGGAATCGAGCACTGCGGTCTGGCTGGCATAACCGCTTTCACTGCCCGGCAGGGCATGGTCAATGGCACTGTACTGGGTCAGGGTAACCACGCCGCTGCCATTCACCGACAGCGAGAACACGGTGTTCTCGCCGGTAATGCCGGCGGCGCTGGCGGAGGTGGAGGCGACGATGGCACCACCGACGCTGTACAGGTAGATAGTAGCGCCGCCACTGGTCAGGCCCGAGTTGGCGCCGTTGCCGCCGACCAGGTTCAGGCTGTAGGTCAGCTGGGTGCTGCCGGCGCCGTCGCCGCCGTAGTTGGCGGTCACCTGGAAGGCCGAGCTGTAGTCGGCGGTGGACGTGTCGAAGGCCGCACCAGCAGTGTTGGCGTCGTGGGTCTGCAGCAGCACGTCCACGCCATTGTCGGCGGACAGGCCGGCCTGCGGTGCATCGTCGACGATGCCCACGGTCAGGGTTCCGTTGGCCGGGGTGCCGTTGCCATCGGTGATGGTGTAGGGAATATCGAAGGTCAGGGTGTCTTCGCTGCCCTTGACCGGATGATCCACCGGCTGCAGCAAGGTCACTTCGAAGGCGCCGGTATTGATATCGGTGAGGGTCACGGTGAACACCGGCGTGCCGTTGGCGCTACCGGTCAGGACGTGGCCGTCAGGGCTGACGCTGTAGGTGATGGCGACACCGCCTGAGGTCAGGCTGGGCAGCCCTGCGGTTCCCCAGGCGAAGCTGCCGACGCCATCGCTACCGAAGTTGTAGCCGAGGCTGCCGGTGAAGGTCGCGCCTTCGCCTGCACCATCGGGAATCCCGCCGGGCAGGCCGGCCTCGAATACGTTGGCGGTGCCAGGGCCGTTGGGGCCAGCGCTCGGCTGGCCATCCGGCGGCAGGACCTCCGGCGGCGTAACGGCCTCGGCGCGCGGCTGCGGAACGCCATCGAACTCGCGCAGGGGCAGCGGCCCGGAGCCGATCGGCCCGGTGGGGAAGCCAATGGTCGGGTCGATATGCCCGCCGACTTCGGTCAGCAGAACAAAGGAGTGCCCGCCACCGGGTTTGCCATTGGCGGCGTTGCCCGCCTGGGGACCTGCGGCAGTGGCTTCGGCTTGCTGGGTCGGGTCGGCGCCCGCGGCGATGGCGGCCTGCAGGGCCTTGACGTCGGCGGTGTCTTTCGCGCTCGGCGGCGCAGGCTGTTGTGCCACCTGCTCGTCACCGTTCTGCGCCTGGTGCGCAGCAGCGAGCATCTGCGAGGTCAGCGGCAGGGAGCTGTCACGCCCCAGGGTGATCTCCCCCCCGCCAGCGACCTTCAGCGCCACCGCGCCGTTGGCGCCGGTGACCAGTTGCTCGCCTACGAAAACCTTGTCTCCCTGTTCCAAAGGACGACGCGATCCATCGGCGGCTACCGCAAACACTTCGCCGATTACCTTGCTGACGACACCCATCAAAGTAGCCATGAGTCCTTCCTCCACTGCACTGTCCGCGGCCGGCTCCACCGACACGCAAGTAACCTGAACAGGCCATGGCACGCTTGTATCCGGATGCCGCTACGAAAGCTGCGAAGGGTGCGAGAAGGACTGGTAGCGTTTGGGTATCAAAAAGCCAGCGACAATTTTCTGTCATGCTGGCCACGCGTTTTCTTGTCCTTCTGCGGTGGTCCCCGCCCTAACTGCTACAAACCGTACCTGGCTTCGTTTGCAAGCGCCTTTCCTGCCCATACCCAGGAAATACGAGGGCTTGCACGTTCAAACAATGTGCGGTTTTTCACATGACTCATAAGATTTTTTCCGAATAACCCATGTGAAAAATTCTTCTGAGGTTTTCGAAAAGTTGTTCTTAGCTCTGATGTTACAGGCGTGAAACGCTTGATAAGAGAAAAAAGCCAATAAATTGGCGATTCAAGAGCATCGAAGTACAGAACACCAGGAGCAAAGCCATGCGCAGTCGTAACGCGGCACTATGGAGCGGTGTATTTTTGGCGGTGTCAGGGGCCCATGGGCAGGCAATGACCCTGACTGAAGCTATACAAAGCACGCTGCAGTACCACCCGGAGATCAGTCAGAGCGTGAACAGTCGCCTGACCGCGGATGAAGAACTCAAGTTTGCCAGGGGAGGTTATCTGCCAACCGTCGATCTCGTGGCTGGATACGGCCGAGAGAACACCGACAGCCCGACCACTCGCGCGGCGGGCAATCACAACGATGAAACCCTGACCCGTGGTGATGCGGAAATCCGTTTGCGGCAAATGCTGTTCGACGGTTTCGGCACGCCCAACGAGGTCAAGCGCAACGAATCCAACGTCAACTCCAAGGCCTTCCGCATCCTCGGCACCTCCGAGACTGCCGCCCTGCGCACCGTCGAGGTCTACCTCGAAGTGCTCAAGCGCCGCGAGATGGTGACCCTGGCGAAGAACAACCTGCAGGCCCACGAACGCATCGGCGACCAGATTCGCCTGCGCAGCGAACGGGGCGTCGGCAGTACCGCGGACAACGACCAGGCCATCGCCCGTCTGGCCCTGGCGCAGAACAACCTCTACACCGAGGAAGTGAACCTGGCCGACGCCGAGGCGAATTTCTACAGCGCCACCGGCAAGATGCCCGACCAGCTGGAAATGCCCACCACGATCAAGGCCGAAGTGCCGCCGGACCTGCTGAGCGCCCGCCAGGGCATGCTCAGCGACAACCCGCTGCTGAAATCGGCGCAGGCTGACGTCAATGCCGCCGAGTCCCAGTACGAGGCAGCCAAGGCGCCCTTCTACCCGCGCTTCGACGCGGAGTTGGCCAAGGCGGCCAACAACAACGTCGACGGCGACGAAGGCCACTACAACAGCTGGGAAGCCCAGGTAGTGATGCGCTACAACCTGTTCAACGGGATGCGCGACAAGGCTCACCTGAATGCCACCTCGCACCAGATCGGCGAGGCCCAGGACATCCGCAACAACGCGCTGCGGCTGCTCAACGAGAACCTCTCGCTGGCCTGGGACGCGATGGAAAACTCGCGCAAGCAGACCCAACCGGCCCGTGAATACGCCGACTACACCCGCAAGGTGCGCGAGGCGTACCAGCAACAGTTCACCCTCGGCCAGCGCACCCTGCTCGACCTGCTGGATAGCGAGAACGAACTGTTCACCGCCAACCGCCGCTACACCGAAGTGCGCTACACCGAGGAATACTCGATGTACCGCGTGCTGGGCAGCATGGGTTCGCTGCTGCGCTCCCAGCATGTGGTAGCGCCCCACGAGTCGGTGGCGCTGTCGGACGTGAAGAACGAGGCACGCCTGCCTGACCTGAAATAAGAAAGTCGCACACATTCGCCGCCTCCCCCACGCTGCCCAGCCTTGGGGAGGCGGCCGTGAAGCGATACGACGGGGCACGGAAAACCCGGCGTCCGGCGAGGGCCGGCGAGCACCTGCAAGTGCTCGCTGGCTGCTGCTGGCGTGGGCTGGCCCGGCCCGGGAGGAAGTAGCGTGACCATGATCATCCAGGAGCGCGGCGCACCCGCGCCGGGCGATCCGCGCCTGAGCCATGACGATCCCCTGCTCGACGGCCTGCTGATTCTCTGCCGCCTGCACGGTTGCGCGGTGAGTCGCAACAGCCTCGCCGCCGGACTGCCGCTGCCCAACCAGCGCCTGTCCGCCAGCCTGCTGCCGCGCGCCGCCGCACGTGCCGGGCTGCAGGGGCGACTGCTGCGCCGCGAGCTGAAGAGCATTTCCAGCCTGAACCTGCCGGTGCTGCTGCTGCTCAACGACGGCCGCAGCGCGGTGTTGCGCCAATGGCGCGACGACGGCCAGGCACTGATCCTGCCCTGCGAAACCGAAGGCGGCGAGCAGGCCGTGAGCGCCGAGGAACTGGCCGCCCAGTACAGTGGCCAGGCGCTCTTCGCCCGCCCGCGCCACGAACTGGAGGCCGCCCGCAAACCGCTGGTGCCGCGGGTCGAAGCCTGGTTCCGCGACACCCTGCGGCTCTCGCGCTGGCTCTATACCGATGCCCTGGTCGCCAGCCTGCTGATCAACCTGCTGGGCATGCTGGTGCCGCTGTTCGTCATGCAGACCTACGACCGCGTGGTGCCCAACCAGGCCATCTCGACCCTCTGGGTACTGGCGGCCGGCCTGCTGCTGGGAACGATGTTCGAACTGCTGCTGCGCGTGCTGCGCTCCAACCTGCTGGACATGGCCGGCAAGAAGACCGACGTGGTGCTGTCCGCCACCCTGTTCGAACGCATCACCGGCATGTCGCTCAAGGCCAAGCCCGAGACCATCGGCGGCTTCGCCCAGAGCATCCATGATTTCCAGGGCCTGCGCGAATTCCTCACCGCGCTGACCCTCACGAGCCTGATCGACCTGCCCTTCTCGATCCTGATGATCCTGGTCATCGGCCTGCTCGGCGGCTGGCTGATCGCGATCCCACTGCTGGCCTTCCCGCTCACCATCGTCTTCGCCCTGATCATCCAGAGCCGCCTGCGCGACACGGTGCAGAAGAGCCTGACCCTGGGCGCCGAACGCCAGGCGCTGCTGATCGAAACCCTCGGCGGCCTGGAAACCCTCAAGGCCTGCGGCGCCGAGAGCGAGCGCCAGTACCGCTGGGAAGCTACCCATGGCGCGCTGGCACGGCTGGACAACCACGCGCGCTTCCTCTCCGCCCTGGCCACCAACGGCACCCTGTTCCTCCAGCAGTTCGCCGGCATGGCGATGATCTGCGCCGGGGTCTACAGCATCCTCGACGGCAACCTCAGCGTTGGCGCGCTGGTCGCCAGCTACATGCTCAACAGCCGCGTGCTCGCCCCGCTGGGGCAGATCGCCGGGCTGATCACCCGTTACCAGCAGGCGCGCCTGACCATGAAGAGCACCGACGCGCTGATGGAACTGCCGCAGGAGCGCCAGGCCCGCCAGCGTCCGCTGGAGCGCACCCAGTTGCACGGCGCACTGGAGGTCCGCCAACTGAGCTTCAGTTATCCGGAGCAGACCAGCCCGGCGCTGAACCACGTCAGCCTGCGCCTGGCCCCCGGCGAGAAGATCGGCATCATCGGCAAGAGCGGCTCGGGCAAGAGCACCTTCGGCCGCCTGCTGATGGGCTTCTATCACCCGGACGAAGGGCAGATCCTGCTGGACGGCCTGGACCTGCGCCAGCTCGACGTCGCCGACCTGCGCCAGCAGATCGGCTACGTCGCCCATGACCTGCCGCTGCTGGCCGGCAGCCTGCGCGACAACCTGACCTTGGGCGCGCGCTACGTCAGCGACGCGCGGATGCTCGAAGTGGCCGAACTGACCGGCGTCAGCGAACTGGCCCGGCAACACCCCGCCGGCTTCGACCGGCCGGTGGGCGAGCGCGGCCAGCTGCTCTCCGGCGGCCAGCGCCAGGCGGTGCTGATGGCCCGCGCGCTGCTGCTCGACCCGCCGATCCTGCTGCTCGACGAGCCCACCAGCGCCATGGACAACAGCAGCGAGGAGATCCTCCGCAAGCGCCTGCACGAGGCCTGCCGCGACAAGACCCTGCTGCTGGTCACCCACCGCACCTCGATGCTCAGCCTGGTCGACCGCCTGCTGGTGCTCGACAACGGCCGCATCGTCGCCGACGGCCCGAAAGACGCGGTCATCGAAGCATTGCGCAAGGGCCACGTCGGCCCGGCAGCGGGGTAATGGCCATGCACTTTTCGCAATCGATCCGCGGCTACCTGGGCGGCAACGGCGCCCGCGACACCGAATTCATGCCCGAGGTGCAGGGCACCCTGCTGGAAGACTCGCCCAACGCCACGCGCATCACCCTCTGGGCAGCACTTGGGCTGCTGGTGGCGGCCATCACCTGGGCGTACTTCGCCGACATCGAGGAAGTCACCAAGGGCGAAGGCAAGGCCATCCCCTCCTCCAAGGTGCAGACCATCCAGAACCTGGAGGGCGGCATCGTCTCGGAAATCTTCGTCCGCGAGGGCCAGGTGGTGAACAAGGGCCAGCCGCTGCTGCGCCTGGACGACACGCGCTTCTCCTCCAACAAGGGCGAGTCCGAGGCCGACCGCAACTCGCTGGAAGCCCGCGTGGAGCGCCTGAAAGCGGAAGCGGACGGGCGTGCGCCGGACTTCACCGACGACCTGAAAAAAGCCGCGCCGCAGGTCGTGGAGGACCAGATGGCGCTCTACCAGACCCGCATGCAGCGGCAGAACAGCGAGCTGAACATTCTTCAGGAACAACTGCGGCAGAAGACCCAGGAGCTGCAGGAGTTCCGCGCCAAGACCCAGCAATACCGCTCCAGCCTCGGCCTGGTGCAGCAGGAGATCAACATGTCCGAGCCGCTGGTGAAGGCCGGTGCGGTCTCCCCCGTCGAGCTGCTGCGCCTGCGCCGCAGCGCGGTGGAGATCAGCGGCGACCTCAACGCCACCAACCTCGCCATCCCCCGCGCCGAGGCGGCGGTGAACGAGATCCAGCGCAAGGTCGAGGAATCGAAGCTGGGCTTTCGCAGCGATGCGCTGAAGGAACTCAACGACGTTCGCACCGACCTCAACAAGCTCACCGCCACCAGCCGCGCCATCGACGACAAGGTCAACCGCACGCTGGTGGTCGCGCCCCTGCGCGGCATCGTCAAGCAGCTCAAGGTCAACACCATCGGCGGCGTGGTGCAGCCGGGCAACGACATGGTGGAAATCGTCCCGCTGGAGGACAACCTGCTGGTGGAAGCGCGGGTGCGCCCGCAGGACATCGCCTTCCTCCACCCCGGCCAGCCGGCCACGGTGAAGTTCACCGCCTACGACTACACCATCTACGGCGGGCTCAAGGCCAAGCTGGAAATGATCAGCGCCGACACCATCACTGACGACAAGGGCAACAGCTTCTACCTGATCCAGGTGCGCACCGACAAGAACCACCTGGGCACCGACGCCAAGCCCCTGCTGATCATCCCCGGCATGGTGGCGACGGTGGACATCATCACCGGCGAGAAGAGCGTGCTGGATTACATCTTGAAGCCGGTGTTGAAGGCGCGGTGGGAGGCACTGCGGGAGCGGTAAGCCCAGCGTTCGCGAGCAAGCTCGCTCCTACAGGTGCCGGGTGCTTCATGTAGGAGCGAGCTTGCTCGCGAACCCTCCATCATTCGTCCCCCTGCCAATGCGCCCCCGGCCCCTCCTCCGCCAACTTGTCCCCCGGATTGCGCAGCGGGCAGGCCTCCATCGACAAACAGCCACAACCGATGCAGCCGTCGAGTTGATCGCGCAGCAGCAATAGCTTCTCGATCCGCTCGTTCAGGTCCTCCCGCCAGCGCGCCGACAATCGCGCCCAGTCCGCTGCCGACGGGTTGTGTCCGGTGGGCAGCGAGCCCAGTGCGTCGGCGATCTCCCCCAGGGGAATCCCTACCCGCTGCGCCACCTTGATCACCGCCACCCGGCGCAACGTGTCGCGCGAGTAGCGGCGCTGGTTGCCCGCGTTGCGAGTGCTGCTGATCAGCCCCTTGGTCTCGTAGAAGTGCAGCGCCGAGACGGCCACGCCGGCGCGCTTGGCCAGTTCACCGACACTCAGGTCGCGGTGCAGGGAGCAGGAAGAAGATTCTTTCATGGGCTATTGACCTCAAGTTATGTTGAGGTTTTACCCTCGCCTGGCATTCGGTTCAAGACAGGGAGCCCAGGAACATGACTCAACCCAGCCCGATCACCGCCCAGGCCTGCGTAGACAATCCGCACTTCGTGCTGCAGATCGAGATCGACGTGACACCCCAGCAACGCCCGCACATCGCCGCGCGCCTGTGCGATTACCTGGCGCATCTGCAGGAGCTGTTCTACCGGCGCCCCGGCTACCTCGCCAGCGAGCTGCATGCCGAAGGCCAACCGCAGCGCCTGGTCGGCCGCCTGCACTGGCGCCGCAAGGAAGACTGGGAAGCCGCCTGGGACTGCCGCAGCACGGCCAGCGACCTGTTCGCCGACAGCCTGCTCAGGCTCGGCGCGCGAAGCATCCGCTTCGGCAGCGGCGAGACCGAGCACACAGCGTAACCCCCGGCTTTTTGTAGGAGCGAGCTTGCTCGCGAACCCGTCTGACGCAACGGCATCGCCGGGAAATCCATTCGCGAGCAAGCTCGCTCCTACACCGAACCGCTTATGCCGGCAGGCTCATATGCAGCAAGGGGAACGGCCGACCTTCGCCATCCAGCGGCGAGCGCCCGGTCTGGACGAAGCCATAGTGCAGATAGAACCCCACCGCTTGAGGATTCTGTTCATTGACGTCGACACCCAGCGTACCGCGCGTTTCGCGCACGAAATCCAGCAGCGCGCGGCCAAGGCCCCGCCCCCGGCAATCCGGGTCGATGAAAAGCATTTCCACATGGTTGCCGTTGAGGCCGATGAAGCCCTGAGGGCAGTCGTCGGCATCGACCGCCACCCAGACCTCGACGGCGGGCAGGTAGACATCGCGGACCAGCGGCAGGAGCGCGTCGATGTCGGAGGGTTGCAGGAAGTCGTGGGTCGCGCGCACGGCGCCCAGCCAGATATCGAGCAGCCGCGGGTTGTCCGCAGCGATGCGTTGGCGAATGAGCATGAATTCATCCTGATTCAACAGATCACAAAGGGATAGCACGCCACGAGCGGTGACGGCCGTTGGAGCGTCGGCAGCATGAATGCCCGCTTCGCGAATCAACGCCTGGGCGGGGCACGGCAGAGGCAGCCGGAAAGAGAGGGACGCCGATCCTAACTGCCTCTCGCCGACCGGTAAAGGTTCAGCCTGCGCGCCAATGCCAGCCGTCTCGCGCGCACTCCAGGCGGCCCTCCAGCGCCAGCCGGGCAAGAAACGCTTCATCGTGGGATACCACCAGCAAGGCGCCCTGGTATTGCCGCAACAGCTCTTCCAGGGCCTCGCGGGATGGCAGGTCGAGGTGGTTTTCCGGCTCGTCCAGAAGCAGCAGCTGCGCCGGCTGCTCGGCGTAGATCTCGCAGGCCAGCGCCGCCTTCAGACGCTCGCCGCCGCTGAGCAGCGCACTGGGCAGATCGACCCGCGCGGCCGGCAGGTCGAGCTGTGCCAGGCGTGTGCGCAGCACGGACTTGTCCACAGCCCGGTTGCGCTCCAGCAACAGCTCCAGCACCGACCGCTCCGGCGACAACGCCGCCAGATGCTGGTCCAGGTAGGCGCTGCGCACCTTCACTTCGCAAAGCCCGGCGACAGGTTCGACGATGCCGGCCAGCACCTTGAGCAAGGTCGACTTGCCGCTGCCATTGCACCCGGTCACCGCCAGGCGGCGCGGCCCGTTCAGTTGCAGGTCCAGCGGAGCGGGATTGCCGAAAGGCAGGCGCAGCCCGGCCAGTTGCAGTACCGCGCGTTGCTCGGGCAACTCACACGCCGGCGCATTCAATGCGACGGCGGCGTCATCACGCAGTTGGTCGAACGCTTCCCGCACGTCCTGCGCCAGTTGTTCGCGGCGTTCGCCATGCTGCGTGGCCAGGCGCGCAATGCTGGTCTGGCTACGCTCTTTCTGCCGATCCACCAGGATCTTCGCCTGGTTGGCCTCCTGCGCATCCCTGCGTCCCTTCGCCTGCCGGTGCGCCTGGCGCTCGCGCTGCTCCTGCATCGCGCGCTGCTGGCGGTCCCGCTCCTGCTTGCGCCGCTGCAGTTCGCGCAGCGCATTGTCCTGCTCCTGCTGGCGCGCCTCCCGGTAAAAGGCATAGCCACCGGAGTAACTGCGCAGCCCGGCGGAAGACAGTTCGACGATGCGCTGCATGTCATCCAGCAGCAGGCGGTCATGGCTGATCAGGATCAGGCCGCCGCGCCAGCGCTGAAGCTGCTCGCGCAGCGCCTCGCGGCCGGCGCGATCCAGGTGGTTGCTCGGTTCGTCGAGGAGCAGCCAGTCCGCCTCGCTCAGCCAGGCGTCGAGCAGCGCCACGCGCATGCACTCGCCGCCGCTCAGGCGTGCAGCAGGCGTATCGACGGTCAAATGCCCCAATCCTGCCGCCGACAGCATCGCCTCCAACTGCGCGCGGATGTCCCAGCGCCCGTCCAGCAACTCGAAGTCGGCGGGGTCGACGGCGCCGGCCTCGACCCGCGCCAGCGCATCCAGCAACGGCTGCACGCCGGCAAGCTCCGCCACGCTGCAAAACGCCTGCGGCTCGATGTGTTGGGGCAGGTAATGCACGAGCCCGGAGGCCAGGCAGCGCCCGGCGCTGGGCGCCAGGACTCCCGCCATGATCCGCGCCAGCACGGACTTGCCCGCACCATTGCGCCCGACCAGCGCGGTACGGCGCTCGTCGAAGGTTTCGTTGAGGTCGCGAAACAGCGGTTCGCCCGTGGGCAATTGAAACGTGACGCCATGCAGCGCCAGGGAGACAGGGTTCGTCATACGCAAATCCATCGGATGCCGGGTAACCCCCAGGAACGGAACCTGGGACGGAAACGGGCCGTGAAACCACGGCGGCATCAATGGCGCATCGGACGAACACCTCACGAAGGGGAATGAGGGGCGCAGTATACGCGCGTCCCCGCGCTCCTGCTCCTGTAGGAGCAACTGTCTTCTCTGGATAGCCCGTCTCTGCGTCTTCCCCCTCACCCCAACCCTCTCCCTCAGGGAGAGGGCTAGGGTGAGGGATGGCCCAAGCGCAGAGGTATCTCGTAGGAGCGGATCAGCAGCGCGGCCCGTGGTTGCGCCGGAAGGTCTCCTCCCCCATGGCGGCAATCTGCCCTTCGATCAGCGCATCGAACGGACGCAGCAGGTCAGCGTGGGATTGCGGTGCGTCCAGCGCATCGAGGGCATGCACCACGGCTTCGATGGTGGACAGAGCCCCTTCGGCCGGCGCCTTGCGCAGGCGGTAGCGCGAGGTGAGACCTTCCGGCAGCACAACGCGCGGCAACGCGGCGAGGTTCGGATTGAGGTGCAGCAGCTTGCGTGCCTTGCGCCAGGTGCCATCGGGGACGACCAGCAGGCGCGGTTTGTCCACAGGCCGAGCAGCCAGTTCGCCCAGCACCAGGGCGGACTCGCCGGGAAACAACAACCAGGCATCCCAGGCGGACAGGTCCAGGCCGCTGAAATCCTCACCGACCATCAATTCGGCATTGATCAACCCAAGAGCTGCCAGTCGCGCGGTATTCAGCGCATGGCCGACCTCGCTCGGATGCTGCAACAACAGGACGCGTGTGCGGTTATCCACACGGGGAATCAGCGCACACAGGCAATGATCCAGCGGGCGCTCGCAGCGCGGGCAACGGGCGCGGCTCATGACTGGCTCGGCTGGGTGCGCAGCAGGTCGCGGAAGTTCTGGATCAGCGGCTCGCGGGAACGGCCGCGGCGCAGGATCAGCGAGAACGGCGCCTGATAGCCAAAGGTCGCTGGCAGCAGCGCGCGCAGGCGGCCCTGCTCCACCCACGGATGCGCGTAGTGCTCGGGCAGGTAGCCGATGTAGCCGCCGGAGAGGATCAGGATCAGCTGCGCTTCCATACTTTCCACGGTGCCGGCGCTGTGCTTGAAGCCGTGTCGCGCCAGTTCCGCCTGGCTCCAGTAGCCACGGCCGACCATGCGCTGCTGGGTGATCAGCTCGGCGGGAATGCGCCGCCCGTCGAACAGCGGGTGGCGGTCGCTGCAGTACAGCCAGTGCTGCTCTCTATAAAGAGGCTGGTAGACCAGGCCGTTCATCCGGCTGAAGAAGGAGCCGATGGCCAGGTCCAGGCGATTGTCCAGCACCGCCAGTTGCAGTTCGTAGGGGCTCTGCACCTGCAAGTGCAGGTGCACGGCAGGGTGCAGGCTGCTGAAGGAGCCGATCACATCCGCCAGCGGCAATGCCGGATCGCTCACGGTGGAGTCCAGCACGCCGAGGTTCAGCGTACCGCGCAGTTCCCCTTTCAAGGTCGCCGCGTAGCGCTCGAAGCCTTCCAGTTCGCCGAGGATGCGCAGGGTTTCCTGGTGGAACAGCTCGCCCTTGCTGGTCAGGCCGAAGCCGCCACGGCCGCGGTGGCAGAGCACGATGCCCAACTGGTTTTCCAGTTGGCTCATGTAGGTACTGATCGCCGAAGTCGACAGGTTCAGCTCCTGCTGGGCGGCGGCGAAGCCCTGGCTACGCACCACGCAGGCGAAAATCCGCAACAGTTTGACGTCGGGCAATGCGCTCGCGCTCATGAAGACTCCGCAAAACCGCGGCCGGGCCGCTCTAGTTCAGTAGTTTCTATACCTGAAAAATGGATGATAGCAAGCCACCTATCTATTCAGGAACCGCAGGCCACAAGCCCGGCGAGCCGTCTGCTGCGGCAAGGTGGCGCAGTCTAGCGACCGTTATTAGTTTAGAAAACTCTGAAGTGATTATTTGTAGCCAGCGATTTTTTCCACTACCCGGCGTGGAGAGAATCCGGCCTCAGTATCAACAAGCCTGTTTCCACGAAGACAGCGATCAGCCTGAGGCCCTACCCATGGACAAGAAACTTCACCAGCCCCTGGGCGGTAACGAAATGCCGCGTTTCGGCGGCATTGCCACCATGATGCGCCTGCCGCATATCCAGTCCCCCGAAGAGCTCAACCAGCTCGATGCCGCCTTCGTCGGCGTGCCCCTGGACATCGGCACCTCCCTGCGCTCCGGCACTCGTTTCGGGCCGCGCGAAATCCGCGCCGAGTCGGTGATGATCCGTCCGTACAACATGGCCACTGGCGCTGCGCCGTTCGACTCGCTGAACATCGCCGACATCGGTGACGTGGCGATCAACACCTTCAACCTGATGGAAGCCGTACGCATCATCGAAGAGGCGTACGACAAGATCCTCGACCACGGCATCCTCCCGCTAACCCTGGGCGGCGACCACACCATCACCCTGCCGATCCTGCGTGCCATCCACAAGAAGCACGGCAAGGTCGGCCTGGTCCACATCGACGCCCATGCCGATGTGAACGACCACATGTTCGGCGAGAAGATCGCCCACGGCACCACCTTCCGCCGCGCGGTGGAAGAAGGCCTGCTGGACTGCGACCGCGTGGTGCAGATCGGCCTGCGTGCGCAGGGCTACACCGCCGAAGACTTCAACTGGAGCCGCAAGCAGGGCTTCCGCGTGGTGCAGGCCGAAGAGTGCTGGCACAAGTCGCTGGAACCGCTGATGGCCGAAGTCCGCGAGAAAGTCGGCGGCGGCCCGGTTTACCTGTCCTTCGACATCGACGGCATCGACCCGGCCTGGGCGCCCGGTACCGGCACCCCGGAAATCGGCGGCCTGACCACCATCCAGGCGATCGAGATCGTCCGTGGCTGCCAGGGTCTGGACATCATCGGCTGCGACCTGGTGGAAGTCTCCCCGCCGTACGACACCACCGGCAACACCTCGTTGCTCGGCGCCAACCTGCTCTACGAAATGCTCTGCATCCTCCCGGGCGTAGAGCGCCGCTGAGCGCACGAGCACACACATGAATAACGACGCCTGCGTAGCACAGGTGCTGGAGGCTGCCCGAGATCTCGTGGCAGCCTTCGCGCGCACCGACACCGAAGCCTACTTCGCCGCCTTCAGCGAAGACGCCTCCTTCATCTTCCACACCTGGCCGGTGCCGCTGCTGTCGCGCGCGGCTTATCGCGACGTGTGGGAAGGCTGGCTGCGTGACGATGGTTTCGAGGTCCTTGACTGCCTTTCGAGCAACACCTTTGTGAGCCTGCAAAGCGAAGACGTGGCCGTGTTCTGCCACGACGTCGCCACGCGGCTGCGCATCCAGGGAGAGGAAAGCCTGAACCACGAACGGGAGACCATCGTCTTCCGCCGTGATCCGAAACAGGGCCGCTGGCTGGCCACACACGAGCACCTGTCACCGTCTCCGACGCCATAAAGACAGGGCTCCCCGGGAGGAAGTCATGGATAACAAGAACAACGCACACGCAATCACAACGATCGAGACATTCGGGGTCGAACAGATCCCGGATCACGAACGCAACGCCACGCCCACCGACCTGTTCCGCATGATCTTCGGTGGCGCCAACACCTTCGCCACCGCCGTGCTGGGCAGCTTCCCGGTACTGTTCGGCCTGTCGTTCCAGGCCGGCGTCTGGGCCATCGTGCTCGGCGTGCTGGTCGGTTCGCTCATCCTCGCGCCGATGGGCCTGTTCGGCCCGCTCAACGGCACCAACAACGCGGTCTCCTCGGGCGCCCACTTCGGCGTACACGGGCGGATCGTCGGTTCGTTCCTGTCGCTGCTCACTGCGGTCGCGTTCTTCTCCCTCTCCGTGTGGAGCTCGGGCGATGCGCTGATCGGCGGTGCCAAGCGCCTGTTCGACCTGCCGGAAACCGACCTGACCCTGGGCCTGGCCTACGGCCTGTTCGCCGTGCTGGTGCTGATCGTCTGCATCTACGGCTTCCGCTTCATGCTGATGGTCAACAAGATCGCCGTATGGGCCGCGAGCCTGCTGTTCCTGCTCGGCCTGTTCGCCTTCTCAGGCCCGTTCGACGCTGGCTACGCCGGCACCGTGCAGATGGGCAGCGAAGGTTTCTGGGCCGCCTTCATCGGCGCCGCCCTGCTGGCGATGAGCAACCCGGTGTCCTTCGGCGCCTTCCTCGGTGACTGGGCGCGCTACATCCCGCGCCAGACCTCGCAGAAGCGCATCATGCTGGCCGTGATCTGCGCCCAGCTGGCCACCCTGATCCCGTTCCTGTTCGGCCTGGCCACCGCCACCATCGTTGCCGTCAACGCTCCGGACTACATCGCGCAGAACAACTACGTCGGCGGCCTGCTGGCCGTTTCGCCGAGCTGGTTCTTCCTGCCGGTGTGCCTGATCGCGGTAATCGGCGGCATGTCCACCGGCACCACGTCGCTGTACGGCACCGGCCTGGACATGTCCAGCGTGTTCCCGCGCCTGCTCAACCGCGTACAGGCGACCCTGCTGATCGGTCTGCTGTCCATCGCCTTCATCTTCATCGGTCGCTTCGCTGCGAACCTGGTGCAGAGCGTGTCCACCTTCGCCGTGCTGATCATCACCTGCACCAGCCCGTGGATGATCATCATGATCCTCGGCCTGATCATCCGCCGTGGCTTCTACCACGCCGATGACCTGCAGGTGTTCACCCGTGGCCAGGAAGGCGGCGCCTACTGGTTCCACAACGGCTGGAACTGGCGCGGCATGGGTGCCTGGATCCCGAGCGCGGCCCTGGGCCTGTGCTTCGTCAACCTGCCGGGCCAGTTCGTCGGTCCGCTGGGCAACCTGGCCGGCGGTATCGACATCAGCCTGCCGGTCACCCTCGGTGTCGCCGCGCTGCTTTATATCGCCCTGCTGCGCACTTTCCCGGAACCCGCTGGCGTGTATGGACCGAAAGGCCCGCGCTGGGTTGGCAGCCATGACCGCCCGGTACGCAGCATCAGCGAGCCGGCAGCCTGATCCAGGCTTCGCGGCCTGACGCGAAGTCCATTACCCGAAAGTCCCATCGGGCCGGTTGCCGCCGGTCCGATGCCCTACCGCACGCCACAAGCGCGCGGCAACAATGACAATGCAAGTGTGAGGAGCCGACCATGGCGTTAGATCTGATCGTCGTACTGATATATGCCGCTGGCATGTTGTGGCTGGGCTGGTACGGCATGCGCCGCGCCAAGACCCACGAAGACTACCTCGTGGCCGGCCGCAACCTCGGCCCGGCGTTCTACATGGGCACCATGGCCGCCACCGTCCTGGGCGGCGCCTCTACCGTCGGCACCGTACGCCTGGGCTACGTCCACGGCATCTCCGGCTTCTGGCTGTGCGCCGCACTGGGCGCCGGCATCATCGCGCTGAACCTGTTCCTGGCCAAGCCGCTGCTCAAGCTGCGCATCTTCACCGTTACCCAGGTCCTGGAGCGTCGCTACAACCCCATGGCCCGCCAGGCTTCGGCGGTGATCATGTTCGCCTATGCACTGATGATCGGCGTGGTTTCCACCCTGGCCATCGGCACCGTGATGCAGGTCCTGTTCGGCCTGCCGTTCTGGGTGTCCGTGCTGCTGGGCGGCGGCGTCGTGGTGATCTACTCCACCATCGGCGGCATGTGGTCGCTGACCCTGACCGACATCGTGCAGTTCATCATCAAGACCGTCGGCCTGATGTTCATCCTGCTGCCGATCTGCCTGCATCGTGTCGGTGGCTGGGACGAGCTGGTAGCCAAGCTGCCGAGCACCGCCTTCAGCTTCCACACCATCGGCTACGACACGATCATCACCTACTTCCTGATCTACTTCTTCGGCATCCTGATCGGCCAGGACATCTGGCAGCGCGTGTTCACCGCCCGCGACGAGAAGGTCACCAAGTACGCCGGCACCGCCGCAGGCGTGTACTGCGTGATCTACGGCCTGGTCGGCGCACTGATCGGCATGTGCGCCAAGGTGCTGCTGCCCGACCTGGACAACGTCAACAACGCCTTCGCCGCCATCGTCCAGTCCGCCCTGCCGGACGGCATCCGTGGCCTGGTGATCGCCGCTGCACTGGCCGCGATGATGTCCACCGCCAGCGCCGGCCTGCTCGCCGCCTCCACCACCATCACCGAAGACCTGCTGCCGATCTTCACCGGCCAGCGCTCCACCCGCCTGAGCCTGAACCGCATCTGCACCCTGCTCACCGGTGTGGTGGTTCTGGGTATCGCCCTGGTAGTGAACGACGTGATCAGCGCCCTGACCCTGGCGTACAACCTGCTGGTGGGCGGTATGCTGATTCCGCTGATCGGTGCCATCTACTGGAAGCGCGCCACCACTGCCGGCGCGATCACCAGCATGGCCCTGGGCTTCATCACCGCGCTGGTGTTCATGCTCAAGGATGGCTTCGACGCCAACACCCCGATCTACTACAGCCTGGCCATCGGCCTGGTCAGCTTCATCGTCGTCAGCCTGCTGTCGCCCCGCCCGGCAGCTGTCGCCGACGCGGCCTGACAAGACATTGCGCTAGGCAAAAGGGCGCGGCGAGCTGATCTCCGCGCCCTTTTGCATGATCAACGACCACCTCACCCACGAACTCCAAGGAACTGCCATGACCACCTGCGGCGAATTCCTCGTCAAGCAACTCGAAGCCTGGGGCGTCGATACCGTCTTCGGCATCCCCGGCGTGCACACCGTCGAGCTTTACCGCGGCCTGCCGCACAGTGGCATCCGCCACATCACCCCGCGCCACGAACAGGGCGCCGGCTTCATGTCCGACGGCTACGCGCGCGTCACCGGCAAGCCGGGCGTGTGCTTCATCATCACCGGCCCGGGCATGACCAACATCCTCACCGCCATGGGCCAGGCGTATGCCGACTCCATCCCCATGCTGGTGATCAGCAGCGTCAACGAACGCTCGCGCCTGGCCCACGGCAACGGCTACCTGCACGAACTGCCGAACCAGCGCGCCATGGTCGCCGGCGTCAGCGCCTTCAGCCACACGCTGATGAGCGTCGAGGAACTCCCCGCCGTTCTGGCCCGCGCCTTCGCCGTGTTCGACAGCGAACGCCCACGCCCGGTGCACATCGAGCTGCCGCTGGACATCATCACCGCCCCGGCCGACCACATGCAGGTGCGCCCGCGCGTCCAACTGGCCCGCCCTGCCCCGGCGCGCTCGCCGCTGCACGAGGCCGCCGCCAAGCTGGCCAAGGCGAAGAACCCGCTGCTGCTGCTCGGCGGCGGCTGCGTCGAAGCCCAGGCCGAAGCCCGCGCGCTAGCCATCGCCCTTGACGCCCCGACCGCGCAGACCATCAACGCCAAGGGCCTGCTGCAACCGGAACACCCGCTGCTGATCGGCAGCAACCAGTCGCTGATTCCGGTACGCGAACTCGCGCTGGAAGCCGACGTGGTCCTGGCCATCGGCACCGAGCTGGGCGAAACAGACTACGACGTGGTGTTCGACGGCAACTTCAAGATCGACGGCGAGCTGATCCGCATCGACATCGACCCGCAGCAGCTGATGCGCAACTACGCGCCGAGCATCGCCATCCACAGCGACGCCCGCACCGCCATGCGCGCCCTGCTCGAACTGCTGCCGGCCCGCCAGGCCGACGCCAACAGCCCCGGCGCCCAGCGCGCAGCCAAGGTACGCGCACAACTGGCCGAGGACTTCAGCGGCTGGGCGCACTACCGCGAGCTGTTCGGCAAGATCCTCGAAGTACTGCCCGACGCGCGCTTCGTCGGCGACTCGACGCAGACTGTCTACAGCGGCAACCACCTGGTGGAACTGGACGGCGGCCGCCGCTGGTTCAACGCCTCCACCGGCTACGGCACCCTGGGCTACGGCCTACCGGCCGCCATCGGCGCCAAGCTCGGCGAACCGGGCCGCCCGGTAATCAGCCTGATGGGCGACGGCGGCCTGCAGTTCACCATGACCGAGCTGGCCAGCGCCGTGGAAGCCAAGGTGGGCATCATCGTCCTGCTGTGGAACAACCACGGCTACGGCGAGATCAAGCGCTACATGGAACGCCGCGACATCACCCCGCTGGGCGTGGACATCTACACCCCGGACTTCCTCGCCATCGCCAAGGGCTTTGGTTGCGCCGCCGAGCGCGCCCGCGACCACGCGCACCTGCAGGAACTGCTGCGCAACGCCCCGAGCGATCGCCCGCTGATCGTGGAAGTGATGGAAGCGGCGCCTTTCGCACCGTAACGCTTTCGTAGGATAGGTGGAGCCTGCGATACCCATCGGCATGGGTATCGCTCCGCTCCACCCATCCTACGTTCGAGCCATTTCATCTCCGCCCTGCCCTCTCCCAGGAGGAGCGGGAATCCGCCAGAGCCGAGCGGCGGCGCAGCTACCGGCGACGTCGCTCCAATCCCCCAAGGCTCCGAACGGTTCCTTCTCCCCCTGGGAGAGGTTAGGGTGAAGTCTCCTTGCAGGAGCGAGCTTGCTCGCGAACCTGGCTACGTGGCGGGGTTTGTTCGCGAGCAATGACTAGGCGTCCCCCTCGCTCCCACACAAAACGCCCGGAACCCGACTCATGAAGATCGTCACCCGCGACCGCTGGTTCGAGGTCCGTCACTGCTACGACGGCGTCAGCCTGATCCACGAGCCCTACGTCCGCCCCTTCTACCGCTGCAACATGTGGCATATCCAGGGTCGCGACCGCGACGTGCTGGTGGACAGCGGCTCAGGCCTGGTCAGCCTGCGCGAACAGCTGCCCTGGCTCACCGACCGCCCGCTGCTGGCCGTGGCCAGCCATACCCATTTCGATCATATCGCCGGCCACCACGAGTTCGACGAACGCCTGGTGCACCCGGCCGAAGCCGACATCCTCGCCAGCCCCGACGGCGAGCGCACCCTGGCCACCGCCTTCGTCGACGACGAGATGTTCGACGCGCACCCGGACTGCCCGCTGTGCTACGCCGAATACCGGGTGAAAGCCGCGCCGGCCACCCGCACCATCGACGAAGGCGACGTGCTCGACCTGGGCGACCGCACCCTGCAGGTCCTGCACACTCCCGGTCACTCGCCGGGCGGCATCAGCCTGTGGGAAGAGAAGACGCAGACGCTGTTCTCCGGCGACATCATCTACGACGGCCCACTGATCGAGGACGCCTACCACTCCAATCTCGACGACTACGCCGCCAGCCTTTCGCGCCTGCGCGAGCTGCCGGTGCGCACCGTGCATGGCGGGCACTTCCCGAGTTTCTCCGGGGAAAGGCTGAAAGGGATGATCGACGACTGGTTCAAGGCCCACGAATGACGGACAAGAAAAAACCCGCCAGCTGGCGGGTTTTCCTTTTGCGGTAGCGGGCGCGATCAGTAGCGCCGACGCTGCTCCATCAGGCGACGTTGCTCGTCGCTGCGGACGGGGATGGGTTGCAGACGTGGAGGCTCGATCAGGCCGAGCGTGACACCGAGTTTCCACGCAATGCTTTGCAGCCAGACTTTCATGGATACCTCCTCGTGCGAATTCGGGTCGGGCGGCCCGTTACCACCATGGGCCGCCCTAGGAAGAATAGCCCGGCGTCCCACTCTCCGCCCGTGCCACTCACTCCTTGAAACAAAGACTATCGTCTTACCCCGCCGCGACGCCTGACCTGAATCAAGAGCGCGACAGTTCCCCCTCAGCGCGAAAGCATCCGGCGAATCCACTGCTCGCTGCTCACCAGGGTAATCCCCGCCAGCACCAGCGCGGCACCCGCGACGAAGTTCAGGGTCAGCGGCTCGCCGAGGATGAGCACACCGAAGGCGATGCCGAACATCGGCGTCATGAACGAGAACACCGCCAGGTTCGACGCGAGATAGCGGCGCAGCAGCCAGAACCAGGTGAAGTAGCTGAAGAACGACACCACCAGGCCCTGGAACAGCACACTGCCCACGCCAATCGGGGTGAAGCTCACATCCTGGGTCTTGCCCAGCGCCAGCGCGGCGAAAGGCAGCAGCAGGGCAGCGATCAGCAACTGGTAGAACAGCGTGAGGATCGGTTTGGCCTCGGACAGCCGCGTGGTGCGCACTGCTACCGTGGTCATGCCCCAGGCGAAGCCGGCCAGCACACCGAAGGCGTCGCCCAGCAGCATGCGGCCATCCATGTTCGCCAGGTCGAACCCGCCACCGAAACACATCGCGATACCCGCGAAGCACACACCGATCCCCAGCCACTGCAACGGCCGCAGGCGCTCGCTGGGCAGCAGGAAGTGCAGCGCCAGCGCCGAGAAGATCGGTGCCGTATAGATGAACACCGCCATGTGCGAGGCCGACGTATAGACCAGCCCCTGGGCGATGAAGAAGAACTCGGCGGCGAACAGCACGCCGGCCAGCAGCCCGCCCTTGACGGTGCCATGGCGCAGGAAGCCTTCCCAGCCGCCGCGCCAGCACATCAGCAGCCCAACTACCACCGCCGCCACCAGATTGCGCCCGAAGGCCTGCATGATCGGCGCGATGTCGTGAGCAGCCAGTTTCACCATCACCGCCTGGATGCCCCAGATGATGCACAGGCCGGTCATGACCTGGATGGCGAAGGCATCGGCGCCCTTGCGTTCGACGATATTGGCTGGGGAATTCATGAACGCCTCCCTGAGAAGGCGTGTGCAGCAGTCCGGCAGGTCATGGCAAGGCTCGGCAGCAAAGCTCAGCACTCAAGGCTCAGCAAGTGAGGATTATCGGGAAGCCCAATGAGAATCGGCGGACCTCCTCGAAGAAGGTCCGCCGATCATGCCAGTTCGCGGCGCCCGGCCGCCAACGGAAATCCGCTGTTCAGAGCGCCGTGGGCGACATTATTTGCCGGATTTCACCTGGGTCCAGGTGCGGGTGCGGATACGCTCCAGCTTGGGCGGCAGCATCTCCACCGAGAACAGCTTGGCCTGCACGTCCGCCGGCGGGTAAACGTTGGGGTTGTCGTGCAGCTCCTTGGAGATCAGTCCGTCCGCCGCCTGGTTGGGGTTGGCGTAGGCGACATAGTCGGAGATCGGCGCGACCACTTCCGGGCGCAGCAGGTAGTTGAGGAAGGCGTGGGCCTGCTCGACGTTCTTCGAGTCCTTCGGAATCGCCAGCACGTCGAACCATGCTGCGGCGCCTTCCTTGGGAATGCGGTACTCGATGTGGATGCCGTTATTGGCTTCCTTGGCACGGTTGGCCGCCTGCATCGCGCCGCCGGACCAGGCCAGGGCCACGCAGACATCACCGTTGGCGAGGTCGGTGACGAACTTCGAAGAGCTGAAGTAGGTAATGTGCGGGCGCAGTTGCGCCAGCAGCGCCTCGGCCTTCTTGTAGTCGTCCGGGTTGTGGCTGTTCGGCGACAGGCCCAGGTAATGCAGGACCTGCGGGATGACTTCGGTGGGCGAATCGAGGAAGGCCACGCCGCAGGATTTCAGCTTGCCCAGGTTCTCCGGCTTGAACACCAGGTCCCAGGAGTCCACCGGCGCGTTGTCGCCGAGCACGGCCTTGACCTTGTCGACGTTGTAGGCGATGCCGTTGGTGCCCCACATGTAGGGCATCACGTACTGGTTGCCCGGGTCCTTGCTCTCCAGCACCTTCAGCAGGGCGGGATTGAGATTCTTCCAGTTCGGCAGCTTGCTCTTGTCCAACGGCTGGAACACGCCAGCCTTGAGGTAGTTGGGCAGGAAGCTGTCGCTGGGCACGACCACGTCATAGCCCGAGTGACCGGACAGCAGCTTGGCTTCCAGTACTTCGTTGCTGTCGTAGACGTCGTATTGCGGCTTGATGCCGGTCTCGCTCTGGAAGCCCTTGAGGGTGTCCGGGCCGATGTAGTCGAACCAGTTGTAGATGCGCACTTCCGGCGCGGCGCTGGCGGCACCGGCGGTGACGAGGGCGGCGGCGGCGAGCAGGCCGCGCAGCGCGGTATTCTTGTTCATGTCCTTCCCCAGTTGGATGCGCTCGCACTCTGACCATTACAAACGACGGGTCGCGAGCCATAAAAAGCAATCGGGCGGAAATTCATCCGCCCGATCTTCTCTACTTAGCGTGCAGCGCCTTCGTAGCCCTGCAGCACGTTCACCGCGTTGACGCCGATGGCCTCGACCGCGTAGCCCCCTTCCATGATGAACAGGGTCGGGATACCCAGTGCGGCGATGCGCTCGCCCATCTTCAGGTAGTCCGGGCTGTCCAGCTTGAACTCGGAAATCGGGTCGTCCTTATACGTATCCACGCCCAGCGATACAACCACCGCGTCCGGCGCGTAGTCGGCGATCTTGCGGCACGCATCGTCCAGCGCGGCGAACCAGCCATCCCAGCCGGTGCCGTGCGGCAGCGGGTAGTTGTGGTTGTAGCCTTCGCCGGCGCCCTCGCCGTGCTCGTTGGCGTGGCCGAGGAAGTACGGGTACTCCACCAGCGGGTCGCCGTGGATCGAGGCGAACAGCACATCGTTGCGGCGGTAGAAGATGTCCTGGGTGCCGTTGCCGTGGTGGTAGTCCACATCGAGGATGGCCACGCGCTTGGCACCCTGGTCGAGGAAGGCTTGGCTGACGATAGCGGCGTTGTTCAGGAAGCAGTAACCGCCCATGAAGTCGCTGCCGGCGTGGTGGCCCGGCGGACGGCACAGAGCGAAAGCGGTGCTGGCACCCTGGCGCATGTGGTCCTGGGCGGTCAGCGCGACCTGGGCCGAGCTGTACACGGCCTGCCAGGTGCCGGCAGTGATCGGCGCCTCGGTGTCGAAGCTGTAGTGTCCCACTTCGCCCATCAGCGCAGTCGGGATCGGACCATCACGGAGCAGGCGGCGCCCCGGGAAGGTGGTGGAGACCAGGTCGCCGGTGTGGCCTTCGGCCGACCAGCGCGCCCAGGCGCCCTTGAGGAATTCGACGTAGCGGGTGTTGTGCGCGCGCAGGATCGGCTCCAGGCCGAAGTCCTTGGGCTCGATGATCTCGCCCAGGTTCTGCGATTTCACGCGGGCCAGCACGGTGTCCGCGCGGCTGGGCATTTCGAAGCAGGGCTGGAGTTTGCCGTCGACCAGTTCGGACTGGCCGAAATGCAGGCGGTGATCATCGCTGTACACGGTAAGCATGGGAGTACCCTCTGAAGGATTCTTGTTGTCCGGTGGGGGAATTCTGCCCAGCGACCGCGCTGCACAAAACAGCGGAAGCGGCCAAAAGGGGATCGATGTGGCCAGAATTTCTGACCCTTAACCATCTGCATGCGTTGATTATCCGCACCAGCCGGACAAGCACCAGCCACTACGGCGCTATGCTCCAGGGAATTGTCCCGGCTATTGTCCGGTCGAACACCCACATGCGTTTTGACCACAGGATGGGGGAAGATGCGGGAAACCTTCGTGCATGCCTGCAGCCGCGTGCTGCTGATGCTCACCTTGTCGCTGGCCGGAGCGGGCGCCGTGCTGGCGGACGAGCCGACCGACGTCCAGGCCGGCGATTCCATCCAGTTGCCGGACCTGCCCGAGGATGCTGGCGTCGATCAACTGAGCGCCCGTCTCGAACTGATCCGCCAGCGCGTCTCGGCCGACAGTGACGATGGCCTGCTGTCAAACCTGCGGCAGTCCGCGCTGGCCGTGCAGGCCCGCGCGGAACAGAACGCCACCGACATCGGCACGGCACTCTCGCGCACCGAGGATCAACTCAAGGTGCTCGGCCCGGTCACGCCCAACGAGGCCGAGAGCCTGACCAGACAGCGCAGCGACCTGACGGATGCCCAGAAGGACCTGCAGAAACAGCTCGAACGCGCCAATCAGCTGGACAAGAACGCCCAGGACCTCGCCGCGCAGATCGTCAACCTGCGGCGCAGCCAGTTCAACTCGCAGATCGCCACGCGCTACCCGCCGCCGCTGAGCCCTCGCTTCTGGTCCAGCCTGATCCGCCCCACCGACGACGACTTGTCCCGCCTGCAAGCGATTCGCGGGCAGATCGGCGATGCCTTCGCACTGACCTGGCAACCGGAACACCGCTGGCCCTTCATCGCCTGCCTGATCGTCGGCGCGCTGCTGTGGATCCCCGGCCGGCGCCTGCTCGAACAGTTGCTGACCAAAGCGATGATCCGCTGGATTCCCGTGGGCCGCCTGCGCCGTAGCGCCCTTGCCGTGGCGGTCAGCCTTGCCACCATCGTCACCCTGGGCGGCGCCGCCGCGCTGATCCGCGAAGGGCTGGACTGGCACGAACAGCTCAATGGCACCATGACCAACCTGGGCGACCAGTTGCTGACCCTGGTGATTTTCTGCACCTTTACCGCCGGTCTGGGCCGCGCCCTGCTCGCCGTACAAAGACCGTCCTGGCGCCTGCCTGACCTCCCCGACCCGGTGGCCGACGCCCTCTCCCCCTTCCCCTGGCTGATGGCCTGGCTGCTGCTGGTGCTCGGCACCCAGGAGCGCCTGAACAGCGTCAGCGGCGCCAGCCTGGCTTTGACCGTTGCGGTGAACGCCATCACTGCCATCGCTACCGCCATGCTGTTCTCCATCGCGCTGTACCGTTACCGACGCGCGCGGCGTGAGGCCGAGGGCCACGAGACGTCGGCGCTGGCCGGAATCATTGTGCTGGCGATGATGATCATCGTCTTGCTGATCGTCCTGGCACTGGTCAGCGGCTACCTGTCGCTGGCCTACTTCCTCGCCGGCAAGCTGCTCTGGGCCAGCGTCGTCTGTGCCACGGGGTACCTGCTCACGACCCTGTTCGTCGACCTCTGCGAAGCGCTGCTCTCACCCAGGCAGAAGATCGGCGCGCGGCTGGCCGAGAACCTTGGCGTCGACCCGCGCCACCAGGCGCAGTTCGCCACCCTGCTGACCGGTGCCGGGCGCACGCTGCTGGTGTTGTCGACGATACTGATCGCCTTCTCCACCACCGGCACCAGCCCCGGCGAGTTGCTGCAGGGCCTGGTGCGGCTGGTGGAAAGCGGCCAGTCCCTGGGCCGGCTGAACATCGTCCCGCAGGACATCCTGCTGGCGCTGGGCACCCTGGCTGCCGGGCTGTTCGGCCTGCGCCTGCTCAAGCGCTGGCTGGCCGAGGAACTGCTGCCGGAAACCAGCATGGACGTAGGCATGCGCGCCTCGCTGGTGACCCTGGTGGGCTACATCGGCATGGTCATCCTGGTGCTGCTGGTGCTCTCGGCGCTGCGCATCAACCTCACCAGCCTGACCTGGGTGGTCAGCGCCCTGTCGGTAGGTATCGGTTTCGGCCTGCAGGCCATCGTGCAGAACTTCATCTCCGGCCTGATCCTGCTCACCGAGCGCCCGGTCAAGGTCGGCGACTGGGTCAGCCTGACCGGCGGCGTCGAGGGCGACATCCGCCGCATCAACGTGCGTGCCACGGAAATCCAGATGTCCGACCAGTCCACGGTCATCGTGCCCAACTCCCAGTTCATCTCGCAGAACGTGCGCAACGTGACCATGGGCAGCGCCCTGGGCGTGGTCGGCATCAACCTGACCCTGCCGCTGGATACTGACGTGCAGAAGGTCCGCGAGCTGATGCTCAAGGCCTACACCGAGCACGAGAACATCGTCGAGACGCCGGCGCCCTCGGTGACCTTCAAGGACCTCAGCGCCACCGGCCTGACCTTGGCCGCCTCCGGCAACGTCAGCAGCCCACGGGCGGTGTACGGCACCAAGAGCGACCTGCTGTTCACCATCTTCAGCGGGTTGCGCGAGGCGGGCATCAACCTCACTGTCGCGCAGAACCTGATCCTGCAGCGCCCGTCACTCACCCGCGCCGCGCCAACCGACGATGCGCCAGAACCTTCGGCAGACGAGGCTCCCCTGCCCAAACCCCAGCCTTAGAGCGGCTCACTTCGCGACGGCCCGTCGCGGCCGCTCGCACCGCTCGCGGCCCCGTATTCACAGCGCTTCCGGTCGGAAACAATTCGTCATTTCACCGTCATCAATCGGTTATGTGCCGCCATGAAACTCGCAGGCTTTCAAACCCAGGGAAGCCCCCGAGATGTTCAATAACAAAGCCAACAAAGCTGCATCCATCGCTCTGCTCGTCGCCGCCCTCGCTGGCTGCGCCGCCCAGGCTCCGGTAGCCAGCAAGGAAGCCACGCCCAACAACGACGACTGGTATCTGGTGCGTACCGACGAGACCCTGTACCTGTTCGATGACGCCGCCGTCTACCGCGACTACATCGTGACCGGCAAGACCACCTACACCAAGGAAGTGGGCGAGAAGGACAAGTTCGGCCAGAACGTCGTCCTGGTCGTCCGCGCCGAGGACAAGGACAAGGACGCGAAGAAGATCGCCTCCTACCAGTTCTACAAGCAGAGCCTGCCGCCGGCCGCCGGCTTCTACGGCGAAATCCGCCAGGAAGGCGTGATCTACGTGGCCCAGCGCTACGGCGATATGGTCGACATGAACGGCCTTGGCGAGCCGATCTTCCGCCACACCGAAATCGCCAGCGGCCCCAACGGCGAGCGTGTGGTGTACCTGATGCAGAAGGAAGAGAAGAAGCCGGTCGGCCTGATCGCCCGCTTCCAGAAGATCTACGGCATCACGCCCGCCAAGGGCTGATGACGAAAAAGCGCGCATTCCGGGGAGGGAATGCGCGCTTTTTCATGGCCGGCGCCGCAACGGCGCGGGTGTGTGCTAGCTGGAAGGCTCCAGTTGCACGGCAGAAATCGTTTTCGGCGCCTCGATACCCCAATCACCGAATTGATACCAGTCGTCACCGAGCATCTCGGCTGGGTGCATGGTGCGGTCCGCACCGTTGCCACAGGCCAGGTTGGTGGCCGGGCAGTAGCGGTCGCAGCCCCAGCAGATGCGCTCGGGGTGCGGTGGATTGAGCGGGAATTTCTTGGCCATGGTCAGGCCCTCGGGAGTTTCCTTGTGGGATTCCAGAAGGCTATGCCTGTCGGGCCGGCCTGCACCTTGATCTGCGACAATTTCGCGCGGATCTCAGGCGCGGCTTTTTACGCACGACGCTTAGGCGCGGCCTTTTATGCACGGCCTTTTATGCACGGAAATGGCTCGGCGGCTGGCCACTCCAACGCTGGAAGGCGTGGCGCAGGCTGGCGGTTTCGCTGAAGCCGAGCTCCTCGGCGATGCGGTAGATCGGCATATCGCCGTCCTGCAGCAGCTCCTTGGCGCGGGCGAAGCGCAACTCGTCGAGCAATTGCTGGTAGCTGGTCTGCTGTTGCTGCAGGTGGCGGCGCAGGCTGCGCGAGGAGCAGTTGAGGCGGCGCGCCAGTTCTTCCAGGCCCGGCGGCTCCTGCAGGCGTTCGCCGAGAATCGCGCGGACCTTGTCCAGCCAGGCGCGGCGGGCCGCCAGGTCGATGTTCTGGCGTCGGCACTGCTCCAGCATCTCGCGGTGCGTCACGGCATCCGCCAGTGGCAGGCGCATGTCCAGCCAACTGGCGGGGAAACCGATGGCGCTGCGCGAGCAGTTGAAACTCAACTGGCAGCCAAACAACGTGGCGTAGGCCGCGCGACGGTCGACCGGACCTTCGTAGTCGAACTCTGCGCGCACCAGCGGCAGCGGCTGGCCCAGCAGGTCGGCGCAGGCCACCTTCAGCGAGCCCAGGCACAGCTCGGTGTTGAACGGGCGCATGTCCTCCTCTTCGCCGTAGCCGGTGGCGACCAGCCAGGCCATGTCGCCGTCCACTTCCAGCGCGAGGTGGAAGTAGGTGCCCAGCAATACCGGATAGCTCAGGCCGATGCGCAGCGCCTCGCCCAGGGTCGGCGCGGAGATCAGTGCGTAGCCGAGCAGGCCATAGGCGGTGATCCTTGTGCGCACGCCCAGGCGCAGGCCGAGTGCGGGCTCGCCGGCGAGATTCTGCACATTGCCGAAGACCTGCTGTTCCTGCCAGGGGCTGACCAGACGACGCAGGTCGAGCAGGTCGTCGCCGGTGATGCCGCTGCCCTCGAGGATGGACTCGCGGCTGTGCCCCTCGGACTCCATCAGCGCGACGGTCAGCGAGGTCATGTGCAGGGAGTTGAGCCAGGTGGAGCGGGAGAAGGTCAGAGGATTCATTCAATGCCCATCGTAGACGCTACGGCGCCCCCGTCAGTGTTACCAGCACGGGGGCAGGTCAGGAGCAGGCAAGTTGCGTGCCGGCCACCCAGCGTGGCCGGATCGATCCCCATCTTACGGGGTCTCGGACGCGATGCGGAAGTTTCGAGCCTTGCGGCAGGGTTACCTTTGCGGACATCGGAACGGTGCGGGCGCACCGTTCCGGAGCTTAACCACGGCTCAGCTCAACCACGGGAGAGGAAGCGCATGCCCTCTTCCAGACCGCTCAGGGTCAGCGGGAACATCTGCTCCTTCACCAACTCGCGCACGAGACCGGTGGAGGCGGTGTAGTTCCAGGTGTCCTTCGGGTACGGGTTGATCCAGATGAGCTTCTTGTACTTCTCCATGAAGCGCTGCATCCAGACGTAGCCAGCCTCCTCGTTCCAGTGCTCGACGCTGCCGCCGGCCTGGGTGATCTCGTAGGGCGCCATGGCGGCGTCGCCGACGAACACCACCTTGTAGTCCGGCCCGTACTTGTGCAGCAGGTCGAAGGTGGCGGTGCGCTCGCTGGAACGACGCAGGTTGTTCTTCCACACCGACTCGTAGATGAAGTTGTGGAAGTAGAAGTACTCGAGGTGCTTGAACTCGGTCTTGCAGGCCGAGAACAGTTCTTCGCAGACCTTCACGTGGGCATCCATCGAGCCGCCGATATCCAGCAGCAGCAGGAGCTTCACAGTGTTGCGGCGTTCGGGACGCATCTGGATGTTGAGCAGGCCGGCATCCTTCGCGGTGTGGTCGATGGTGCCATCGATATCCAGCTCTTCTGCCGCACCCTCACGGGCGAACTTGCGCAGGCGGCGCAGGGCGATCTTGATGTTGCGCGTGCCCAGCTCGACCTGATCGTCGAGGTTCTTGTACTCGCGCTGGTCCCAGACCTTGGCGGCCTTGCCCTGGCGCTTGCCGGCGTCGCCGACGCGGATGCCCTCGGGGTTGAAGCCACCGGAGCCGAACGGGCTGGTGCCGCCGGTACCGATCCACTTGTTGCCGCCGGCGTGGCGTTCCTTCTGCTCCTCGAGGCGCTTCTTGAATTCCTCGATGAGCTTGTCCAGGCCACCCAGGGACTGGATCTGCGCACGCTCCTCGTCGGTCAGCAGGCGCTCGAATTCCTTGCGCAGCCACTCTTCGGGGATCAGCGCCTTGAGGTGGTCGTCGAGTTTTTCCAGACCCTTGAAGTAGGCGCCGAAGGCCCGGTCGAACTTATCGAAATGGCGCTCGTCCTTCACCATGATGGTGCGGGCGAGGTAGTAGAACTCGTCCATGTCGGCGAACACGACGCGGTGCTTGAGCGCATCGATCAGGTCGAGCAGCTCGCGCACCGACACCGGCACCTTGGCCGCGCGCATTTCGTTGAACAGGTTGAGCAGCATGGAGATGCCCTCGGAAATCGCAAGTAACGGTCCCTCTCCCTTCGGAGCGGGGCGCGTAGGCAGGGTTAGGGAGAGGGCAAGCACGCCACGGGGCCATTTCCCTCTCCCCGGCCCTCTCCCTGAAGGGAGAGGGAGTAAGAGCCTCAGCGACTCGCGCGGCGGCTCATGAAGGCAAGACGCTCAAGCAATTGAACGTCCTGCTCGTTCTTCACCAGGGCGCCAGCCAGCGGCGGGATGGCCTTGGTGGGGTCGCGTTCGCGCAGCACGGCTTCGCCGATGTTGTCGGCCATCAGCAGCTTCAGCCAGTCCACCAGTTCGGAGGTAGAGGGCTTTTTCTTCAGGCCGGGCACCTTGCGCACGTCGAAGAAGATGTCCAGCGCCTCGCTGACCAGCGTGCCGCTGATCTTCGGGTAGTGCACGTCGACGATCTTCTGCAGGGTCTCGCGGTCGGGGAAGGCGATGTAGTGGAAGAAGCAGCGGCGTAGGAAGGCGTCCGGCAGTTCCTTCTCGTTGTTGGAGGTGATGATGATGATCGGGCGCTGCTTGGCCTTGATGGTCTCGTTGGTCTCGTAAACGAAGAACTCCATCTTGTCGAGTTCCTGCAACAGGTCGTTGGGGAACTCGATGTCGGCCTTGTCGATCTCGTCGATCAGCAGGATCACGCGCTCTTCGGCCTCGAAGGCCTCCCAGAGCTTGCCCTTCTTGATGTAATTGCGCACGTCGTGGACCTTGTCCACGCCCAGCTGCGAGTCGCGCAGGCGGCTGACCGCGTCGTACTCGTAGAGGCCCTGGTGGGCCTTGGTGGTGGACTTGATGTGCCAGGTGATCAGCTTGGCGCCGAAGGATTCCGCCAGCTGCTCGGCGAGCATGGTCTTGCCGGTACCCGGCTCGCCTTTCACCAGCAGCGGGCGCTGCAGGGTGATGGCGGCGTTGACCGCCAGCTTGAGGTCGTCGGTGGCGACGTAGGACTGGGTGCCTTCGAACTTCATCGGTGAATCCTCGAACGATAGCGGGCCGGGCGTTCTGCCGGGCCGGGCGAGTGGTCGGACAAGCTGCGACTATACCGCGCACCCAAGGCGAGTGTGAACGCAGACGCGGCATTCAGTCATTGAATGGCGGGTCAGGGGATGACTGATCGCGATTGGCCTGCCGATGACAAGTTTACTTTACATCGCAGAATTCTCGATGTTAAGTTAACTTTACATCACAAGGAGACCGCGATGAATCCCGCCCTGCGCCGCTACACCCTGTCCTGTGCTGCCCTCATGTTCATCTACTCCGCCCTGGTGGCGCTGATCAGCTGGGGGCTGGACCTGCAGAAGCTGCCGTATGCCCTGCGCGTCCTGGCCGCCGCCTCTCCGGCGTTGCCGCTGCTGGCGATGCTCTACGTGTTCGACCGCTACCTGCGCAGCGAGCCGGACGAATTCCTGCGATTCCTGTTGTCCCGCGCGGCGATGCTGGCCGGCGGCGTGGTGGTCGGGCTGTTCAGCGCCTGGGGCTTCCTCGAACAGTACGCCGCCTGGCCGCGCTTCCCGGTAATCCTCGCCTTCCCGCTGTTCTGGGCTGCCTACGGCGTCGCCGTGGTACTGCTGCGCCGCCGCTTCGTCTGAAGAAGCTGAGGAGCAGCCATGCACAATCGCCTCAAGGAACTGCGCGCCGAGCACGGCTGGAGCCAGCAGGACCTCGCCACGCAACTGGGGGTTTCGCGGCAGAGCGTGATCGCCATCGAGAGTGGCAAGTTCGACCCCAGCCTGCCGCTGGCCTTTCGTATAGCGCGGGTTTTCAAGCTGCCCATCGAGACCATCTTCAGCGACGCGCAGCCCGACTGAGCCGGGCGCCCCGACTGGACTACGAAGCCCGCCGGGCATAGGCTGCTGGGTCTGCACAGCTCCAACCTAAGGAACGCATCATGAGCCGCATCTACGCCGACAACGCGCAGTCCATCGGCAATACGCCGCTGGTCCAGATCAATCGCATCGCCCCGCGCGGCGTCACCATCCTGGCCAAGATCGAAGGCCGCAACCCCGGTTACTCGGTAAAGTGCCGTATCGGCGCCAACATGATCTGGGACGCCGAATCCAGCGGCCGTCTGAAGTCGGGCATGACCATCGTCGAGCCGACCTCCGGCAACACCGGCATCGGCCTGGCCTTCGTCGCCGCCGCCCGCGGCTACAAGATGATCCTGACCATGCCCGCCTCGATGAGCCTGGAGCGCCGCAAGGTGCTCAAGGCCCTGGGCGCCGAGTTGGTGCTGACCGAGCCGGCCAAGGGCATGAAGGGCGCCATCGCCAAGGCCGAGGAAATCCTCGCCAGCGACCCGGCGAAGTACTTCATGCCGGCGCAGTTCGACAACCCGGCCAACCCGGCGATCCACGAGAAGACTACCGGCCCGGAAATCTGGAACGACACCGATGGCGCGGTGGACGTGCTGGTGGCCGGCGTCGGCACCGGCGGCACCCTCACCGGCGTGTCGCGCTACATCAAGAACACCAGGGGCAAGCCGATCCTCTCGGTGGCCGTGGAACCGGTCAGCTCACCGGTAATCAGCCAGACCCTGGCCGGCGAAGAAGTCAAACCCAGCCCGCACAAGATCCAGGGCATCGGTGCCGGCTTCGTGCCGAAGAACCTGGACCTGTCGCTGGTTGACCGCGTGGCCACCATCGCCGACGAGGACGCCAAGAGCATGGCCCTGCGCCTGATGCAGGAAGAAGGCATCCTCTGCGGCATCTCCAGTGGCGCCGCCATGGCCGCGGCGGCGAAGCTGGCCGAAGAGCCGACCATGCAGGGCAAGACCATCGTGGTAGTGCTGCCGGACTCCGGCGAACGCTACCTCTCCAGCATGCTGTTCGACGGCCTGTTCGAGGACCAGGAACTGGTCCAGTAAGCTCTATTCCGCCCCTCTGCGGGGCGGTCTCCTGCCTGCCGTGCCGGCTCGGTACGGCTCGGGCCACATGCGCTGTCTGCGGACCCGCAGGCAGCCATGGCCTCTCGCCATGTTCCGGCAAAATGGTTAATTCTTGCCCAGCCCGCGACGAAGCGTCGCCCATCTTTCGCGGATGGCCCGGGCTTTCCGCACCGTTGTCAGGAACACAAGAATGAAAATTTCCGCCCCGTTGCTCTCCACCCTTGCACTCTCCCTCGCTGTCTCCGCCGGCGCCGCCCAGGCCGACAGCGTCAAGATCTACAACTGGTCCGACTACATCGCCCCGGACACCGTGCCGACCTTCACCAAGGAAACCGGCATCCAGGCGACTTACGACGTCTACGACAGCAACGAAACCCTCGATGGCAAGCTGATGACCGGCAAATCCGGTTACGACATCGTGGTGCCGTCGAACCACTTCATGGCCAAGCAGATCCAGGCCGGCGCGCTGAAGAAGCTGGACAAGAGCCAGTTGCCGAACTGGAAGAACCTCAACCCGGTGCTGATGAAGGCGCTGGAAGTGAACGACCCGGGCAACGAGCACGGCTTCCCCTACCTGTGGGGCACCACCGGCATCGGCTACAACCCGGCGAAGATCAAGGAAGTCCTCGGCGACAACGCGCCGATCGATTCCTGGGACATCTTCTTCAAGCCCGAGTACATGGAAAAGCTGGCCAAGTGCGGCGTAGCGGTGCTGGACAACGGCCCGGAACTGCTGCCGATCACCCTGAACTACCTGGGCCTGCCGCATCACAGCCAGAAGCTGGATGACTACAAGAAGGCCGAGGAAGCGCTGCTCAAGGTGCGTCCGTACATCCGCTACTTCCACTCCTCCAAGTACGTCAGCGACCTGGCCAACGGCGAGATCTGCGTAGCCGTCGGCTTCTCCGGCGACATCCTGCAGGCTGCCACCCGCGCCAAGGAAGCCAAGAACGGCGTAGAAATCCAGTACTCCACTCCGAAGGAAGGCTCGCCGCTGTGGTTCGACATGGTCGCCATGCCGAACGACGCGCCGGATGAAAAAGCCGCCTACGCCTTCATGAACTACCTGCTGCGCCCCGAAGTGATGGCCGGCGTGAGCAACTATGTGCACTACGCCAACGGCAACCTGGCTGCCGACCCGCTGGTGGACAAGGCGATCAAGGCGGACCCGGCGATCTACCCGCCGCAGGACAAAATGGCCAAGCTGTTCGCCCTCGAATCCATGCCGATGAAGATCGACCGCGTACGTACCCGCACCTGGAACACCATCAAGACCGGCAAGTAAGCGTCACCCTTGCCTGACAACGCGCGGCCCCGGCCGCGCGTTGTCGATTCTGCCGATTGCACCGGGCCGGATTTCGCAGACGGAGCCCGCTCCCATGAGAGACGCAGGGGTCGAACGCCCCTACGAAAAGCGCCAGCACACGTGCAGCCTGTGCGCGTTGTCGTTTCTGTCGCAGGAATCGCAGATTGCCGCGCGACTCGCACAGGGCTCGCGTGCTCGCGCAACGCCCGCTATAGTCAGCCCACGCAGCGCCGTTGCTGCCTCCACTGAACAGGTTCGCCATACATGTCCCGATACCCATTGCCCAATCCGGCAATCATCGCTGCAGCCTCCCCGGCACGCGGCGCGGGTGCGGGCGCGGCCTGCCCTCCCCCTCCTGTCGTCGCTGTCGCGTCGCCTCCGCCACCCGGTGCGGCCTACCCGCCACCCGGCGTGAGCTTCTGACGCCTCACACGTTTTCCATCGCCTGGATTTCCGCGTTGAACTGACGCGGCTCCCGGTATGTGTCCGGCCCTACGCAGGCCGGGCGTGATCTGCCTGACGACAGGTGCATTGCATGATTTCGTTCACTCGTTCTTCCCTGGCCGGCCTGGCCAGTACCTCGCTGTTCGTGCTGCTGTGGAGCAGCGCCGCCATCATCAGCAAATGGGGCCTGGCCCATGCCTCGCCGATGGTGTTCCTCATCGCCCGCTTCGGCACCGCGCTGCTGGCGCTGCTGATCCTCTCGCCGCTGATCGGCGGCCTGCGCTGGCCGCGCGAGCGCAAGCAGATTCGCCACGCCGTGCTCACCGGCCTGGTGATGCTGGGCATCTACCCGATCTTCTACCTGATGGCGCTGGACCTGCACGTCACCCCTGGCGTGATCGCCACGGTGCTGGGCGTGCAGCCGATGCTGACCAGCTTCCTGCTCGAACGCCGGCATTCAGCGCCGCGCCTTGCCGGTCTCGCGCTAGGGCTGATCGGGCTGGTGATGGTGGTCTACCAGAGCATCGGTCTCTCGGGCCTGACCTTCGCCGGGTTGGCCTGCTGCCTGCTGGCGCTACTGTCGATCACCGGCGGCTCGATCCTGCAGAAGAACATCCGCGAGAATCCGCTGGGCACCCTGCCGCTGCAGTACATCGCCGGGCTGGCGCTGTGCATCGCCGTGGCGCCCTTCCAGCCGCTGCACGTGGAATGGAATGCTGCGTTCATTCTCAGTGCACTGTGGATGGGGCTGATGGTCTCGGTGTTGGCCACCGTGCTGCTCTACCGGATGATCGCGGCGGGCAATCTGGTCAATGTCACCAGCCTGTTCTACCTGGTGCCTGCCGTCACGGCGCTGATGGATTACGCGGTGTTCGGCAATCGCCTGTCCGCCCTCGGGCTGCTGGGCATGGGGCTGATCGTGATGGGGTTGATGCTGGTGTTTCGCAAGACGGTTCCGGCGCGGGGCGCTGGAAACGCACAAGCGGTGGACAACGGGTAGTCCACCGTGGGCCTGCTCCCTCTCCCTAACCCTGGCTGCGGGAGAGGGAAACCCGCCAGCACAAACTATCAGGGAATATCCGTAGCCCCTCACCGCGCCGCTTCCACCTTCGCCACCGGCGCCGGCCGCAGCACCAGCCACAGCGCCGCGGCGATCAGCACGCCACCCTGCAGGTGCGCCCAGGACAGCGACTCGTCCAGCAGCAACACGCCCCAGAACACGCCGAAGGGCGGGATCAGGAAAGTCACCGTCATGGTCTTCAGCGGACCGATGCTGGCCAGCAGGCGGAAGTACAGGACGTAGGCGAAGGACGTGCAGAGAAAACCCAACCCGGCCAGGGCCAGCAGGACTTTCGGCTCCAGCAGGGGCGCCAGCGGCATGTCCAGGCTGGTGCCGAGGAAGAACGGCAGCAGGCACAGCGTCGCGCCGGTCTGGCTGCCAAGGGCAGAAACGCCGAAATCCAGCCCGCCCTGGTCGTTGATCCAGCGCTTGGTGATGAAGCCGGCGAAGCCGTAGCAGGTGGTCGCCACCAGGCAGGCGGCGGCCCCCCAGAGCAGCCCGGCATCGAACGGGACCGGGCCGGCGCGGGTCAGTACTGCAACGCCTGCCAACCCCAGCAGCACGCCCAGCGACTTGGCGCCGGTCAGCGCCTCGCCGAAGAACAGCGAGCCGATCAGCACGCCCATCAGCGGCGTGGTGGCGTTGAAGATCGCCGAGTAGCCGGCCGGCAGGAACTGCGCTGCCAGGCTGTACATCAGTACCGGGATGCCCGAGCTGATCACGCCGATGAGCAGGATGCGCCCGAACTTGCCGCGGAAATCCCAGCGCGTGCGCATTACCAGCAGGATCACCACTAGCCCGACGGCGGACAGGAATACCCGGAAGAACGCCGTCGGCATCACCCCGATGGCCGGCACCAGTTGGCGCATGAACAGGAAGCTGGCACCCCAGATGACGGCCAGGGCGAGCAGGTTCAGTAGAGCGGCGGGGTTCATCGCAAACGGCTCCAGGGCAGGTAAGCCACCAGACTACGCTGGTGGAAAATCACATCCATCCACAGCTGACTTTCAAAGTCCACCGTCAGCTTCTGCGCAGGCGCGCCATGCTCAGCACGTCGGCGTAGATGCCGTCGCGAATGGCGTACTCGCGCAATTGCCCCTCCACTTCGAAACCGAACTTGCGGTACAGCGCGATGGCCGGAGCGTTGTCGGTGTAGACGGTCAGCTCGACGCGGCGCAGGGCCATCCAGTTGTCCGCAACCTCCAGCAACTCGGCCAGCAGCCGCGTGCCGACGCCGCGGCCCTGCCAGGCAACCGCCACGCCCATGCCGATGCTGCCGCAATGGCTGCGCCGCACGCGCGGGAACTGTTCGATGCTCGCGCTGCCGATCACCTGTTCCTGGTGCATCGCCATCAGCGTTACCCGGCGCTCGTCATCCAGCACCAGCCGCTTGCGCCACAGGTCCGGCGCCTGATGCGGCATCTGCAGCACCTGGCGGCACACGGCCGGGTCGTTGTAGAGGGCTGCGAGGCCATTGATGTGCTGCTCGGTACAACGTTCGATGCGGATGCCGTCCATCGTTTGTCAGCTCCTTGCCAGAAAGAACGGGCCGACCAGCATACGTGGGATAAGCCCAGGAAAGCTGCACGATCGCCCGGAGAATTCGTCCTTTCCCTCGCCGTTGCCCGTGGCTAAGCTCGCTGCACAAGAACTCTGCAGAGGCGCTCCCATGGCTCAGCACTGGCCGGCGACCGAGATCGCGACCCTGATCCTCGAAGGCTTCGACGACTACCGCGCGCAGTTCCACCGGATCACCGCCGGTGCGCCGGCGCGCTTCGAACAGGCACATTGGCAGGAAGCGCAGCAGGCCTCGGCCGAGCGCATCAACCTGTACGAGGAAAAAGTCGCCGAGACCGTCGAGCGCCTGACCCGCGCCATGGCCGGCATCGACCTGGTGGACGTGGAGCGCTGGCCCATCGCCAAGAGCGCCTACATCACCCTGATCGACCCGCGGCTGGACGACGAGCTGGCGGAAACCTGGTTCAACTCGATCTTCTGCGGCCTGTTCAGCCACGACAACATCAGCGACGGCACGATGTTCGTCCACACCACCCGACCCGCGCTGCGTGCCCACTCCCGCGATCCGCACACGCGCCTCTACCGCCCCGGCGGCAAGCTGCGCCAGGCGCTGGAGAGCATCTTCGACGACTACCGGTTCGCCGTGGACTACGACGACCGCGAGCGCGACCTGGAGCGTATGGATCACTTGCTGCACGCCAACCTGCCGGACTGGGTGTGCAAGGACCCGACCCTGACCATCGAGCTGATCGGTTCGGTGTTCTACCGCAACAAGGGCGCCTACCTGGTGGGCCGCCTGTTCACCCCCGAAGAGCAATGGCCGCTGGTGTTCCCGCTGGTGCACCACGAAGGGCGCGGCATCCAGTTCGACACCGTGATCACCGACGAGGCCGAGGTCTCGATCATCTTCTCCTTCACCCGCTCCTACTTCATGGTCGACGCGCCAGTGCCGGCGGAGATGGTCGCCTTTCTCAAGCGCCTGCTGCCGGGCAAGCACATCGCCGAGCTGTACACCTCCATCGGTTTCTACAAGCAGGGCAAGAGCGAGTTCTACCGCGCGCTGATCAACCACCTGGCGGCCACCGACGACCGCTTCGTCATGGCGCCCGGCGTGCGCGGCATGGTGATGAGCGTGTTCACCCTGCCCGGCTTCAATACGGTGTTCAAGATCATCAAGGACAACTTCAACCCGGCCAAGACCGTGGACCACGCCACGGTGATCCAGAAGTACCAGTTGGTGAAGAACCACGACCGCGTCGGCCGCCTGGCCGACACCCAGCAGTTCGCCGACTTCCGCTTCCCGGTGAGCAAGTTCGAACCCGAATGCCTGGCCGAACTGCTGGACGTGGCGCCCTCCACCGTGGTGCTGGAAGGCGATGTGGTGCTGATCCGCCATTGCTGGACGGAGCGCCGCATGACCCCGTTGAACCTGTATCTGGAGCAGGCCACCGAGGCCCAGGTGCACGAGGCGCTGTATGACTACGGGCTGGCGATCAAGCAACTGGCGGCGGCGAACATCTTCCCCGGCGACATGCTGCTGAAGAACTTCGGCGTCACCCGCCACGGCCGTGTGGTGTTCTACGACTACGACGAGATCAGCTACCTGACCGAGGTGCACTTCCGCCACATCCCGCCGGCGCGCTACGAGGAGGACGAGCTGTCCTCCGAGCCCTGGTACTCGGTGGGGCCGATGGACGTGTTCCCCGAGGAGTTCCCGCGCTTCCTGTTCGTCGACCTGAAGCTGCGCCGGCAATTCGCCAAGCTGCACGGCAACCTGTTCGATGCCGACTACTGGAAGGGATTACAAGAGCAGATTCGCGCGGGGAAGGTGATCGATGTGTTCCCCTACCGCCGCCATGAATCACCGGAGGAAGCGCTCGCGCGCTGATCCCGCTCGCTGCCCCGGCCAACATGAAAAACGCGCCAATCGGCGCGTTTTTCCTGGGCGGCGTGCACTCAGATTTCCACCTGCGTCCCCAGTTCGATCACCCGGTTCAGCGGCAGGTTGAAGTAACGCAGGTTGCCGTTGGCGTTCTTCAGCAGGAAGGCGAACAGTGCCTCGCGCCAGCGCGCCATGCCGATCAGCTTGGACGGGATCACCGTCTCGCGGCTGAGGAAGTAGGTGGTGCGCATCGGGCTGAAGTCCAGCTCGTTGAGGTGGCACAGCTTGAGCGCCTGCGGGATGTCCGGGTCCTCGATGAAGCCGAAGTGCAGCACCACGCGGAAGAACCCCTCGCCGTAGGCGTCCACCTCGAAGCGACGGTCCGGGGCAACCCGCGGGCTGTCTTCGTTGACCACGGTGAGCAGGACAACCTGCTCGTGCAACACCTGGTTGTGCAGGAGGTTGTGCAACAGCGCATGGGGCACGGCGTCGGTACGCGCGGTGAGGAACACCGCGGTGCCCTGCACGCGGTGCGGCGGCTGCGAGCGGATGCTGGAAATGAACAGCGGCAGCGGCAGCGAGCCTTCGTCGAGGCGGTCCACCAGCAACTGGCGGCCGCGCTTCCAGGTGGTCATCAGGATGAACAGGCCGATACCGGCGATCACCGGGAAGGCACCACCCTGGACGACCTTGGGCAGGTTCGCGGCAAAGAACAGGGTGTCGACGAACAGCATCATCAGGAAGAACGGAATCGCCAGCCACAGCGGCCACTTCCACATCAGCCAGATCACCACGCCCATCAGCAGCGTGGTCATCAGCATGGTGCCGGTCACCGCGACGCCGTAGGCCGAGGCCAGCGCGGCGGACGATTCGAAGCCCAGTACCAGCAGCACCACACCGACCATCAGCGCCCAGTTCACCATGCCGATGTAGATCTGCCCCTGCTCGTGGCTGGAGGTGTGCTGGATCACCATGCGCGGCACGTAGCCGAGCTGGATAGCCTGGCGGGTCAGGGAGAAGGCGCCGGAAATCACCGCCTGCGACGCGATCACCGTGGCCGCGGTGGACAGCGCCACCAGAGGCACCAGCGCCCAGCTCGGTGCCGTCAGGTAGAAGGGGTTACGCGCGGCCTCGGCGTTGACCAGGATGGTCGCGCCCTGGCCGAAATAGTTGAGCACCAACGCCGGCAGCACCAGGGCGAACCAGGCACGGGCGATGGGCTTGCGGCCGAAGTGGCCCATGTCCGCGTATAGCGCTTCGGCGCCGGTCAGCGCCAGCACGGTGGCGCCGAGGATCGCCACGCCGATGCCCGGATGCGAAATGAAGAAATTGACCGCCCAGCCCGGGTTCATCGCCTTCAGCACTTCCGGTTGCTGGGCCACGCCATAGATACCCAGTGCCGCCAGCGCCAGGAACCAGGCCACCATCACCGGGCCGAAGAGGATGCCGATGCGCGCGGTGCCGTGCTTCTGGATGAGGAACAGGCCGACCAGCACGATCAGCGAGAGCGGTACGACCCAGTGCTCCAGCCCGTCGAAGGCGATTTCCAGGCCCTCGATGGCGGACAGCACCGAAATCGCCGGAGTGATCATGCTGTCGCCGTAGAAGAGTGCCGCGCCGATCAGCCCGGCGATCACCACCATCGCCTGCAGTTTATGGCGCCCGCTGGCGGCGCGACGAGCCAGTGCAGACAGCGCCATTACCCCGCCCTCGCCCTGGTTGTCGGCGCGCAGTACGAAGATCACGTACTTGATCGACACCACCCAGATCAGCGACCAGAAGATCAGCGACAGCACGCCCAGCACGCCGTCGTGGTTGGCCTGCACACCATAACCACCCACGAAGACTTCCTTCAGGGTGTACAGCGGGCTGGTGCCGATGTCGCCGTAGCAGACGCCCACGGCACCGACCATCAAGCCGATCGCGGAGCTCGAGTGGGGCTGTTCATGCTCAACGGTGCCGGCGCTTGCATCGGACATGTAACAAAATTCCTCAAAAAAATTCGGCGCATCCTGCTCCGACCCATTCGTCGATGCAAGAGCCGGGTTCGAAGGTTCTGATTGACTATAGAGCCTGTTGCCCGGAATTACCGGGCGCAAGGGGTTGTCCGGCGGCGTGCGACAGCTTGTCCCAGAGAGGCTGGTCAAGTGCGCGGGACGCCGCTAGAATTGCGCACTTTTTGATCAGAGGCGCCGCCAGCGCGCCCTTCGAGGTTAGCCGCACATGTCCACCGCCACACCCAAAGTAGGATTCGTCTCGCTCGGATGCCCGAAAGCGACTGTCGACTCCGAACGCATCCTCACCCAACTGCGCATGGAAGGGTACGAAATCGTCCCCACCTACCAGGACGCGGACGTGGTGGTGGTGAACACCTGCGGTTTCATCGACAGCGCCAAGGCCGAATCCCTGGACGCCATCGGCGAGGCCATCGCCGAGAACGGCAAGGTAATCGTTACCGGCTGCATGGGCGTGGCCGAAGACAGCATCCGTGACGTACATCCCAGCGTGCTGGCCGTCACCGGCCCGCAGCAGTACGAGCAGGTGGTCAACGCCGTCCACGAGGTGATCCCGCCCAAGGCCGAGCACAACCCGCTGATCGACCTGGTGCCGCCGCAGGGTATCAAGCTGACCCCGCGCCACTACGCCTACCTGAAGATTTCCGAAGGCTGCAACCACAGCTGCAGCTTCTGCATCATCCCGTCGATGCGCGGCAAGCTGGTCAGCCGCCCGGTGGGCGACGTGCTCAGCGAAGCCCAGCGCCTGGTGAAAGCCGGCGTGAAAGAGCTGCTGGTGATCTCCCAGGACACCAGCGCCTACGGCGTGGACCTGAAGTACAAGATGGACTTCTGGGATGGCCAGCCGGTGAAGACCCGCATGCTGGAGCTGTGCCAGGCGCTCTCCTCGATGGGTGTGTGGGTGCGCCTGCACTACGTCTACCCGTACCCCAACGTCGACGATGTGATTCCGCTGATGGCCGAGGGCAAGCTGCTGCCCTACCTGGACATCCCCTTCCAGCACGCCAGCCCGAAAGTGCTCAAGTCCATGAAGCGCCCCGCCTTCGAGGACAAGACCCTGGCGCGCATCAAGAAGTGGCGCGAAATCTGCCCCGAGCTGACCATCCGTTCCACCTTCATCGTCGGCTTCCCCGGCGAGACCGAGGAAGACTTCCAGTACCTGCTGGACTGGCTGACCGAAGCCCAGCTCGACCGCGTCGGCTGCTTCCAGTACTCCCCGGTGGAAGGCGCCCCGGCCAACGATCTGGGCCTGGAAGTCGTCCCCGATGACGTCAAGCAGGACCGTTGGGAGCGCTTCATGGCGCACCAGCAGGCCATTTCCGCCGCACGCCTGCAGCTGAAGATCGGCAAGGAAATCGAAGTGCTGATCGACGAAGTGGATGACGAAGGCGCGGTCGGCCGCTCCTACGCCGACGCCCCGGAAATCGACGGCGCCGTGTACATCGACACCTTCGATGTGAAGCCGGGCGACAAGGTGCGCGTGCGCATCACCGACGCCGACGAGTACGACCTCTGGGCCGAACTGGTCTGATCCGCAAAAGCCCCGCTGATGCGGGGCTTTTCATTTCTGCTATTGGAAAGCCCATGACCAACAACGACGTACTGCGCAGCCTGCGCTACCTGCTGGACATCCGCGATGCGCAGGTCGCCGAGATCACCGCGCTGGCCGGCTTCAACCTCAGCACCGAAGACGTCGGCGCCTTCCTCGCCCGCGACGACGAGCCGGAGTTCAAGCCCTGCAGCGACCGCGTGCTGGCGCACTTCCTCGACGGCCTGATCGTGCATCGCCGTGGCCGCGACGAATCACGCCCGCTGCCGCCGGTGGAACTGCCGCTGACCAACAACATCACCCTGAAGAAACTGCGCGTGGCCTTCGAACTGCGCGACGACGATATCCTCGCGATCCTCGACAGCGTCAGCTTCATCGTCACCAAGACAGAACTGGGCGCGCTGTTCCGCAAACCCGGCCACAACAACTACCGCCCCTGCGGCGATCAGTTGCTGCGCAACTTCCTCAAGGGCCTGACCCAGCGCCAGCAGCGCTGAGATCGACATGCTCTATCGCCTGGCCGCCGACGCCGTCGTCCTGCTGCACCTGGGCTTCATCCTCTTCGTGCTGCTCGGCGGCCTGCTGGTGCTGCGCTGGCCGCGCCTGGCGTGGCTGCACATACCGGCAGCGGCCTGGGGCATGGCGGTGGAATTCCTCCACCTCTATTGCCCGCTCACGCCGCTGGAGAATCACTTCCGCGCCCTGGCCGGCGACCAGGGCTACAGCGGCGGCTTCATCGAGCACTACCTGATCCCGCTGATCTACCCCGCCGGCCTGACCGAGGTAACCCAGGTCGTCCTCGGCCTCATCGTGGCCGCAGTCAATCTGCCGCCTTACCTGCTTCTGCTGCGCCGGGTGCTGCGTTCGCGCTGAGCGGCTTGTCCATCGGCAGATAGGCCAGGCTCGCCTCCTTGTTCTTCGCGTGCCCCAGGCGCTGGCCATTGTTAAGCCCGGACTCGATCAGCCGGTGATCCGCCGTCAGCCAGTTCAGCGGCTGCGTACCTTCATGCGTCACCTGGGAAATGATCAGAGTACGCGCCGGGTCCCAGTCCTCGCCGGTGCGCTGGCGCAGCCAGGCGAACAACGCGGCGCTGTCGCCCTGCGGATAATTGGAATGGATATAGAGGAAGGGATGGGCCTGCCGTTCGCCATGCTTCTGCAGATAGATCGGCAGACGCGCGTCGTCATCGCCGAGAACCAGTACCCGCCACTGCGACCAGGGCGCCGTCTGCTCCGCTGCGGCACGCACTTCCCTGGCAAAGAGCGGAACCCCGCCGCCAGCATTGCTCCATGGGTACGCCACGCCCACCACCAGCAGCATCACCACCGCTGCGGCGCCGACCGCCCGCGGCCAGGCACGCCCCAGCCCGGCCAGCTTGCGTTCATGCCGCCACTCGATCACCCACCACGCACCCAACAGTTGCGCGAACGGCACCAGCGGAAGCACGTAGTAACTGCGCCGGCCACCACTGGCAGTGAAGAACGCGAACAGCAGCACCAGCGCCCAGACCAGCCAGCGCGCATTGGGCTCCAGTTGCTTCCAGCGGCGCGCAGCGAACCACAGGCCAAGTACCCACAGCGGCGCCCAGGGCAGCGTGTAGGCCGGCAGATAGAGCAGGTAGGTGTAAATCGGCCCCTCGTGGTCGAAGGGCTGGAAGAAGCGCACCACGTTCTCGCGGAATACCAGCGCCAGCCCGCTCTCGCCGTAGCTGGGCTGGCCATAGAAGTGCGATAGCACGAAGGGAATCGCATACACGCCACCAGCCACTACCAGCGCCGCCAGCAGCCGCAGGTTCAAGTGCCGGCGCCAGCGCCCGGCGCTGAGCAGGTGCGGCAGCAGCACCAGCCCCGGCAGGACGAAACCGATCAACCCCTTGCACAGCGACGTCAGCGAGAGGATCAGGAAGAAGCCCAGGTAGCTCCTGAATCGCGTGTCCTCCGGGTCACGCCAGTACCAGGCCAGCGCCGCCAGCACGCCGAACACCGTGAGCATGTCCGCCGTCGCCACCCGCGCCCAGAACAGGAAGTAGAAAGTGGTCGCCAGCAGCCAGCCGGCCAGCAGTCCGGTGCCTTTGCGCAGCAGGCGTTCGCCCAGCCACCAGGTGAGCCAGATGCTGCCCAGCCCGGCCAGCACGGTGCTGAGGCGCAGCGTCCAATGGTTGAGACCGAACAGGCTGGCCGGCGCGGTGATCAGCCAGTAGGACAGCAATGGTTTGTCGTAGTACGGCGCCCCACGCAGGTAGGGGTCGAAGTAGTCGCCAGACTGCAGCATCTGCAACGAGATATCCGCCCAGCGCACTTCCGGGCCCCAGACCTCGCGCCAGCCCAACCCGAACAGCAACAGCAGCGCCGAGACGCCCAATAGCAGCGCCAATGCCTTCCGATCCTTGCTCCAACCCTGCATCACCTGGCCCCCGACCAACCGAATGTGCGGCGGACACTAGGGCAGCGAAGGTTATGCGCAGGTTAAGAAAATGCAGCCGCCGCGTAATGCGCCGCCATTTCCCGATTGGATAGTGCTCGGAGCGGCCCGCTCATCCCGCTAGGGTGAGGCGAAAAACCAGCCAGGAGAGGCTCATGCACCCGTACTTTTCCCTCGCAGGCAAGACCGCACTGGTCACCGGCGGCACCCGCGGCATTGGCCGGATGATCGCCCAGGGCCTGCTCGAAGCCGGCGCCAGGGTCATCATCTGCGCCCGCGATGGCGCCGCCTGCGCCGACACCGCCGCCGAGCTGTCGCAGTACGGCGAGTGCATCGGCCTGCCGGCCAACCTCGCCACCGAGGAAGGCGCCCGCGCGCTGGCCGCCGAGCTGAACGAGCGCCTGGATCACCTCGACATTCTGGTCAACAACGCCGGCACCACCTGGGGCGCGCCGCTGGAAAGCTACCCGGCCTCGGGCTGGGAGAAGGTCATGCAGCTCAACGTCACCGCCGTGTTCAGCTGCATCCAGCAACTGCTGCCGCTGCTGAAGAAGGCCGGCAGTGCGCAGAGCCCGGCACGGGTGATCAACATCGGCTCGGTGGCCGGCGTCACTTCCCACGGCGAGAACGCCTATGCCTACGGCCCGAGCAAGGCCGCGCTGCACCAGCTGTCGCGCATGCTCGCCCGCGAACTGGTGAGCGACCACATCAACGTCAACGTCATCGCCCCCGGCCGCTTCCCCAGCAAGATGACCCGTCACATTGCCAACGACGAGCAGGCCATGGCCGAGGACACCGCCGTCATCCCCATGCGCCGCTGGGGCCGCGAGGAAGAAATGTCCGCTTTGGCAATCAGCCTGGCGAGCGCCGCCGGCGCCTACATGACCGGCAATATCATCCCCATCGACGGCGGCTTCCACCTCGGCTGAAGCCCGCTGCGAGGGGAATCGGGTACCATGGCGGCCCCTGCAAAAAGCCTGTGCCGCCATGTCCCACACCCTCTCGCCCATCGGCTACGTCCGCTCCTGCTTCAAGGAGAAGTTCGCCATCCCGCGCCAGCCGCAACTGGCTCCGGCCGCGACCGGCGTACTGGAACTGCTGCCGCCGTTCGATACGGGCGACGCGGTAGAGGGCCTGGAGCAGGTCAGCCACGTCTGGCTGATATTCCTCTTCCACCAGGCGCTGGAAGACAAGCCACGGCTGAAGGTGCGCCCGCCGCGCCTGGGCGGCAACCAGTCGATGGGCGTCTTCGCTACCCGCGCCACCCACCGCCCCAACGGCCTCGGCCAATCCGTGGTGAAGCTGGAAAAGGTCGAGCCCGGCCGGCTCTGGCTGTCCGGCATCGACCTGCTCGATGGCACGCCGGTCATCGACATCAAACCGTACGTGCCTTACGCGGACATCGTGACCGATGCGCGCAACGCCATCGCCGACGCCCCACCCGCCCCCATCGCTGTGCACTGGAACGACGAAGCCCTGCGCCAGGCCCATGAACACGGCCTTCGCCTCGGCCAGCCAGTGCACGAGCTGATCGAGCAGTGCCTCGCCCAGGACCCCCGTCCGGCCTACCAGAAGCCGCCGCCCGAGCGTCGCTACGGCGTGCGCCTGTGGGACCTGGACGTGCACTGGCACTACCCGGCCGACGGCGAAATCTGCGTGCTGGACGTGCAGCGCGCCGCCGACTGAAACCTGCCTCAGTCCACCGGATTGAGGGCGATCACGTCGCTCTCGAAGCACTCCTGCTCGATGATCAGCGGCTCCACCAGCGGGCGGCTGTCGCGGAAGTGCGCGGTCTGCGTGTGCGCCTCATAGGCCGCGTCGTCGCGGTAGATCTCGTAGAGGTAGATCACGTCCGGATCAAGGCGATCCTGGGACACATCGAAAACCAGGCAGCCCGGCTCGCTGGACACGGAAGCAGCGGCGTTGGCCTTGATGGCGTGGAGGAAATCCTCGGCGCTACCGGGTTTGACACGGGTCTTGATGAACAGACTGTACACAGGGCGTTCCTTTTGTTTTAAATTTGAAAATAAATTGTATACAAAAAAGGAACCACGTCCATGTCCGATCTCCCTGCCCGCCCCGGCCGCCTCAACGGCCTGCGCCATCTCGCCCTGCTGGTGCCGAACCTGGAAGAGTGCGAGCGCTTCTATGTCGATGTGCTCGGCATGGAGGTGCTGAACCGTGCCAACGAGGACCTGGTGTACCTCACCTGCGGCAACGACAACCTCTCGCTGGGCCGCGGCTTCGGTGCCGCAAACGGGCTGCAGACCATGGATCACTATGGTTTTGTGGTAGACAGCGTGGAAGAGCTGGAAGCCTGGTACCAATACTTCAAGGCACGCGGCGTGACGCTGCTGGACCGCCCCTTCGACCATGGCGACGGCGCGCGCAGCTTCCACCTGCTGGACCCGGCGGGGAACAAGGTGCAGCCGCTGTATCACCCGGCAGTGTCGGGGCAGCGGCTGGTCTGACGCCCATGTAGGAGCGAGCTTGCTCGCGAACGCGGACGCTCCGTGCCTTGCCGGTTCGCGAGCAAGCTCGCTCCTACAAAGAGCTGCTGTCTGGGGCAGAAATCCAGGCATAAAAAAACGCCGCGCTCCCAAAGGAATCGCGGCGTTCTTTCGACTGAACCGTCGGACGCTGCTTACTTCTCGACGAAGGCGCGCTCGATCAGGTAGTCGCCGGGCTCGCCCATGCGCGGGGAGATCTGCAGGCCGAAGCTGTTCAGCACTTCGCTGGTCTCGTCGAGCATGCTCGGGCTGCCGCAGATCATGGCGCGGTCGTCCTGCGGGTTCATCGGCGGCAGGCCGATGTCGGCGAACAGCTTGCCACTGCGCATCAGGTCGGTCTGGCGGCCCATGCTGTGGAACTCTTCACGGGTGACCAGCGGGCAATAGATCAGCTTCTCTTTCACCATGTCGCCGAAGTACTCGTGCTCCGGCAGGACCTTGGTGATGAAGTCCGCGTAAGCGAGCTCGCTGACCCAGCGCACGCCGTGGACCAGGATGACCTTCTCGAAGCGCTCGTAGACTTCCGGGTCCTGGATCACCGAGAGGAACGGCGCCATGCCGGTGCCGGTGCTCAGCAGGTACAGGTGCTTGCCGGGCTTGAGATCGTCCAGCACCAGGGTGCCGGTGGGCTTGCGGCTGACCATCAGCTCGTCGCCTTCCTTCAGGTGCTGCAGACGCGAAGTCAGCGGGCCGTCCGGGACCTTGATGCTGAAGAACTCCAGGTGCTCTTCGTAGTTCGGGCTGGCGATGCTGTACGCGCGCATCAGCGGACGACCGTTGACTTCCAGGCCGATCATCACGAACTGGCCGGTCTTGAAGCGCAGACCCGGGTTACGGGTGGTCTTGAAGCTGAAGAGGGTGTCGTTCCAGTGGTGCACGCTGAGAACGCGCTCGGTGTACAGGTTGCTCATCAAGGACTCCTAGGAGAAACGTGGCGCACCCCAGCAGATCCCGGACGTAGCGCAATTGCGCGACATTTTATAGGCGGCGACAATATCCGCAAAATAAATTATCTGGATATTGCTAATCCAAAACGCAGATAAGGCCGCATCATGTCGCCGCAAAAGGATACCTTCCGGGCATTCCGGCACCGGGGCGACGAAATGTCGCGCAGCCTTTTCGGAGCCATCGTCCATGAAATTCACCCTGCGCCAGCTCGAAGTCTTCGTCGCCGTCGCCCAGCAGGAAAGCGTCTCCCGCGCAGCTGCCGGGCTATCCATGTCGCAATCGGCGACCAGCACCGCCCTGGGCGAGCTGGAGCGGCAGTTCGACTGCAAGTTGTTCGATCGCTCCGGCAAACGCCTGACCCTCAACGCCCTCGGCCGCCAGTTGCTGCCCCAGGCAGTGGCGCTGCTGGACCGCGGCAGCGAGATCGAAAACATGCTCAACGGCAAGAGCGCCTTTGGCTCGCTGGACCTGGGCGCCACCCTGACCATCGGCAACTACCTGGCGACCCTGCTGATCGGCACCTTCATGCAGCGCCAGCCCGACTGCCGGGTGCGCCTGCACGTGCACAACACCGCCCACGTGGTGCAGCGCGTGGCGCACTACGAACTCGACCTCGGGCTGATCGAAGGCGACTGCCAGCACCCGGACATCGAGGTGCAGCCCTGGATGGAAGACGAACTGGTGGTGTTCTGCGCACCGCAGCACCCACTCGCCCGCGAGGGTAACGCGAGCCTGGAGCGCTTGACGGAAGAAGCGTGGATCCTGCGGGAACAGGGTTCCGGCACGCGGCTGACCTTCGACCAGGCCATGCGGCACCACGTCGAGCCGCTGAACGTGCGGTTGGAACTGGAGCACACCGAGGCGATCAAGCGTGCAGTGGAATCAGGACTGGGGATCGGCTGCATCTCGCGCCTGGCCCTGCGCGACGCCTTCCGCCGCGGTAGCCTGGTCCCGGTGGAAACACCTGACCTGGACCTGCGCCGGCAGTTCTATTTCATCTGGCATCGGCAGAAATACCAGACCGCGACCATGCGCGAGTTCCTGGAACTGTGCCGCAGCGAAACCGCCGGGGTAACGCGCAGCGACGATATTGTCCTGCCGATGATTCCCTGAAGCGTGCTTTTTTGTAGGACCGAGGGGGGCGCTCAGCCCTTGCTCGCGAACGCTTCACGCCTGCGACACCAGTGTCAGGCCGTTCGCGAGCAAGCTCGCTCCTGCTGGCAGTCAGCCGAGCAGGATGCCCGCCCAGGTCACGGTGATGATGGTCAGCGCGACGAACTGGGCCGCACTGCCCATGTCCTTGGCATTCTTCGACAGCGGATGACGCTCCAGGGAAACCCGGTCCACCACCGCCTCGATGGCGGAATTGAGCAGTTCGACGATCAGCGCCAACAGGCACACGGCAATCATCAGCGCGCGCTCGCCACGGGTCACATCGCAGAAGAACGACAGCGGGATCAGGATGACGTTGATCAGCACCAGTTGGCGGAAAGCCGCTTCACCCTTGAAGGCGGCGGCGAAGCCGGCCAGCGAGTAGCCGGCGGCGTTGAAGATGCGTTTCAGGCCGGTCTGGCCCTTGAAGGGGGAGGCGGACACGTGTGGTTCTCACAGGCAAAGGTCGCGGCACTCTATACCAGCGATCGTCAAAAAGGGGTCAGGGCCATTACAGAATGTGACGGCCCCTGAGCCGGAATGTGGTGGGCTCAGGCCCCCGGCACCGACTCCATCTGCGCCAGCAACAGCGCTGCCTGGGTGCGGGTGCGCACGTTCAGCTTGCGGAAGATCGCGGTGACGTGAGCCTTTACCGTGGCTTCGGAGACGCTCAGCTCGAAAGCGATCTGCTTGTTCAGCAGGCCTTCGCAGACCATGGTCAGCACGCGGAACTGCTGCGGCGTCAGGCTGGCCAGGCCAGCGCTGGCGGCGCGCACGTCATCGCTCATCTCGGTCACGGCATCCACCTGCGGCGGCCACCAGACGTCACCATCGAGCACCGCGCGCACGGCTTGCTGCAGCACGCTCAGCTCGCTGGACTTGGGGATGAAGCCGCTGGCGCCGAACTCGCGGGAGCGCTGTACCACGGCGGCATCTTCCTGGGCCGAGACCATCACCACCGGAATCTGCGGGTACTGCCCGCGCAACAGCACCAGGCCAGAGAAGCCGTAGGCGCCGGGCATGTTCAGGTCCAGCAGCACCAGGTCCCAGTCGGCCTTCTCGTTCAGGCGCGTCTCCAGCTCCGCGATACTCGCGGCCTCCGACAGTCGCGCCTCGGGGCCAAGACCGATGGTCAGAGCCTGGTGCAGGGCACTGCGGAACAGCGGGTGATCGTCAGCGATCAGGATCTCGTAGGAAGCCATGAATTTTCCTTGAAGGCCGCGTCGAAGTACTGCCGTGGATAACAGCCAGACTTGCGCAGGAAAGGTCGGAGCACGGATAGAGCACTGCTCGTAACATTGTACGCAAAGACCACCCCCGGTGTCCGCCGCGAATACATCGCCCAACGGTACATACAGCGTGGCTTCAAAGCCCCTGCCAGTGTGCCCGCCGAGAAGCCGCTCCCCTTTCCAAAGGCCCGGCGTTACGGCAGAGTTCCGCTTTTTTTCCTGCCCGTTACGAGAACAAGATGAAAAGCCATGCGCTGCGCGCCGATATCCTGATGCTGTTCACCGCGATGATCTGGGGGGTCTCCTTCGTCGCGCAACGCCTCGGGATGGATGCCATCGGTCCCTTCCTCTATACCGGCCTGCGCTTCACCCTCGGCGCCGTGGCACTGCTGCCGCTGCTGGCCTGGTCGAGCAAGCGCGGCGCCCAGCCGTTCAACCGGGGCCTGATCCTCGCAGGCCTGGCCATCGGCACCGCGCTGACCGTGGGGATCAACCTGCAGCAGGTTGGCCTGATGTTCACCAGCGTGACCAACTCCGGCTTCATCACCGGCCTGTACGTCATCATCGTGCCGCTGCTCGGCCTGCTGATCGGCCATCGTGCCGGCATGGGCACCTGGCTGGGTGCCGCGCTGGCCGTGACCGGCATGGCCATGCTGAGCATCGGCCCGGGCTTCCACGTTGCCTCCGGTGACTGGCTGCAACTGACCGGTGCCTTCGTCTGGGGCGGCCACGTGCTGCTCGTCGGCCTGTTCGCCAGCCGTTACGACCCGATCCGTCTGGCCTTCCTGCAGTTCGTCACCTGCGCGGTGGTGAGCATGATCCTGGCCGTGGTGTTCGAAGAGATTCACTGGGACGCCATCGTCCAGGCCGCCCCCGCCCTGATCTACGGCGGCCTGTTCGGCGTAGCCACCGGCTTCACCCTGCAGGTCATCGCACAGAAGCACGCCATCGCCTCCCACGCGGCGATCATCCTCTCGCTGGAGGCGGTGTTCGCCGCCATCGCCGGCGCACTGTTCCTCGACGAGACCCTGCATGCGCGCGGTTACTTCGGCTGCGCACTGATGCTGGCCGGCATGCTGGTGGCGCAGCTGTGGCCGAAGAAAGCCGAGGTGAAGGCGGTCTGATCTCTACTGCACAACGGAGCGAGACTGTTCGCGAGCAAGCTCGCTCCTGCAGGCTGAGGATTCGGCGCTCTTCGTAGGAGCGAGCTTGCTCGCGAACCGCACACCTCGGCGCCCGCCCTGAACATCAGAAACCTGCATGCGATGAAGAGCCAATCTAGCGCTCGGTAAACGGCCTCAACGCCTGGTGCGCCGGGCTCTGCTCGTCCAGCGGCTGCTGGCGCTTGGAACCCAGGTAGCGCTCGCTGAATACGTCCAGGTAGGCATCCAGCGCATCGCCGGCGCGGCGGTCGCCGGCCAACCCCAGGCACAGCGCCGCGACTTCGGCGGTGCACAGGTGCTCGTCGAACTTGGAGCGGCGCAGGCGATAGCGTGACAGGGCATCAGGGGTGATGCTCAGCACGGGGAAACGGTCCAGGTAGGGGCTCTTGCGGAACATCTTGCGCGCCTCGTTCCAGGTGGCGTCGAGCAGGATGAACAGCGGGCGCTTGCCACCCTGCGGCTCCACCGTCGTCACTACGCGCTCGGGCTGGACGAACTCGCCGGGGAATACCACATACGGCTGCCATTGCGGATCGTCGAGCAGCGCCAGCAGCGCCGGATCGACCTCGATGCGCGACCAGCCGAATGCCCAGGTCTCGGGCACCGTCTCGGCGATCAGCCAGCCGGTGTTGCTGGGCTTGAGCGGCTCGGTGTCGAACATCACCAGGCACATCGCCGCGTTGGACTCGACCTGCGGGCGCAGGCCGCACATGCAGTAGTTCGGCCGTAGGCGGCAACCGGGGCAGCGTGGCGAGCGCGAGCCACGGGCCACGAAGGGCTTGAGGCAGCGGGCCAGGCGCTCATCACGCAGGCGGGCGACAGCGTGGCTCATCGGGCCACCGGGGTGCGGAAGATCGGACGGTACATCGAAGGCTCGAACGGGGCGACGGTTGCGGACCGCCGATTGTACCAGAGCTGCAACCAGCCTCCCTTCACACAGCCGAGTGGCGATGAAAGTCGCGACCGGCTTCGCGTCATCCCTCGACGAAGTTGGCCGCCTGGCGTGCCGGACAGCGGGCTACGGCAATCGAATCTCGGCAGGGAGGTCGTTTTCGGGGACAATAGGCGGCTGTAATGACCAGCGAACCCGGAAGGCTCGCCACGGTCGAATCGGCACCATTGTCAGGAGATGCCCATGCTGCGCCTCACCGCCCTCGCCCTCTGCCTCGTTCTTCCCGTCGCGCATGCCGCCTCGAAGAAGGACTTCGAACTGACCCAGACCCTGGAAAAGGTCGCCAAGGAAAGCAGCGAAGGCACCCCGCGCGCGATCAACGAGGACATCCTCGACCAGGGCTACACCGTCGAGGGCCCGCAACTGATCAACCACCTGAGCGTACGCGCCAGCCATGCCGAGCGCATGCGCGAGAACCCGGACAGCGTGCGCAGCCAACTGGGCGACAGCGTCTGCAGCAATACCGCCTACCGCCAGTTGCTGGCCGAGGGCGCGATCCTCACTTACAGCTTCACCGAGTACAAGACCAACGCCCCGGTCGCCACCGAGCGTTTCGACGCCGGCAGCTGCAAGATCAAGCTGAAGAAATAAGTCGCCTGCATGCTCGACAAGGAAATGTTGCTGAAGATCGCGCGCACGCCGATGCCCTTCGGCAAGTACCAGGGCCGCATGCTGGTGGACCTGCCGGACGAGTACCTGCTGTGGTTCCACAAGAAGGGCCAGTTCCCGGCCGGCGAACTGGGCCGGCTGATGCAGCTGACCCTGGAACTGAAGATCGACGGCCTCGACGGCCTGATCAAGCCGCTCAAGCGCTGAAGCCCGCGCAACCGCCGCGTGGCGGTTGCGCCAGCGCCGGTCAGCGCAGGACCGCAGGGCTTTCCTTGCCGGCCACCGCTGCTGCCTCGTCCGGTGCGAGCAAGGCGCTGCGCGGGACGTCCAGCAGTCGTGCACAGGCCGCCAGCACATGGGCCCAACTGCAACGGTTGGCGAACAGCATGCCCGCTTCGTCCAGCGTTCCGCCCTGGTTGCGATACCCCAGCACCGCCGTCTTCAACGCATCGGGCAGGATCGGCCAGAGGTGCCCACGCGCCACCTCCGGGCGCATGTGGGTGAGCAGCACGCGCCGCTCGTAATGATCGGGGAACAGACGCATGGCGATGGACTCGTCCGCCAGCGCCGGCAACTCCCAATTGTCGCGCGGCGCGCGGAAGCGCCCCGGCTCCTGTAGATAAACCAGTCGATACGGATAGCCGGCCTCCTCCAGCCGCAAGGCAGCGCGGCGCATCTCGGCCAACTGGTAACTGCCGTTGGCGATCAGCAGCAGCGGTTCGGCGCCGGGATGCTCGTCCAGCAGGATTGCGCCATCTCGCGCCAACTGCTCGGCCTCGGCCTGGGTGAATACCGATGGCCGCTCGCGCTTGGGAGCCACGATACAGGCCAGCTGCCCGCGGCTGCGGTAGATGTCCGGCAACAGCGCCAAAAGGCTGTTGTGGTCGGCCGGGAAAACTACCCGCACCATGTCGCTCATCTCGCCCAGCAGCGCCTCGCAGAAAGTGGTGTCCTGGTGGGATTGCTGGTTCTTGCCGTTTTCCCACGTATGCGAGGTCGCCACCAGCGGCCAGCCGAGCCAGCCCGCCGGGCGCCCGGCTTCCTTCTGCTGGCGGGCGAAGATCAGCGTCTGGCGCACTGCACCGAGCATCTTCACGCAGAAGGCTTCATAGCTGGCCACCAGGTTCAGCCCGCCCTGGTTGGCCAGGCAGGCAGAAACCACCGCCTCCTCGTTGAGCGCTGTGATGATCCGGCCATCTACGGCCTCCAGCTCGCTTTCCGGCTCGCTCACCCGGTGCCGCAGCGCCTTGAGCACGCCGCCCAGGCGGTTGCTCGCCAGTTCGTCCGGATTGCCGACACGGGCGCGCAGGTCCGGGTTGGCGCCGCACAGGTCGACGTAGAAGCGATCCAGAGCGGCCATGGGGGAGCATTCGTCATTGCGGTAATGCAGCGGGGGAATCGAAGGCTCGATGGGCCGACGCACGGCGAGCGGGTTATCCCGTTCCAGTACTCGGCCGCTGCGCGAAGCGATGAAGAGCTGGCAAGCCTCGGCTAGCTCATCGGGCTCGACCCACAGAGGCGCCGCATGCTGGTTGAACAGGTCGCGCGCCTCGGCATCCACGCTGGGATTGCCCGGCAGCGGCAGGTTGTGTGCAGCATTGCTGCCGGCACCATAGAACCCGTAGCCCTTGGTCGCTTCGGCGATGCCGTAGGGAATCGGCAAAGGGTAGCGGAGGATGCCGCGCTCCTTCTCATCGACGCGGTGCTGCAACCGTTCTTCCATTTCCCACAGGGCACAGACGAAAGCTGCCGGGTCGCGGCCGTCGAAGCTGATCGGGTCGAAACCGCAACGCCGCAGGTGCAGCTTGAAGCCTTCCAGCCCTTCGTGGGTGCCCAGGTCGGTGCGCTGCTCAATACGCCGGCCATTGGCGATCATCACCGGCAAGGCCGTGCCGCAGTCCTCGGCGCGCCACCAGCGGGGAATCCAGTCGCTACCGCGCTGCTCCTCGGCAGCGCCGTCGGAGAGGAAGGCCACCAGGGTCTCGCCCGGCAGTGGCATGTGCGCATACATCAACTCGGCGAAGCCGAGGTATCCCCCTTCGGCAATGCCACCGGCAGTGTGCGGATTGACGTGGCTGCCCAAAGGAGCCGCAACCTTGCCTTCCGCCGTCTGCGCGTAGCTGTAGAAGTCCTGTACCAGCCGATCCAGGCCGGCTTCGCCATTCCCGTAAGCTGCAGCCTGCTCCGGATGCAGGTTGCCGGTAAGCACGTTGAGCGCGTCGATCGCGGTCACGCAGTGCCCTTGGCCCATCAGCCAGCCGCGTGTCTTGCCGCTCAGGGCATTCAGGGCGAGATAGCCGGCGTAGGCTGGCACCATGTTCAGCGCGCCGCCGGTATGTCCTTCGGGCTGTGCCTTGAAATCTTCGGGCTGCAAGGGCGCGCCATCGAGGCGGACGCGCCTGGCGTAGGTCATGTGCGCCACCAGCCAGAGACCGGCGCAGGTCAGGCGATCCAGCGCGCCGAACAGCCGGTAGACGCTGGCCAGATCCGGCTGCAGGCCGTACTGGACCAATTGATGAGCGACACGAAAGACCGCCGCCTGGGTCTGCACGCTATGCTGAAGCGGACCACGGCCTCGCAGCCAGCGGGCGTATTCCGGCTCGGCTGCCGCATGGGCGGCAAGCTCCTCGGGGCTTGGCAGGATCTGTGACATGTCGGCTCTCCCTTGGTTATGCCGGAAAGTCTAGGTCTCCAGAGATCGGACGGGCGCTGACATGTATCAACGACCGTCCCGACCATTCGAGCAAGGCTGAAAGTGAATTCCGACAAGGAGACGACATGGCGCTTCTCACCTTCATCGGCGCAATCCAGGAAGTCACCGGTTCCTGCTACCTCCTGGAAACCCGCGACGGCGTCCGCGTACTACTCGAATGCGGGATGCGCCAGGGGCGCAGCGGCAACAAGGGCACTCGCGACAACGAGGCGACCAACCGCACGCCCTTCCCCTTCGATCCGCAGGAGCTGGACGCCGTCGTCCTGTCCCACGCCCACCTGGACCACAGCGGCCTGCTGCCGCGCCTGGCAAAGGAAGGCTACAAGGGGCCGATCTACGCCACCGAATCCTGCTGCGACCTGCTGGAATTGATGCTGATGGATTCGGCACACATCCAGGAGAAGGACGCCGAGTGGGAAAACAAGTGGCGCGCCCGCCTCGGCAAGCCACCCGTCAAGCCGCTGTATACCGTCGAAGACGCTTCCCGCGCGCTGAACCAGCGCCGCCGCGTCAGCTATGGCAGCACGGTGGACGTGGCGCGCGGCATCCGCGTGACCTTCCACAATGCCGGGCACATCCTCGGCTCGGCCATCGTCGAACTGGAAATCCATGAGTTCGGCTCGACCCGCCGCCTGGTGTTCTCCGGGGACCTGGGCAGCACCTGCTCCCCCCTGATGCGGACGCCGACACCACTGACCCGCGCTGATGTGGTGCTGCTGGAGTCCACCTACGGCGACCGCGACCACCGCGACGCCAACGACACCCTGCTGGAGCTCGCGGGCATCCTGCAGCGTGCCCAGAACGAGGGCGGCAATGTACTGATCCCGTCCTTCGCCGTGGGCCGCACCCAGGACCTGATCTACTACCTCGGGCGCTTCTATCAGGAGGGCCGGCTGCCGCAGCAGGTCGTCTACCTCGACAGCCCCATGGCGGCCCAGGCCAACAATATCTATCTGCAGCACATCGGCGAGATCGCCGACGTCGACCGCGAATACATGCGCGGCACCGGCACGGCCAAGGTCGGCGAGTGGCTGCCGATCCTGCGAACCACCCAGAACGCCGAAGAGTCCATGGCGCTGAATCGCATCAAGACCGGCGCCATCATCATCGCCGGCAGCGGCATGTGCACCGGCGGGCGGATCGTCCACCACCTCAAGCACAATCTCTGGCGCGAGGAGTGCCACGTCGTCTTCCCCGGTTTCCAGGCCAAGGGCACGCTGGGACGTGCCATCGTCGACGGCGCCGAATCGGTCCGCATCCTGCGCCAGCGCATCAGCGTGAAAGCGCAGATCCACACCCTCGGCGGATTCTCCGCGCACGCGGGACAATCACAATTAATTCAGTGGGTTGGCCACTTCGAGAACAAACCCGAGCTATACCTGATACATGGCGAGCGGGAAAAGATGGATGTACTCAAGGGTGCACTACAGGATCGCCTGAACTGGACGGCCAACATTCCGGAGCCCGGAGACCGGATCGCCATCTGATATCGAGGCCTCACCGACTGTCACAGCCCGCGTGCCAGACTGGGGCGGCCTCCTGCTGAACCCTGTGCGTGCGGCGAAGCGCCATTGAGTTACCGCCCAAGTCACCTTGCGTGGCCGGCGCCGCCCATGGACAGGCGATCAGGGGTTGATGAACAAGGAGTATCAACATGCCCTATGAGCCCGACGACTACCTCTCCAGACACTTCCAGACCAGCGGCACCGACCTCGCACAGAAGATCGAGGAGCTTGCCGCACTGGCCGCCCCAGGCAACAGCCAGAACCTGCCGCTGTACCGCGAAATGCTCACTACCGTCGCCCGCATGGCCCAAGCCGACCGCAATCGCTGGGACGCCAAGATCATGCTGCAGACACTTCGCGAAATGGAGCACGCCTTCAGCACCCTGGAGCAGTTCAAACGGCGCCGCAAAGTCACCGTATTCGGCTCGGCCCGCACGCCGGCCGACCATCCCGTCTACACCCTGGCCCGCGAACTGGGCGAAACCCTCGCGCGCTACGACCTGATGGTCATCACCGGCGCCGGCGGCGGCATCATGGCCGCGGCCCACGAAGGCGCCGGCCTGGAAAACAGCCTCGGCTTCAACATCACCCTGCCCTTCGAGCAACACGCCAACCGCATCGTGGACGGCACCAGCAACCTGCTGTCGTTCCACTTCTTCTTCCTGCGCAAGCTGTTCTTCGTCAAGGAAGCCGACGCCCTGGTGCTCTGCCCTGGTGGCTTCGGCACCCTGGACGAAGCGCTGGAGGTGCTGACCCTGATCCAGACCGGCAAGAGCCCACTGGTGCCGGTGGTCCTTCTCGACCAACCAGGCGGGCATTACTGGGACCACGCCCTGGAGTTCATCAAGGAGCAACTCGAAGACAACGGCTACATCCTGCCCAGCGACATGAGCCTGATGACACTGGTACACAGCGCCGAGGAAGCCGCCGAGGAAATCGCCCAGTTCTACAGCAACTTCCACTCCAGCCGCTGGCTCAAGGATCGCTTCGTGATCCGACTGAACCACCCGCTGAGCGTGCGCGCCCTGCAATTGCTGGAACGCGAATTCGGCAATCTGTGCGTAAGCGGTGGATTTCACCAGCAGCCCTACAGCGAGTCGGAACTGGACGAGCCGGAATTCTCCCATCTCACCCGCCTGGCCTTCGCCTTCAATGGCCGCGCCCAGGGGCGTTTGCGGGAGCTGCTGAACTTCATCAACCAGCCGGAAAACTGGGAGCGCTGATTTTCCAGAACGATTTTCAGAGGCAGGAAACGAACAAGGCACCCGGTGGGGTGCCTTGTTCGTTCAATCATCTGATCGTCGACCACTCAGAAGCCGGCTGATGGCTTCCATCGAATAACCCCGGTAGCTCAGGAAGCGCCCTTGCTGGGCTCGCTCGCGAGCATCCTGCGGCAGCCGGGCGAACTTCCGACGCCAGACCTCGTGCAGGTTCTCGCCCCAGTCGACACCGGACTCGCTCAGCGCGCCATCGATCTCGCCACGGGGCAAACCGCGCTGCGACAGCTCCTCGCGAATCCGCATCGGCCCGTAACCGGCCCGCGCACGGCTGGCGATGTAGCTTTCCAGGTAACGGCTCTCGTTGAGCAGCCCCTCCTCGGCCAAACGGTCGAGGGCGGGGTCGATCAGGTCCTGCGTCGCACCGCGCTGCCGCAGCTTGCGCGAGAGCTCAGCCCGACCGTGCTCGCGGCGTGCCAGCAGGTCCATGGCGACCCGCCGCACCGCGACGGGGTTATCGAGCTCGGTGGTCATTCCTATTAATAGTCGGCTTCAGCTTCCGCTTCGGCTTCGGCCGCAGCGAGCTCGGCCTTGGTCGGCGCCGACTGATTGGTCAGCAGTTGATCGCGGATGGCCTTGTCGAGTGTGGTGCAGATCTCGGCGTTGTCTTCCAGGAACTTGGCGGCGTTGGCCTTGCCCTGGCCGATCTTGCTGCCCTGGTAGCTGTACCAGGCGCCGGACTTCTCGATCAGGCCCAGCTGCACGCCCAGGTCGATGATCTCGCCGGTGCGGTAGATGCCGCGGCCGTACATGATCTGGAACTCGGCCTGACGGAACGGCGGGGCGACCTTGTTCTTCACGACCTTGACGCGGGTTTCACTGCCGACCACCTCGTCGCCTTCCTTCACCGCGCCGGTCCGGCGGATGTCGAGACGAACGGAGGAGTAGAACTTCAGCGCGTTACCACCGGTGGTGGTTTCCGGGTTGCCGAACATCACGCCGATCTTCATGCGGATCTGGTTGATGAAGATGACCAGGCAGTTGGCGTTCTTGATGTTGCCGGTGATCTTGCGCAGCGCCTGGGACATCAGGCGGGCCTGCAGGCCGACGTGCTGATCGCCCATCTCGCCTTCGATTTCGGCCTTGGGTACCAGAGCCGCCACGGAGTCGACGATGATCACGTCAACGGCGTTGGAACGCACCAGCATGTCGGTGATTTCCAGAGCCTGTTCGCCGGTGTCCGGCTGGGAGACCAGCAGGTCGTCGACGTTGACACCCAGCTTGCCGGCGTAGTCCGGGTCCAGGGCGTGTTCGGCGTCGACGAAGGCGCAGGTGGCGCCGACCTTCTGTGCCTGGGCGATGACCGACAGGGTCAGCGTGGTCTTACCCGAGGATTCCGGGCCGTAGATCTCGACGATACGGCCGCGCGGCAGACCGCCGATGCCCAGCGCAATGTCCAGACCCAGCGAGCCGGTGGAGATGGCAGGGATCGCCTGGCGCTCATGGTCGCCCATGCGCATGACCGCGCCTTTGCCGAATTGGCGTTCGATCTGTCCCAGGGCCGCGGCCAGGGCGCGCTTCTTGTTGTCGTCCATTGAAGTCCTCGCGAAGTCAGGCGGCCGGGCGGCCACGAACAACTGTATAAGTAGCCAGTATTATTCCACAGGGCAAGCCGCTCGCCTACCCCTGAATCGGATTTTCCCCGCCCGCCAGTCGCAACAGCCCTTCCAGAGCGGTCGCCACGGTCTGCCGGCGTACAGCTTCCCGATCACCGGCATACAGGCGGCGTTCGCTGAACACCTGTTCACCTTTCCTCCAGGCCAGCCAGACGGTGCCCACCGGCTTCTCGGCAGAACCGCCGTCCGGCCCGGCAATACCGCTGACCGCTACGGCAATATCCGCCCCGCTTCGCGGCAGAGCCCCCGCCACCATGGCCTCGACAACTTCCTGGCTCACTGCACCCACCTTGGGGAACAGTTCTACCGGCACATCCAGCTGACGAGTCTTCTGGCTATTGGAATAAGTCACGTACCCCACCTCGAACCAGGCCGAGCTACCCGGGATACGCGTGATCGCTTCGGCGATCCCGCCCCCCGTGCAGGATTCGGCGGTTGTGACGCGCAGTTGCTCGGCGGCAAGTCGCACGCCCAACCGGGAGGAGAGATCGGTAATAAAGGAATCGGTAACGGGCACAGTGCGCTCCGGGGTTAAAGAAGGCCAGGTGGATACCGTACACTAGGCGCTTTTGCATGTTGAAGCCGGACAGCCAGAAGCCATGAGTCAGAGCGACCTCTCCGCCCACACACCGATGATGCAACAGTACTGGCGGCTGAAGAATCAGCACCCGGACCAACTGATGTTCTACCGCATGGGCGATTTCTATGAGCTGTTCTACGAGGACGCCAAGAAGGCCGCCAAGCTGCTGGACATCACCCTGACCGCACGCGGCCAGTCCGCCGGCAACTCCATCCCCATGGCCGGCATCCCCTTCCATTCCGCTGAAGGCTACCTGGCCAAACTGGTGAAACTCGGCGAATCGGTGGTGATCTGCGAGCAGATCGGCGACCCGGCCACCAGCAAGGGCCCGGTTGAACGCCAGGTGGTGCGCATCCTCACTCCCGGCACCGTCAGTGACGAAGCGTTGCTCGACGAACGCCGCGATAACCTGATCGCCGCCGTACTGGGAGACGAGCGCCTGTTCGGCCTGGCCGTGCTGGACATCACCAGCGGCCGCTTCAACGTCCAGGAAATAAAGGGCTGGGAAACCCTGCTGGCCGAACTGGAACGTCTGAATCCCGCTGAACTGCTGATCCCCGACGACTGGCCCCAGGGCCTGCCGGCGGAGAAGCGCCGCGGCTCGCACCGTCGCGCGCCGTGGGACTTCGATCGTGACTCGGCGAAAAAGAGCCTGTGCCAACAGTTCGGCGTGCAGGACCTCAAAGGCTTTGGCTGCCAGGAACTGACCCTGGCCATCGGCGCCGCCGGCTGCCTGCTGGCCTACGCCAAGGAAACCCAGCGCACCGCCCTACCGCACCTGCGCAGCCTGCGCCACGAGCGCATCGACGATACCGTGATTCTCGATGGCGCCAGCCGCCGCAACCTTGAACTGGATACCAACCTGGCTGGCGGCCGCGACAATACCCTGCAATCGGTGGTCGACCGTTGCCAGACCGCTATGGGCAGCCGCCTGCTGACCCGCTGGCTGAACCGCCCATTGCGTGATCGCGCCGTTCTCGAAGCCCGCCAGGACTCCATCGCCTGTCTGCTGGAACGCTATCGCTTCGAAATCCTCCAGCCGCAACTGAAGGAAATCGGTGACGTTGAACGCATCCTCGCCCGAATTGGCCTGCGCAATGCCCGCCCGCGCGATCTCGCTCGCCTGCGCGATGCCCTCGCGGCGCTGCCGGACCTGCAGAACGGCATGACTGAGCTGGAAGCCCCGCACTTGGGTGAGCTGGCCAGCAGCATCCGCACCTACCCGGAACTGGCAGACCTGCTGGCCCGCGCGGTGATCGAAAATCCGCCGGCAGTGATTCGCGACGGCGGCGTCATCGCCCGCGGTTACGACGCCGAGCTGGACGAGTTGCAGATGCTCAGCGAGAACGCCGGCCAGTACCTGATGGACCTGGAAACCCGCGAAAAGGCTCGCACCGGCCTGCCAAACCTGAAGGTCGGCTACAACCGCATCCACGGCTACTACATCGAACTGCCCCGCGTGCAGGCAGAACAGGCTCCCGCTGACTATATTCGCCGCCAGACCCTGAAAGGTGCCGAGCGCTTCATCACTCCGGAACTGAAGGCCTTCGAAGACAAGGCGCTATCGGCCCAGAGCCGCGCCCTGGCTCGCGAGAAGCAGCTTTACGAGGAACTGCTGGAACTGCTGATCGGCCAATTGGCGCCGCTGCAGGACACCGCCGCAGCCCTGGCCGAACTGGACGTGCTGTCCAACCTCGCCGAGCGCGCCCTGAACCTCGACCTGAACCGCCCGCGCTTTGTCGAGGAATCCGGCATTCTCATCGAGCAAGGCCGCCACCCGGTGGTCGAGCAGGTACTGGATACGCCGTTCGTCGCCAACGACCTGAACCTCGATGAAGACACTCGCATGCTGGTGATCACCGGCCCCAACATGGGCGGTAAATCGACCTATATGCGGCAAACGGCGCTTATCGTGCTGCTAGCACACATAGGTAGCTTTGTGCCGGCGGCGCGCTGCGAACTGTCGCTGGTGGACCGGATTTTCACCCGTATCGGCTCTTCCGACGATCTCGCTGGCGGTCGCTCCACCTTCATGGTGGAAATGAGCGAAACCGCGAACATCCTCCACAACGCCAGCGACCGCAGCCTGGTACTGATGGACGAAGTAGGACGCGGCACCAGCACCTTCGACGGTCTGTCTCTGGCCTGGTCCGCGGCCGAACACTTGGCAAAACTGCGAGCTTTCACCCTGTTCGCCACCCACTATTTCGAGCTGACCGTGCTGCCGGAAAGCGAGCCGGCGGTGGCCAACGTGCACCTGAACGCCACCGAGCACAACGAGCGCATCGTGTTCCTGCACCACGTACTCCCTGGCCCGGCCAGCCAGAGTTATGGCTTGGCGGTCGCACAATTGGCCGGCGTGCCGGGTGCGGTCATTCAGCGCGCCCGCGAACACCTTTCGCGCCTGGAAACCACCAGCCTGCCCCACGAAGCACCGCGCTCGAGCGACCCGAAAAGCCCGGCGCCACTGCAAAGCGACCTGTTTGCCAGCCTGCCACACCCGATCGTCGAAGAGCTGATGCGTGTCAGCCCCGACGACCTGACTCCACGTCAAGCTCTCGAATTGTTATATGCATGGAAGATGCGGGTCTGACGGACCGCTGGACAAGCTGCTAGAATCGCGCGCGCTTAGCCGCCCGCCTGAGGAGAAAATTAGAAATGACCTTCGTCGTCACCGACAACTGCATCAAGTGCAAATACACCGACTGCGTGGAAGTATGCCCGGTGGACTGCTTCTACGAAGGCCCGAACTTCCTGGTCATCCACCCGGATGAGTGCATTGACTGCGCCCTGTGCGAACCGGAATGTCCGGCACAGGCGATCTTCTCCGAGGACGAGGTCCCGGATGGTATGCAGGAGTTCATCGAGCTGAACAAGGATCTGGCCGATGTATGGCCGAATATCACCGAGAAGAAGGATTCCCTGCCGGACGCCGAAGAGTGGGACGGCAAGCCGAACAAGATGCAGTACCTGGAGCGCTGATCCGCGCTTCCGACCAAAACACGAAAGGCCCGCTCAGTGCGGGCCTTTCTGTATCCGGGCATCACTTTCTTGCAGGCAAAAAAAGGGGCGGGATAACCCGCCCACTCTTTCTTCCTTTTTTCATCATCCTGATGAACCGCTTCCCGCGGTGCTCCTGACCGACATCCTTACCGGCCTGCGCCTTTCCGTGTACGCAGGAGTGATATTACCCGCCTGCCAGAACTCAGCAACTGGGGCACTTCCGCGCACCCGATCTGTCTCGCAGCCGAGGTAAAAATAAAATCCTTTAAAAACAACAAGATAAGAAAAATAGACGCCACAGCTGGCGGCTCTTCAAGCTGAACACTCACACGCTATGTAAGCGAATGCTTACATCAGAGCGCATAAAAAAGCCCGGAATCATCCGGGCTTCATCGTTGTCGACCTGGCCGCTACTGGAACAGCGCGTCGCTCGACAGGCCGTTCTTCTCGAGGATCTCGCGCAGACGCTTGAGCGCCTCGACCTGGATCTGCCGAACCCGCTCGCGGGTCAGGCCTATTTCCTGGCCAACCTCCTCCAGGGTGCTGCTTTCATGGCCGCGCAAGCCGAAGCGACGAATCACCACCTCGCGCTGCTTATCGGTCAGTTCCGACAGCCACAGGTCGATACTCTCGCTGAGGTCGTCGTCCTGCAGCAGTTCACAGGGGTCGGTGGGACGGTCGTCGGTCAGGGTGTCGAGCAGGGTCTTGTCCGAATCCGGGCCGAGGGAAACATCCACCGAGGTGACCCGCTCGTTCAGACCGAGCATTCGTTTCACCTCATCCACCGGCTTCTCGAGCAGGTTGGCGATTTCCTCGGGCGACGGCTCGTGGTCCAGCTTATGGGTCAGCTCGCGAGCAGCCCGCAGGTAGACGTTGAGCTCCTTCACCACGTGGATCGGCAATCGAATGGTGCGGGTCTGGTTCATGATGGCCCGTTCGATGGTCTGACGAATCCACCAGGTCGCGTAGGTGGAGAAGCGGAAGCCGCGCTCGGGGTCGAATTTCTCCACCGCGCGGATCAACCCGAGGTTGCCCTCTTCGATCAGGTCGAGCAGGGAAAGGCCGCGATTGACGTACCGTCGCGCGATCTTCACCACCAGACGCAGGTTGCTTTCGATCATCCGTCGCCGACCCGCTGGGTCGCCCTTCTGCGCGAGACGCGCAAAGTGGACTTCCTCTTCCGGGGTCAGAAGCGGCGAGAAACCGATTTCATTCAGATACAGCTGGGTCGCGTCGAGCGCGCGGCTGTAGTCGATGTGCTTGTGTTGCTTGAGAGAGGAAAGTGAGGTGGCTTTAGGAGTGACTCGAAGCGATACCTGCTCTTCGGCAAATGACTCTTCGAGGATGATGCCGGGCTCCAGAAGAAGCACTTCATCATCGACGTCAAACTCCGGCCCTTCTTTTTTAAGTGCCATGTCGTTATCCCTTGCTGAGTTCGACAACAAGCCCAGGTGCGTCCTTATCCTTAGGACACCTAGGCCCGCTCACCCACGCAGAGGAACAGCCAGCATCAACGACTTGGCAGGTATTGCAGCGGATCTACAGGTTTACCCTGGCGGCGAATCTCGAAGTGCAGCTTCACCCGGTCAGTCCCTGTGGAGCCCATCTCGGCAATGTTCTGCCCGACCTTGACCTGTTGCCCTTCCCGCACCAGCAACCTGCGGTTGTGACCGTAGGCGCTTACGTAGGTATCGCTGTGCTTGATGATCACGAGTTCGCCGTAGCCCCGCAAACCACTACCGGCGTACACCACCGTGCCATTAGACGCAGCCAGGACAGGCTGGCCCAATTGCCCGGCTATATCAATCCCTTTATTCAAACTGCCGTTTGATGCAAAACGCCCAATGAGAGTGCCATTGGTTGGCCAAAGCCAGCCTCCCGGCGCCCCCCCTGCAACCGCCGGAGTTCCGCCGCTGGCGGGCGGTTGCGCTGGCGTGGTGACGGCAGGTGTGGTCGGTTTGCTGGCGGTTGCCGGGGTAGATGTCGGTTTGTTGACAACGACTGGCGCGACAGGCGTTGCGCTTTTGGCGACAGACGGTGCAACACTCGAACCACCGTCAAAGCGAATGGCCTGGCCTGGGCGAATGGTGTAAGGCGCGGAGATATTGTTGCGCGCGGCCAGGGCTTTCCAGTCCCAGCCATAGCGGAAGGCGATGGAGTACAGCGTGTCGCCGGGGCGCACTACATACTGGCCACTGGTAACAGCCGGCTTCTGCTGGGCGTTGCGGTCCACCACAGTCGTGGTGCTACGAGAAGTCGAAGAACAGGCCGCCAGCAGAAAGCAGACGGCAATGGCCACCACAGCGTGGCCCAGGCCCTTGATCCAGTTCCGTTGATACAGGGTCGCTGTCAAGCTCACCCATCCCCCTTATCCATGAATTGACGTCCAGCCTCACTGGCCGGCAGTAACCGCAGCCTTGACCGGCCTGCTCTCAGCCTAGCGGACCGTTGAGCAGCGGGACAAAGCGGACGGAGTCCAGCACCTGCCGCTGGAAGCCATCCTCGGTGCGGACGATCAGCATCAGTTGCTGCACCTCGCCACCGCCTACCGGAATCACCAGCCGCCCTCCGGGTGCCAGTTGGTCCAGCAATGCCTGCGGGACCTCGGCCGCAGCGGCGGTAACGATGATGCCGTTGTAAGGCGCCAGGGCGGGCCAGCCTTCCCAGCCATCGCCCCAACGAAAGACAACATTTCTCAGGTTTAGCTCCGCAAGTCGCTCCTTGGCGCGATCCTGCAGGGCCTGGATGCGTTCGACGGAGAATACCCGCTCCACCAACTGAGACAGCACCGCCGTTTGATAACCAGAACCCGTACCGATCTCCAGCACCTTGTCCAGGGGGCCGGCGGCGAGCAGCAACTCGGTCATCCGCGCCACCATGAAGGGCTGCGAGATGGTCTGGTTATGCCCGATGGGCAGCGCGGTGTCTTCGTAGGCGCGGTGCGACAGCGCCTCATCGACGAACAGGTGGCGCGGTGTACGGCGGATCACTTCCAGCACGTGAGCGTTGGACAGTCCCTCTTCGTACAAACGCTGGATCAGCCGCTCACGGGTACGCTGGGAGGTCATGCCGATGCCGCCGCGGCGGGACAGTTCATTGGCCATGGTCGAGCCCTCCGAGCCAGTCTCCAAGGACATTGAACGCCTCCCGGAAGGTCCGGTCCATCTGCAGTGGCGTAATCGAAACGTACCCCTGCATGACGGCATGGAAATCAGTGCCCTCGCCACCGTCTTCAGCATCGCCGGCGGCGGCGATCCAGTAGCCTTCCTTGCCGCGCGGGTTGACCACCTTGACCGGCGGCTTGGCGCGAGCACGATGCCCCAGGCGAGTCAGCTGGATGCCCTTGATACGCTCCAGCGGCAGATTGGGGATATTCACGTTGAGCACGGTACGCGGCGGCAGATCGAGCTTCTCATGGGACTCCACCAGCAGGCGGGCGAAATGCATCGCGGCCGGCAGGTTGTCCGTCAGGCGCGAACACAGCGAGAAGGCGAAGGCCGGCCGGGACAGGAAACGCCCTTCCAGGGCTGCAGCCACGGTGCCCGAGTAGAGCACGTCATCGCCCAGGTTGGCGCCGAGATTGATACCCGAGACGACCATCTCCGGCACTTCTTCGAGCAGGCCGTTGAGGCCCAGGTGCACGCAGTCGGTCGGAGTGCCGTTGAGGCTGATGAAACCATTGCCCAGGCGATGGGGATGCAGCGGCCGATCCAGCGTCAGCGAACTACTCGCTCCGCTACGATCGGCTTCCGGGGCGATCACGATGCAGTCCGCATAATCGGACAGCGCGTCGTGAAGCGCGGCGATACCGGGTGCAGTGACCCCGTCGTCGTTGGCAATCAATATGCGCATGGGCTTTCCGTCTGCCCTGCCGGCACGAGGTCGATCAGCTCGCGCACTACCACGGTGGCGAAGCAGCCAGCCGGCAGGACGAATTCCAGTTGCAGAATGTCAGGGGCGGGATAATGCCATGTAAGGCCCGGGATGGGGAGGCGCAGAATGCGCCGTTCGTGCGCCATGTCCGCACTGGCGAGCCACTGGCAAAGCGCCATCTCCGCTTGCTGCACGCTGCGTTCGATATCTCCCGGCCGGTTCGCCGCCGGTGAATCACCCTCGCCCCACATGGGGCCGGTGGGGTGCAGGTCGAGCACGGCGAGACGCGGGTCGGAGCATTCCGCTTCGCCGGCGGGGAAGAAGCTGCGGCTGTCGGTGAACGCCAGCAGGTCGCCGACCAGCGCCTGGTTCCAGGTGCCTTCGGCCACCCGGCGAGCCAGCACCTGATTGAAGACATAGCTGCGCGCTGCCGAGAGCAGGCGCGAGCGAATGTTGCGATGCTCCGGCAGCTTGCCGCGCTCGGCGAAGCCACGAGCATCGAAGACGTTGCCGCCACCATGGCCAAAGCGCTGGGTGCCGAAGTAGTTCGGCACGCCCTGGGCCACGATGGCCTTCAGGCGCGCTTCGAGCTGCTCGCGATCTGCCTGCAACTCGGTCAGGCGCAAGGTGAAGCCGTTGGCCGAATGTGCGCCGCGCTGCAGTTTGCGGCGATGGCGATTGCGCTCGAGGATTCGCAGCGTGTCGTCCTCGGCGGCTGCCAGGTCCGGATCGGACTTCCCCGGCAAGTGCAGACTGAACCACTGGCGGGTCAGCGCCTGGCGGTCCTTGAGACCGGCATAACTGATCATCTTCACCGGGACGCCGGCGGCACGGGCAAGACGGCGCGCCGCTTCCTCGGTGTTCAGGCCGCGTTTCTCCACCCACAGCCACAAGTGCTCGCCATCGCCGGAGAGAGGAATATCCAGCACTTCGTCGACCTGGAAGTCTTCGGCCACCGCCTTGAGCACAGCCTGCCCGCAAGCATCGCCATGGGCGCGCGGGCCCAGCAGTTCCAACTCGGTCATGCGCGCCCCAGCAGAGCGACGGCGTGGACCGCGATGCCCTCTTCGCGCCCGGTGAAGCCAAGTTTCTCGGTGGTCGTGGCCTTGACGTTGACCTGGTCCAGTTCGACCTTCAGATCGGCAGCGATGGTCTCGCGCATGTTCTGGATGTGCGGCGCCATCTTCGGCGCCTGGGCGATGATGGTGGTGTCGACGTTTTCCACCTTCCAGCCCTTGGCTTCCACCAGGCTCAGCACGTGGCGCAACAGTGCGCGACTGTCGGCCCCCTTGAACTGCGGGTCGGTATCAGGGAAGTGCTTGCCGATATCGCCCAGCGCGCAGGCGCCCAGCAAGGCATCGGAAAGCGCGTGCAACAGCACGTCGCCGTCGGAGTGGGCAACGAGCCCGAACTTGTGGGGAATACGCACGCCGCCAAGGGTGATGAAGTCTCCCTCGCCGAAGCGGTGCACGTCGTAGCCATGTCCGATACGCATGAAAAAACGCCCTGTTGATGTCAGGGCGTCGATTCTACCGGATCACTGCGCTCAGGGTGTCAGCCGCAGAGCGCCGCGGCATGGTGGCGCAGGTGATCTTCGATGAAGCTCGCAATGAAGTAGTAGCTGTGGTCGTAACCGGGCTGCAGGCGCAGGTCCAGCGGATGACCAACCGCAGCGGCGGCTTCGCGCAGCGCTTCGGGCTTGAGTTGCACGGCGAGGAAGTCGTCGCGCTCGCCCTGGTCGACCAGGATCGGCAGGCGCTCGCCGGCGTTGGCGAGCAACTCCACCGCATCCCACTCGCGCCACGCCGCCGGATCTTCGCCGAGGAAGCGACCCAGCGCCTTCTGTCCCCAGGGGCAATCGCTCGGATGAGTGATGGGGGCAAAGGCGGACAGCGACAGGTAGTGCCCCGGATTACGCAGGGCGCAGACCAGCGCGCCGTGGCCGCCCATGGAATGCCCGCTGATGCCGCGTTTGCGGGAAACCGGGAAATTCGCTTCGATCAGCGCCGGCAACTCCTGCACCACGTAGTCGTGCATCCGGTAGTGCCGCGCCCAGGGCTCCTGGGTGGCGTTAACGTAAAAACCCGCCCCCAGTCCGAAATCCCAGGCGCCGTCCGGATCGCCAGGCACTTCCGGGCCGCGCGGGCTGGTATCCGGCGCAACGATCACAATCCCGAGTTCCGCGGCCACGCGCTGGGCGCCGGCCTTCTGCATGAAGTTCTCGTCGGTGCAGGTCAGGCCGGACAGCCAGTAAAGCACCGGAAGGCCCGCCTCTGGCTCGGCCTGCGGCGGCAGGTAGACCGCAAAGACCATCTCGCAGCCGAGCGTCTCGGAGCGATGGCGATAACGTTGATGCCAGCCGCCAAAGCTCTTCTGGCTGCTGATCAGTTCGATGGAATCCGTCATGGAGCCTCCTGTGAGGCCGGGCGCACAAGGCGCCCGGCGGTTCGATCAGTAGTGGATGACCGAGCGGATGCTCTTGCCTTCATGCATCAGGTCAAAGGCCTCGTTGATCTTCTCCAGGCCCATGGTGTGGGTGATGAAGGTATCCAGCGGGATTTCGCCCTTCTGCGCCTTTTCCACATAGCTCGGCAGCTCGGTGCGACCTTTCACGCCGCCAAATGCCGAACCGCGCCAGACACGACCGGTGACCAGCTGGAATGGACGGGTGCTGATTTCCTGGCCGGCACCGGCCACGCCGATGATGGTGGATTCGCCCCAGCCCTTATGGCAGCACTCCAGCGCCGCACGCATCAGCTGGACGTTGCCTACGCATTCGAAGGAATAGTCCACGCCGCCGTCAGTCATTTCGACAATCACTTCCTGGATCGGCTTCTGGTGATCCTTCGGATTGACGAAATCGGTGGCGCCCAACTCCTTGGCGATATCGAACTTCGCCGGGTTGATGTCCACCGCGATGATGCGCGAGGCCTTGGCCATTTTCGCGCCGATGATCGCCGCCAGTCCGATGCCGCCCAGACCGAAGATGGCAACGGTAGCGCCCTCCTCCACCTTGGCAGTATTGAGCACCGCACCGATGCCGGTGGTGACGCCGCAGCCGAGCAGGCAGACCTTCTCCAGCGGCGCTTCCTCGGGAATCTTCGCCAGGGAGATTTCCGGCAGCACGGTGTATTCGGAGAAGGTCGAGCAACCCATGTAGTGGTAGATCGGCTCGCCCTTGTAAGAGAAGCGGCTGGTGCCATCGGGCATCAGGCCCTTGCCCTGGGTAGCACGCACGGCCTGGCAGAGGTTGGTCTTGCCGGATTTGCAGAATTTGCACTCGCGGCATTCGGCGGTGTACAGCGGGATGACGTGGTCACCCACTTTCAGCGAAGTCACGCCCTCGCCCACCGCTTCGACGATACCGCCACCTTCGTGACCCAGGATGCACGGGAATACGCCCTCGGAATCCTGGCCGGACAGGGTGTAAGCGTCGGTGTGGCAGACGCCGGTGGCGACGATGCGCACCAGGACTTCACCCTTCTGCGGCGGCGCCACATCGACTTCGACGATTTCCAACGGCTTGTTGGGGGCGAAGGCAACGGCAGCACGGGACTTGATCATCTGGAAACTCCTGAACGAAGGAAACGACAACGCCCGCCAGGGGCGGACGGGTTCGGCGCGACGGCCGAGAAGCCGGGACGGGCCGGAGCCCCGTCGGGGAACATTCGGGGCAGTCGACGAAAAGTGCGCCCCAAAGCCTTGGAAGTGTAGAAAACCTCCTGTCAGGGAATAATCAGGCAATAATCAAAACATTATTGCCATACAGGGATAATCCACATGCATCGCTGGGAAGGGCTGGACGAATTCGTTGCCGTCGCCGAAACCGGTCAGTTCACCGCCGCCGCCGAGCGCCTGGGCGTGTCTTCGTCCCACGTCAGCCGCCAGGTCGCGCGGCTGGAGGAGCGCCTGCAGACGCGCCTGCTCTACCGCAACACCCGAAAGGTAACGCTCAGCGAAGCCGGCCAGACCTTCCTGCAGCATTGCCGCCGCCTGCAGGACGCGCGCGAGGAAGCCTTGCGGGCGGTCAGCGATCTATCTGCCGAACCCAAGGGGCTTCTGCGCATGACCTGCGCGGTGGCTTACGGCGAACGATTCGTGGTGCCACTGGTGAACGGGTTTATGGAGCAGTTTCCGCAATTGCGCGTGGAGATAGAGCTGTCCAACCGCCAACTCGACCTGTTCCATGAAGGCTTCGACCTGGCGATCCGCCTCGGACGCCTGAGCGACTCCCGGCTGGTGGCAACACGTCTGGCGCCGAGGGTGATGTACCTCTGTGCAACGCCGGGCTACCTCGCCCACCACGGCGCGCCACACAGTGTGGCGGAGCTCGCGCAGCACAATTGCCTGGTGGGCAGCAGCGACCAGTGGAGTTTCCTCGAGGACGGCCGCGAAACCCAGCACCGGGTGCAGGGCAACTGGCGCTGCAACAGTGGCCAGGCGGTGCTGGACGCGGCGTTGCGCGGCTTCGGCCTGTGCCAGCTGCCGGATTACTATGTGTTGGAACACCTGCGCAGCGGCCGGCTGGTTTCCTTGCTGGACCAGCATCAGCCGCCCAATACCGGGGTCTGGGCGCTTTATCCACAGCAGCGGCACCTGTCGCCCAAGGTGCGGCAACTGGTGGATCACCTCAAGGAAGGCCTACAGCATCTTCAGCCCTCTCCCTTGCCATGAAGCAAGCGGCTGAAACTGGCCTTGGCTAGAATGGGAGGTTTCCCACCCTTCGGATCAAGGACGACGAGATGTCAGCCCTTTCTTCCTTCCGCGAGCGCTATCTACTGCGCTTCTGGTCGCCACTGCCAACCCTGGTCGCCCTGGGGGTCATCTCGGCTTACTACTTCGCCATGACCGGCACCTTCTGGGCCGTCACCGGCGAGTTCACCCGCTGGGGCGGCCACGTACTGTCCTGGTTCGGCCTGCAGCCGCAGGAATGGAGCTACTTCAAGATCATCGGCCTGCAGGGCACGCCGCTGGACCGCATCGATGGCGTGATGATCATCGGCATGTTCCTCGGCGCGCTGGTCTGCGCGCTCTGGGCCGGCAATGTCAGCCTGCGCTGGCCTACCAGCAAGCGTCGACTGCTGCAGGGCCTGATCGGCGGGGTGATTGCCGGTTTCGGTGCGCGCCTGGCAATGGGCTGCAACCTGGCGGCCTTCTTCACCGGCATCCCGATGTTCTCGGTGCATGCCTGGGCCTTCATGTTCTCCACCGTGATCGGCGCCTGGTTCGGCGTGAAGATCAGCCTGCTGCCGTTCCTGCGCATTCCGTTGAAGGTCGGCGGCAAGGCGGCAGCCCTGCCGAGTGCCGAAGCCCTCGCTCGTCGCGCCAAGCTGCAATGGCGACTGGGCATGGGCGTACTGGTGCTCGCCGCGCTGTTCGCCGCGTGGCGTTTCGAGGTCTCGCTGGTACTGGGCATGGCCTGCCTGTTCGGCCTGCTGTTCGGTGGCCTGATCGAGCGCGCGCAGATCTGCTTCACCAGCGCCGCCCGCGATCTCTGGACCACCGGCCGGACCCAGGCCGCGCTGGGCATCTTGCTAGGCATGGCTGCTGCCTGCATCGGCACCTTCGCGGCGATCCACAACGGCCTGCCGCCGAAGATTTTCTGGATGGGACCGAACGCCGTGATCGGTGGCGTGCTGTTCGGCATCGGCATCGTGCTGGCCGGCGGCTGCGAGACCGGCTGGATGTACCGTTCGATGGAAGGCCAGGTGCATTTCTGGGTGGTCGGCGTCGGCAACGTGATCGGCGGCACCCTGGTCGCGGTGTTCTGGGACCAGCTCGGCACCAACCTCGCCCTGCCCTATCCCAAGCTCAATCTGCTGCAGGAGTTCGGCCCCGGTGGCGGCCTGCTGATCACTTTCGCCGGCCTCGCTCTGTGCATGCTGCTGGTGCAGCTCAACGCGCAACGCTTCACTCGTAGACGGAAAACCAACGATGTCCGAAACCAAGACGCCGACGCTGTCGCTTGATCTGCGCGGCGAACACTGCCCGTACAACGCCATCGCCACTCTGGAAACCCTGGAGACGCTCAAGCCCGGCGACCTGCTGGAAGTGGTCACCGACTGCTCGCAGTCGGTCCATGGCATTCCGGAAGACACCCAGCGTCATGGCTACCATTGCCTGGCGGTCGAGCAGCACGGCGCGCTGTTTCGCTTCCTGATCGAAGTACCGCTGCTGGGCTGAGGCTGCTCTTGTAAGCGCGGACGTCGTCTGCGACGGGCCTCCGGCGCGACTCGAACCTGCCGCAGACAGAGCCCGCTCCAACGGTTCGGCCCAGGGCGCAGTCTGTAGAAGCGAGCTTGCTCGCGAACAAGGTTTCCGGCGACTTCAGTGCTGACCAGGTTCGCGAGCAAGCTCGCTCCTACAGAGGCCGGATATGCCGCAAACGGTCAAGGGCCGGCCAGCAGGAATCAGTGCTTGGCGAAGTTGCGCTGCAGGCGCTGCAGGTCTTCCGGGGTGGTGACCTTGATGTTGTCCACCCGCCCTTCCACCATGCGCGGCGCATAGCCCGCCCACTCCATGGCAGATGCCTCGTCGGTGATAGCCGCGTCGGCCACCAGCGCATCGGCGAGCGCGCGGTGCAGGGCGCCGAGACGGAACATCTGCGGGGTGTAGGCCTGCCAGACCACGCTGCGATCGATGGTTTCGACCACGCGGCCATCAGCGCCGACGCGCTTCAAGGTGTCCCGCGCGGGCACGCCGAGCAGGCCGCCCACGGCGTCGAATTCCAGCTCATCCAGCAGGCGGTCCAGGTCGGTACGCGCCAGGTTCGGGCGAGCGGCGTCATGCACCAGTACCCAGTCGTCCGGCGTGGCGCCCAGCTCGGTCAGACGCAGCAGGCCGTTGAGCACGGAATCGGCGCGCTCGCGGCCACCATCGGCACGATGGATCAGTTCATTGGAAGCACTGGGCAGGGTCGGCCACCAGGGATCGTCGGCGGCCAGGCACACCACGAGCCCCTTCAGACGGGGATGACCGAGGAAACAGTCGAGGGTGCGCTCGAGAATGCTGCGACCGGCAAGGTCGAGGTATTGCTTGGGGCGGTCGGCGCGCATCCGCGAACCGATGCCGGCGGCCGGGATGACGGCCCAGAAGGCGGGAGTGGTCATTGCGCGAGCTGGTAGAGGGTTTCCTTGTCCTTGACCATGCCGAGTTCGTGACGGGCACGCTCCTCGACGGTCTCGGTGCCTTTCTTGAGCTCGGCGACTTCCGCCTCGAGGATGCGGTTACGTTCGAGCAGGCGCTCGTTCTCGCCCTGCTGGTCGGCGATCTGCTTCTGCAGGTCGCGCACCTGCGCCAGGCTGCCATCGCCAACCCACAGGCGATACTGCAGGCCGGCCAGCGCCAGGATCAGCACGACGAACAGCCAGTAAGGGCTACGTAACCTCAAACCTTCAGCTCCCTATACGCAAAGGGGTGGCTTCTGCCACCCCTTCACCGTACCAGACTCGGATCAGCCGCGGAATTCCGCGCGACCACGGTACGGCGCTTTGGCGCCCAACTGCTCTTCGATACGCAGCAACTGGTTGTACTTGGAAACGCGGTCGGAGCGGCAGAGGGAGCCGGTCTTGATCTGACCAGCGGCGGTGCCGACGGCCAGGTCAGCGATGGTGCTGTCCTCGGTTTCGCCCGAACGGTGCGAGATCACCGCGGTGAAGCCGGCGGCCTTGGCCATCTGGATGGCTTCCAGGGTCTCGGTCAGCGAGCCGATCTGGTTGAACTTGATCAGGATCGAGTTGCCGATCTTCTCGTCGATGCCGCGCTTGAGGATCTTGGTGTTGGTCACGAACAGGTCATCGCCGACCAGTTGCACCTTCTCGCCGATCTTGTCGGTCAGGACTTTCCAGCCAGCCCAGTCGGACTCGTCCATGCCGTCTTCGATGGAGATGATCGGGTAGCGCTGGGTCAGGCCCGCCAGGTAGTCGGCGAAACCTTCGGCGCTGAATACCTTGCCTTCGCCTTCGAGGTCGTACTGGCCGTCCTTGAAGAACTCGGAAGAGGCGCAGTCCAGGGCCAGGGTCACGTCATCGCCCAGCTTGTAGCCGGCGTTGGCGACGGCTTCGGCGATGGCGGCCAGGGCGTCTTCGTTGGAAGCCAGGTTCGGCGCGAAGCCACCTTCGTCACCGACGGCGGTGTTCAGGCCACGGGCCTTCAGCACGGCCTTGAGGTGATGGAAGATCTCGGCGCCCATGCGCAGCGCGTCGGCGAAGTTCTTGGCGCCGACCGGCTGAACCATGAACTCCTGGATGTCGACGTTGTTATCGGCATGCTCGCCGCCGTTGATGATGTTCATCATCGGAACCGGCATGGAGTACTGGCCCGGGGTGCCGTTCAGGTCGGCGATGTGCGCGTACAGCGGCACACCCTTGGCCTGGGCAGCGGCCTTGGCGGCGGCCAGGGACACGGCCAGGATGGCGTTGGCGCCCAGCTTGCCTTTGTTCTCGGTGCCGTCGAGGTCGATCATCGCGTGATCCAGACCTTTCTGGTCAGCCGCGTCCTTGCCCAGCAGCAGGTCGCGGATCGGGCCATTGATGTTGGCCACGGCTTTCAGCACGCCCTTGCCCAGGTAACGGCTCTTGTCGCCATCGCGCAGTTCGAGAGCCTCGCGGGAACCGGTGGATGCACCGGACGGGGCGCAAGCGCTGCCGACGATGCCGTTGTCCAGGATCACGTCCGCTTCAACGGTCGGGTTGCCGCGGGAGTCCAGGACCTCACGGCCCTTGATGTCGACGATCTTTGCCATTCTTGATAACACTCCGAAGATAGAGATAAACGGGGCGGCTGGTGAGACATCAGAAGCGGCTCAATGGCCTGCCGTGCTCAACGCGGCAGGCATCGAGCCGATTCTCAGGCAGTCTCGATAATGGGGAAACTCTTGACCAGGTCGTCCAGCTGCTTGAGCTGGGACAGGAAAGGCTCGAGCTTGTTCAGGCGCAGGGCGCACGGACCATCGCACTTGGCGTTCTCAGGGTCCGGATGGGCCTCCAGGAACAGGCCGGCGAGGCCCTGGCTCATGCCGGCCTTGGCCAGGTCGGTGACCTGGGCGCGGCGGCCGCCAGCGGAATCGGCGCGACCACCCGGCATCTGCAGGGCATGGGTCACGTCGAAGAACACCGGGTACTCGAACTGCTTCATGATGCCGAAGCCGAGCATGTCCACCACCAGGTTGTTGTACCCGAAGGAGGAGCCACGCTCGCAGAGGATCAACTGGTCATTACCCGCTTCCTCGCACTTGCGCAGGATGTGCTTCATCTCCTGCGGCGCGAGGAACTGGGCTTTCTTGATGTTGATCACCGCATTGGTCTTGGCCATGGCCACGACCAGGTCGGTCTGCCGGGACAGGAAGGCCGGCAGCTGGATGATGTCGCAGACCTCGGCCACCGGAGCGGCCTGGTAGGGCTCGTGCACGTCGGTGATGACCGGCACCTTGAAGGTCTTCTTGATCTCTTCGAAGATCTTCAGCCCTTCTTCCATGCCCGGACCACGGAACGAGGTGATCGAGGAACGGTTGGCCTTGTCGAAGCTGGCCTTGAACACGTAGGGGATGCCGAGTTTCTCGGTCACCTTCACGTACTCTTCGCAGACCTGCATCGCCAGGTCGCGCGACTCCAGCACGTTCATGCCGCCAAACAGCACGAACGGCAGGTCGTTGCCGATCTGGATATCACCGACGCGGATGATCTTCTGGGTCATGTTCAGGCTTTCCCGGCTTGTTTCAGGGCGGCATTGACGAAGCCGCTGAACAGCGGGTGGCCATCACGCGGGGTGGAGGTGAATTCCGGGTGGAACTGGCAGGCGACGAACCACGGATGATCCGGAGCCTCGACCACTTCGACCAGCGCGCCGTCGCCGGAGCGGCCGGAGATCTTCAGGCCGGCAGCTTCCAGTTGCGGACGCAGGTTGTTGTTCACTTCGTAGCGGTGACGGTGACGCTCGACGATCACTTCCTTGCCGTAGCAATCGTGCACCAGGGTGCCGGCGGACAGCAGGCACTCCTGGGCGCCCAGGCGCATGGTGCCGCCCAGGTCGGAAGCTTCGGTGCGCACTTCGGTGGCGCCGGTAGCGTCCTGCCATTCGGTGATCAGGCCGACAACCGGGTGGCCGCTGGACTTGTCGAACTCGGTGGAGTTGGCATCGGTCCAGCCCAGCACGTTGCGGGCGTATTCGATGACGGCCACCTGCATGCCCAGGCAGATGCCCAGGTACGGGACCTTGTTCTCACGGGCGTATTGCACGGCGGTGATCTTGCCTTCCACGCCGCGCAGGCCGAAGCCGCCCGGAACCAGGATGGCGTCGGCGCCTTCGAGCAGGCTGGTGCCCTGCTGCTCGATGTCCTCGGAGTCGATGTAGCGCAGGTTGACCTTGGTGCGGCTCTGGATGCCGGCGTGGGTCATGGCTTCGATCAGCGACTTGTAGGCGTCGAGCAGTTCCATGTACTTGCCGACCATGGCGATGGTGACTTCACGCTCGGGGTTGAGCTTGGCATCGACCACACGGTCCCACTCGGACAGGTCGGCCGGGCCGCACTCGAGGCCGAAGCGCTCGACGACCAGGTCGTCCACGCCCTGGGCATGCAGCACCGACGGAATGCGGTAGATGGTGTCGACGTCTTCCAGCGAAATGACCGCACGCTCTTCCACGTTGGTGAAGAGGGCGATCTTGCGGCGGGAGGATACGTCCACCGGGTGGTCGGAGCGGCAGATCAGGATGTCCGGCTGCAGGCCGATGGAGCGCAGTTCCTTGACCGAGTGCTGGGTCGGCTTGGTCTTGGTCTCGCCGGCGGTAGCGATGTACGGGACCAGCGTCAGGTGCATCAGCATGGCGCGGCGCGAACCGATCTCCACGCGCAGCTGGCGGATGGCCTCGAGGAAAGGTTGCGATTCGATATCACCGACAGTGCCGCCGACTTCAACCAGGGCCACGTCGGCATCGCCGGCGCCCTTGATGATGCGACGCTTGATCTCGTCGGTGATGTGCGGGATCACCTGCACGGTGGCGCCCAGATAGTCACCGCGGCGCTCCTTGCGAAGCACGTCCATGTAGACGCGGCCGGTGGTGAAGTTGTTGTTCTGGGTCATCGTGGTACGAACGAAACGCTCGTAGTGGCCCAGATCGAGGTCGGTCTCAGCGCCGTCGTGGGTGACGAACACCTCACCGTGCTGGAACGGGCTCATGGTGCCCGGGTCGACGTTGATGTAGGGGTCCAGCTTGAGCATCGTGATCTTCAGGCCACGCGCTTCCAGAATGGCAGCCAAGGAAGCCGAGGCGATGCCTTTCCCCAATGAAGAAACAACACCACCCGTGACGAAGATGTAGCGCGTCATGAAAAGCCCTGAATGTCAGCGTTTAGGCGGCTCGGCCGCCGGGGAAGCGAAGGTGTCGGGTACAAGACCCGGCTCACGACTTCGTCGTGAAAATAGCGAACTCCCACTGATTCGAAGGCGAATCAACAGGAGCGGTACAAGACGGGAGCGTAGTCTACCGGAAAGCCGCTATCAGCTCAAACCCGAGTCATTCGTCGGAGGTGTCCAGCGCAGGGTCCAGCCTTGCCCAGCCGCCACCCGCAAGCCCGGCAGCAGTGCGACACCGAGCAGTTCGTCGGCTCGCCAGAGCAGCGGCAGACGGCCGCGCAGGAAGGCCGGCACCGCCGCTTCGTTGAGCAGGCGCTTGAGATCACGGCTGCCGCGACCGACCAGCGCCATCACTTCTCCGCCCTGCCGGTAACGAACCTCCAGCGGCCCTTTCGGCGCTTCGCCGTCAAACCGCAACTCACCATTGCCCGGCAGCGAAAGCATCTTGGAAGGATCGCGCCAGCTCTGATTTGCCGGTACGAAACCCAGCCAGGGATTGGCCAACCACCAGAGCCGACCGTGGGCACGGCGCAGCTCGCCATCGGCAAGGCGCCAGATCGGCTCGGCGTCTTCGCGAGCATCGCGCAGGTCCCGCCAACCGGCCCAGTGGGCACTGTCCGGCAAGCGCGCCAGGGGCGCGAGCCAGTGGCGCAGGGCATTGCGCTGGCGTGGCTCGCTCAGCTGCGCCAGTGCGGCGACAGCCAGTGAGGGCAATTGCATACCGATGTATTCGTCTCGGGCTCCGGCCGACACCAGGTCGTTCTGCGCCAGTTCGGCGAGCAGCCCATCGGCCTCCGCCAGGTGCTCGGCACTGCGGGCGATGGTCTCCACCGCCGACGGCCAGCGCTGGACGATGCCCGGCACAACCTGGTTGCGCAGATAGTTGCGGTCGTAGTCGTCGCAAGCATTGGACGGATCGTCGACCCAACCCAGCCCATGGCGACGGGCGTACCTCTCCAGCTCCGCACGACTGATGCCCAGCAGCGGACGCAACAGCGTCCCAGCCCCCAGCGGGCGACAAGCGGCCATTCCGGACAAGCCGCGCACTCCGGCACCACGGAAAAGCCGGAATAGAACGGTTTCGGCCTGGTCGTCACGGTGCTGCCCGGTCAGCACGCACTCCCCCTCCCCCAGCGCCGCGGTGAAAGCCGCATAACGCGCCTCCCGCGCCGCGCGCTCGAGGCTTGCACCACCATCGACTTGCACGCGCGCCACCTGCAAGGGCACACCCAGGCCATCGCAGAACCGTTGACAGTGTTCCGGCCAAGCGTCAGCGACGGTCTGAAGGCCGTGGTGAACGTGAATGGCGGAGAGAGGAGGCAAGGATTGCCGGCGAGCCAGCCCGGCCAGGAGATGCAGCAGGACGGTGGAATCCAGCCCGCCGGAAAAGGCAATGCGCCACGCCGGCGCAGCGCGCCAGGGAGCGAGGAAGCTCAGCAGTCGGGATTCGAGTTCAGCAGACATGGCGCAGGTCGACAGGGTCGGGGACGAGGCAAGGATACCTCGTCACCCGCGCTGCGCCGAAGGCGTCGATCAGGCGACGCCGTAGCTCATCAGGCGCTCATAGCGGCGCGCAAGGAGCTCTTCGGTGCTCAGCTGACCCAGGGTGTCGAGTTGCCCGAGCAGGGAATTGCGGATGGTCTCGGCCATGGCGGCCGGGTCGCGGTGGGCGCTGCCCAGCGGCTCCGGGATAACGTTGTCGACGATACCCAGGTCCTTCAGGCGGTTGGCGGTGATGCCCATGGCTTCGGCCGCTTCCGGTGCTTTCTCGGCGGTACGCCAGAGGATCGAGGCACAACCTTCGGGCGAGATCACCGCGTAGGTGGAGTACTGCAGCATGTTCAGCTGGTCGCAGACGCCGATGGCCAGTGCACCGCCCGAACCACCTTCGCCGATCACGGTAGCGATGATCGGGGTCTTCAGGCGCGCCATGACACGCAGGTTCCAGGCGATGGCCTCGCTCTGGCCGCGCTCTTCGGCGTCGATGCCCGGGTAGGCGCCGGGAGTATCGATGAAGGTCAGGATCGGCATCTTGAAGCGTTCGGCCATTTCCATCAGGCGGCAGGCCTTGCGGTAGCCTTCCGGGCGCGGCATGCCGAAGTTGCGGCGCACCTTCTCACGCACTTCGCGGCCCTTCTGGTGGCCGATGATCATCACCGGCTGGTCTTCCAGGCGGGCAACGCCGCCGACGATGGCCGCGTCATCGGAGAAGTGGCGGTCACCGTGCAGCTCTTCAAACTCGGTGAAGATGTGCTCGATGTAGTCGAGGGTGTAGGGACGACGTGGATGGCGAGCGAGCTGGGCGATCTGCCAGCTGGACAGGTTGCCGAAGATGTTCTCGGTCAGCGCCTTGCTCTTTTCCTGAAGACGGGAGATTTCGTCGGTGATGTTCAGGGCGTTGTCGTTACCGACCAACCGCAGCTCTTCGATCTTGGCGTGCAGGTCGGCAATGGGCTGTTCGAAATCGAGAAAATTCGGGTTCATGGGCTATCCGTCGTTCTGTTGGCGGCTGGGCCTGGTCCGTAGGCGCCCTACCTTACGGTATCGGGCGCCGAGGGTCGAGACTGGCGAGCGGGCGGCGTTTGGCCACCGCCACGCTAGCGGTAGTTCAGGAAGACGTTGTCGCGGCCGAACTGGTCACGCAGCGCTTGAATCAGGTTGTCTGCCGGGTCGATCCGCCACTGCTCGCCGAACTGCAGCAGCGCGCGTGCCGACTCGCCACTGTAGTCGACGGTGACCGGACAACTGCCCCGGTGGCGGGTGCACAGATCGGCCAGCCAGCGCAGGCGATCACCCTTGAGCGCATCGGCATGCACACGCACACGCAGGCTCTCGGCCAGCGAAGTACGGGCCTCTTCCAGGCCCATCACGCGCTTGGCGCGCAGGCGCAGGCCGCCGGAGAAATCGTCCTGGCTGACTTCACCCTCGATCACCACCAGCGCATCGGTCTGCAGCAACGCCTGGTTGGCGGCGAAGGCTTCGGCGAACAGCGAGGCTTCGATGCGGCCGGAGCGGTCGTCCAGGGTCACGAAGCCCATCTTGTCGCCGCGCTTGTTCTTCATCACCCGCAGGTTGACGATCAGGCCTGCGACAGTCTGGGTATCGCGCGCCGGCTTGAGTTCGACGATGCGCTGGCGGGCAAAACGTCGCACCTCGCCCTCATACTCGTCGATCGGGTGGCCAGTCAGATAAAGACCGAGGGTGTCCTTCTCGCCTTTCAGGCGCTCCTTGAGATTGAGCTCCTTGACCTTGCGATGGTTGGCGTAGACGTCCGCCTCGGGCTCGGCGAAGACGCCGCCGAACAGATCCATGTGGCCACTGTCATGGCTTCGCGAGGTCTGCTCGGCGGCCTTGACGGCCTCCTCCATGGAGGCCAGCAGCACGGCGCGGTTGATGTCGACGTGGGCGTGGTAGGCCTTCTGCTCCTCAAAGAAGTGCGGGCCGAGACGGTCCAGCGCACCGGCGCGGATCAGCGCTTCCAGGGTGCGCTTGTTGACGCGCTTGAGATCGATGCGATCGCAGAAGTCGAACAGGTTCTTGAACGGGCCGCCTTCGTTGCGGCACTCGGTGATGGCTTCCACCGGGCCTTCGCCGACGCCCTTGATCGCACCCAGGCCGTAGACGATCTGGTCGTCCTCATCCACGGTAAAGCGGAACTCGGAGTTGTTCACGTCCGGCGCGAGAATGCGCAGCTTCATGTGGCGGCACTCTTCGATGAGCGTCACCACCTTGTCGGTGTTCTGCATATCCGCGGTGAGCACCGCAGCCATGAACGGGGCTTTCCAGTGGGTCTTCAGCCAGGCGGTCTGGTACGACACCAGGCCGTAGGCGGCGGAGTGCGACTTGTTGAAGCCGTAGCCGGCGAACTTTTCCACCAGGTCGAAGATGTTGCCCGAGAGGTTGGCGTCGATGCCGTTGTTGGAACAACCCTCGATAAAGCCGCCGCGCTGCTTGGCCATTTCCTCGGGCTTCTTCTTACCCATGGCGCGGCGCAGCATGTCCGCGCCACCGAGGCTGTAGCCCGCCATTACCTGGGCGATCTGCATCACCTGTTCCTGGTACAGGATGATGCCGTAGGTCGGCTTGAGCACCGGCTCGAGGCCGGCGTACTGGTAATCCGGGTGCGGATAGGAAATCTCTTCGCGACCGTGCTTACGGTTGATGAAGTCGTCCACCATGCCCGACTGCAGCGGACCGGGACGGAACAGCGCCACCAGTGCGATGAGGTCTTCCAGGCAGTCCGGCTTGAGCTTCTTGATCAGCTCCTTCATGCCGCGCGATTCAAGCTGGAAGACCGCGGTAGTCTCCGCCTTCTGCAGCAGGTCGTAGGTCTTCTTGTCGTCCAGCGGGATACGGTCGATATCGACCAGATCCGGGTCGCCGTTCTTCTTCTGGATGCGATGGATGATCTCCATCGCCCATTTGATGATGGTCAGGGTACGCAGGCCGAGGAAGTCGAACTTCACCAGGCCGGCGGCTTCCACGTCGTCCTTGTCGAACTGGGTCACCAGGCCGGCGCCCTCTTCGTCACAGGCGATGGGGGCGAAGTCGGTCAATTTGGTCGGCGCGATCACCACGCCGCCGGCGTGCTTGCCGGTACCACGGGTGACGCCTTCCAGCTTGAGCGCCATGTCCCAGATTTCCTGGGCTTCTTCGTCGGTCTTGAGGAAGTCGCGGAGCATTTCCTCCTGCTCGAAGGCCTTCTCCAGGGTCATGCCCACTTCGAAGGGAATCATCTTCGACAGCTTGTCGGCCAGGCCGTAGGACTTGCCCTGCACCCGCGCCACGTCACGCACCACCGCCTTCGCAGCCATCGAGCCGAAGGTGATGATCTGGCTGACCGCATTGCGGCCGTAGGCGCCGGCCACGTAGTCGATCACCCGGTCACGGCCTTCCATGCAGAAGTCGACGTCAAAGTCGGGCATGGAAATACGTTCAGGGTTGAGGAAACGTTCGAACAGCAGGTCGTAGGCCAGCGGGTCGAGGTCGGTGATCTTCAGCACATAGGCGACCAGCGAGCCGGCACCCGAGCCCCGGCCAGGGCCCACGGGCACGCCGTTGTTCTTGGCCCACTTGATGAAGTCCATCACGATCAGGAAGTAGCCAGGGAAGCCCATCTGGATGATGGTGCCCAGCTCGAACTCCAGGCGGTCGACGTAGATCTGCCGCTTCTCTTCGTAGTTCGGCGTGGTTTCCTTCGGCCAGAGCACTGCCAGGCGCTCCTCCAGGCCCTCGTAGGAGACATGGCGCAGATATTGGTTGATATCCATGTCGTCGTAGGGGATCGGGAAGTTGGGCAGGAAGTACTTGCCCAGCTGCACATCGATGTTGCAGCGCTTGGCGATCTCGACGGAGTTTTCCAGAGCCTCGGGGATATCACTGAACAGCTCGGCCATTTCTTCCGGGCTCTTCAGGTACTGCTGGTCGGAATAGTTGCGCGAACGGCGCGGATCATCCAGGGCGCGGCCTTCGCCGATGCATACGCGGGTCTCGTGGGCCTCGAAATCCGCCTCCTTGATGAAGCGCACATCGTTGGTGGCGACCAAGGGCGCGCCACTGCGAGCCGACAGAGCCACGGCGGCATGCACGTGCTCTTCGTCATTGACCCGGTTGGTGCGCTGGATGTCCAGGTAGAAGCGGTCCGGGAAGACCTCCAGCCACTCTGCCAGGAGCGAGTCCGCATGGGCGTCGTCGCCCTCCAGCAGGGCCATGCCGATCTCGCCCTCCTTGGAGCCGGACAGCGCGATCAGGCCTTCGGCGGCGTCCTTGACCCACTGCCGTTCGATGATGATCTCGCCGTTACGCTGGCCTTCCTGCCAGCCGCGGGAAATCAGCTCGGTGAGGTTGCGATAGCCCTTGGCGTTCATCGCCAGCAGGGTCAGGCGGGTCAGCGGGCCATCCTCGTCGCGGTTGGCCAGCCAGATGTCAGCGCCGCAGATCGGCTTGATGCCACCGCCCATGGCCGTCTTGTAGAACTTCACCAGCGAGCACATGTTGCTCAGGTCGGTCACCGCCACCGCCGGCATACCGGCCCCACCAACCGCCTTGATCAGCGGCTTGACCCGCACCAGGCCGTCGACCAGGGAGAATTCGGTGTGCAGACGCAGGTGAACGAAGGTGGCGGTCATGATGGTCCTTGGCAAACGCGAAAAACGGCAAGCCCCGGATTGTACCGGGGCTGTCCGCAAAGCTACAGGGATCAATCGGCCAGCCGTCGCAGCCGCTGCGTCAACGCACCGGAGAACAGCCTGCCAGGAATATTTTCAGAGTAATAACAGGGTGTTACAGGATGCCGGCGGCGTCTTCGAGCAAAGCGCGCACCGGGCCGAACGAACGGCGATGAATGGGTGTGGGGCCCAGGCGCTTGAGGGCTTCGAGGTGCACGGGAGTGGGATAGCCCTTGTGCCCGCCGATGCCGTAGCCAGGGTACTGCGCTTCCATTTCCTGCATCTCGCGGTCGCGGCTGACCTTGGCCAGGATCGAGGCGGCGGCGATGGCTGGAACCTTGGCGTCACCCTGCACCACCGGCGCCGAAGGGACTTTAAGCTTCGGGCAACGATTGCCGTCGATCAGCGCCAGTTTCGGCGTGACACTGAGGCCTTCCACCGCGCGCTGCATGGCGAGCATGGTGGCATGAAGGATGTTGAGCTGGTCGATCTCGTGGACGTCCGCTCGGGCGATGCACCAGGCCAGGGCTTTCTCGCGAATCTCGTCGAAGAGTTTTTCCCGCTTGGCTTCGGTGAGCTTCTTGGAATCGTTCAACCCGCTGATTGGTCGCGCCGGATCGAGAATCACCGCAGCGGTAACCACGGGACCGCACAGCGGACCACGGCCTACCTCATCGACACCGGCAACCAGCTCTTCGACAAGGGTGAAGTCCAGGCCCATCTGCATCAGCGTTTCTCCATCAGGGCGAGCACCGCCTCGGCGGCCTGCGCTGACGCATCCTGGCGCAGGGCGCGATGGATGGCGTCGAAGGGTTCGGTCTGCACGCTGCCGTCATCGAGCAGCGGCATCAAGGTTGCGGCCAGAGCCTCGGGCGTCGCCGCATCCTGGATCAGTTCCGGCACCAACAGTCGGCCGGCCAGCAGGTTCGGCAGCGAGATGTACGGGCTCTTCACCAGGCGCTTGAGAATGCGGTAGGTCATGGGCGCCACCTTGTAGGCAACGACCATCGGCCGCTTGTACAGCAGCGCTTCCAGCGTGGCAGTACCTGAAGCGATCAGCACAGCATCGCAGGCGGCGAGGGCCTCGTGGGAAGCGCCGTCGAGCAACTGCACCGGCAAGTCGCGGCCGACGAGCATCTCTTCGATCTGCAGGCGACGCTCGGGACTGGCACAGGGCAGCACGAAACGCAGGCCAGGGCGATCCTGGAGCAGGCGCTGGGCAGTATCGAGGAACAGCGCACCGAGCTTGCCGACCTCCCCTCCGCGGCTGCCAGGCAGGAGTGCCACGACGCTGGCGTCCTGCGGCAGGCCAAGGCGCCCGCGCGCACCGGCACGATCAGCCTCCAGCGGGATGGTATTGGCCAGCGGATGGCCGACGAAGCGCACCGGCACCGCATGCTCTTCGTAGAAACGCGCCTCGAAGGGGAAGAGTGCCAGCATCAGGTCGCAGGCTTGCTTGATCTTCAGCACGCGCTTCTGCCGCCAGGCCCAGACCGACGGGCTGACGTAGTGCACCGTGCGGATGCCCGCCTGGCGCAGCTTCAATTCGATGCTCAGGTTGAAGTCCGGCGCATCGATGCCGATGAACACATCCGGCTTCGCCGCGATCAGCATCTGCACCAGGTCCTTGCGCCGGCGCAGCAGTTCGCGCAGGCGTCCGAGGACCTCGAACAGCCCCATGACAGAGAGGCGTTCCATGGGGAAGTGCGACTCCAGCCCTTCGGCCTCCATGCGCGGGCCACCGACACCGATGAACTCGATGTCGGGGTGGCGCTGTCTGAGCGCATGCATGAGGCCGGAGCCGAGGATATCGCCGGACGCCTCGCCCGCGACCAGGGCGACGCGCAGCTTGCGTGCGGTGCTTTGCATGGTCAGCGGGTGATGCCGCGGGTGGAACTCTGGATGGAGTCGCGGAACACCGCGACTTCCGGAAACTGCGCGGAGGCTTCAGCCAGTTCGGCCAGCGCCTCGTCCACCGTCAGGCCCTGGCGGTAGACCACCTTGTAGGCCCGGCGCAGCGCCTGGATCGACTCGGCGCTGAAACCACGACGGCGCAGGCCTTCGAAGTTCATGCTGCGAGCCTCGGCGGGGTTGCCGAAGACTGTGACATAGGCCGGGACGTCCTTGCCGATGGTGGTTCCCATGCCCGAGAAGGCGTGGGCGCCGATACGGCAGAACTGATGCACCAGGGTGTAACCGGAGAGGATTGCCCAGTCATCCACGTGAACATGACCCGCCAGCGCGGTGTTGTTCACCAGGATGCAATGGTTGCCGATCACACTGTCATGGCCGACATGGACGTAGGCCATGAACAGGTTGTGGTCGCCAATGGTGGTTTCCGAGCGGTCCTGGATAGTGCCGCGATGGATGGTGACACCCTCGCGGATCACATTGTGGTCGCCGATCACCAGGCGAGTCGGTTCGCCCTTGTACTTCAGGTCGGGGGTGTCTTCACCCACGCTGGAGAACTGGAAAATCCGATTGTGCTTACCGATCTTCGTGGGGCCTTTGACCACCACATGCGGACCGATCACCGTACCTTCGCCGATCTCCACATCCGGCCCGACCATGGACCAGGGGCCCACTTCTACGTCGTCAGCCAGCTTTGCGCGCGGGTCGATGATGGCGCGAGGATCGATCAAACTCATAGTTTGCGTTCCGCACAGATGATTTCAGCCGAGCATACCGGCTTGCCGTCCACGGTGGCATTGCAGTCGAACTTCCAGATGCCGCGCTTGACGCTGAGGAACTGGGCATTGAGCTGCAATTGATCGCCCGGCAGCACTGGCTGGCGGAAGCGCAGCTTGTCGGAGCCGACGAAGTAGTACAGGGTGCCATCGGCCGGCTTCACGTCGAGCATCTTGAAGCCGAGGATGCCGGCGGCCTGGGCCATGGCCTCGATGATCAGCACGCCCGGCATGATCGGATGCTGCGGGAAGTGGCCATTGAAGAACGGCTCGTTGATGCTGACATTCTTGTAGGCGCGAATGCGCTTGCCTTCGATGTCCAGCTCGACCACCCGATCCACCAGCAGGAAGGGGTAGCGATGAGGCAGGTATTCGCGAATCTCGTTGATGTCCATCATGTTCAGGGGAGCCTGTTCAGAAAAGGGAAACGCCAAAAAATGCGTGGATCACGCATCTGATGGAGCGTCTCCGCTTGGGGTCACGGCGGCCAGACGCTTTTCCAGCTGCTGCAGACGACGGGCCATGTCATCCAGCTGACGAATGCGCGCGGCACTCTTCTTCCATTCAGCCGCAGGCTGCATGGCGGTACCGGAGGAGTAGGAGCCCGGCTCGGTGATTGAGCGGGTCACCATGGTCATCCCGGTGACGAAGACGTTGTCGCAGATCTCGATATGGCCAACGAGGCCGACACCGCCGGCGAGCATGCAGTGCTTGCCGATCTTGGCGCTGCCGGAAATCCCGCAGCAGCCAGCCATGGCGGTGTGATCGCCGATCTGCACGTTGTGGGCGATCATGATCTGGTTGTCCAGCTTCACGCCGTTGCCCACGATGGTGTCGGATAGAGCACCACGATCGATGGTGGTATTGGCGCCGATCTCGACGTCATCACCCAGGGTGACGCCGCCGATCTGCGCGATCTTCTGCCAGACGCCCTGGTGGTTGGCGAAGCCGAAGCCCTCACCACCCAACACCGCACCCGACTGGATCACCACGCGCTTGCCGATGCGCACGTCGTGGTAGAGGGTTACGCGGGGCGCCAGCCAGCCGCCCTCGCCGATCACGCTGCGCGCGCCGACGAAGCAATGGGCACCGATGGTCACGTTGGCGCCGATCTGCGCGCCTGCCTCGACCACGGCATACGGACCGACACTGGCGGAGGCGTCGACCTGCGCACCCTCATCGACCACGGCAGTGGGATGAATGCCAACCGCCGCCTTGGGCTTGCGGTCGAACTGGTGGGACAGACCGGCATACGCCAGGTAGGGGTTGGCAACGACCAGTGCATTACCGGTGAAACCTTCGGCATCGGCCGCCGTCAGCAGGACGGCTCCGGCCTGGCTATCAGGAAGGAACTTGCGGTACTGCGGATTGGCCAGGAAGCTGAGTTGGTCAGCCCCTGCCTCTTGCAAGGTAGCCAACCCGCGAACAACCAAGGCGGGATCGCCGCGCAACTCGGCATCGAGCTGCGCGGCCAGTTCGGCGAGGGTAAAGGACAGCTCGGTCATCATCAGCGCAGTTGGTTCATGCGCTCGATGACTTGGCGGGTGATGTCGTACTGCGGCTTCACGTCGACCACGGCACCACGCTCGACCACGAGGTCAAAACCACCCTTCTTGATGGTTTCCTCAACGGCCTGGTCCAGCTTCGGCTTGAGCTTCTTCAGCATGTCGCGGTCGGCGACAGCCTTGGCTTCGTTCAGCTCCTTGGATTGGAACTGGAAGTCACGGGCCTTCTGCTTGAAGTCGTTCTCGGCCTTGTCACGCTCGGAGGCGGACATTTTGCTGCCACCGTTGACCAGTTTGTCCTGCAGGGACTTGGCATCGGTTTCCAGTGCCTTGAGCTTGGTCAGTTGGGGGCCGAACTTCTTCTCGGCGTCCACGGCGTACTGCTTGGCCGAATCGGACTCGAGGAGTGCCATCTGATAGTTGAGCACCGCGATCTTCATGTCGGCGAACGCGGGGCTCGCTGCCAGGGCGGCGGTGATCAGGACGAACTGGGTCAACTTACGCACAATGCACTCCTGCACAAAGCATGGTTGTCATTACAACGATACGGCCAATTAGAAGGTCTGTCCCAGGGAGAACTGGAAGATCTGGGTTTCGGCGTTGTCCGGCTTCTTGATCGGGGTCGCCAGGCTGAAGCTCAGCGGCCCCAGAGCGGTGATCCAGGTCAGGCCTACACCGGCAGACATCGCCATGTCCTGGAACTTGATGCCATCGCAGCCCTGGGTAGTGGATGTTGGGCAGTCGGTGTCGAAAACGTTACCGATGTCATAGAACAACACGGTGCGCAGTTGGCGCTGATCCTTCACGAAGGGCAGCGGGAACAGCAATTCGGCGCCACCGGTGATCAGGATGTTACCACCGAAGGCTTCCGGATCCTGATCCGGGTCGGTGTAGCGGCCTTTGGAGTCCGGACCGGAAATCACTGCCCCAGTACTTGGATCAGTCACACGGCTGGGTGTGCTGCGCGGACCAAGCGAGCTGTCCTTGAAGCCACGTACCGAGTTGAAGCCACCGGCGTAGTAGTTCTCGTAGAACGGCAGGCGATCGGTGTCGCCGTAGGCGCCGCCATAACCAAGCTCGGTATGGAAGCGCATGGTGTAGTTTTCAGTGAGCGGCGCGAAGATCTGGCCACGGTAGTCGAGCTTGTAGAACGACAGGTCGCTGCCCGGAATGGTGGTTTCCAGCACCAGGCTCTGCGAGTGACCGCGGTTCGCCAGCACACCCTTGTTCAGGGTCGATTCGGACCAGCCGATGGACGCCTTGAAGTTGGTGAAGCTGTCGCCTTCCTTCTCGATGAAATCGAAGATCTCGTCGACGGTATAGGCGCCGGTGTCGATGTCGTCGCGCTGCACGGTCAGGCCGTAGGTCAGGCGCGAGGTCTCGCTGATCGGGTAGCCGATGCTGACGCCGGCACCCAGGCTGTTCACCGAGTAGCTGGAAACGTCAACGTCGAGCTCGTCGTAGTCGGTTTTGCGGTAGAAGGCGTTGTAGCCCAGGCTCACGCCGTCGACGGTCCAGTAGGGGTCGACGAAGCCGAAGTTGTAGCGGGTCTGGTAGTCGGACTTGGTCAGGCCGATGCTGACCTTGTTACCGGTACCCAGGAAGTTGTTCTGGCTGATCGAGCCGCCAAGGATCAAGCCGGCGCTCTGGGCGAAGCCCACGCTGGCGGTGATCGAGCCGGAAGGTTGCTCTTCCACGCTGTAGTTGACATCGACCTGGTCGTCGGTGCCCGGTACCGCCGGGGTCTCGACGTTGACTTCCTTGAAGTAGCCCAGGCGTTCCAGGCGCTGCTTGGACTGGTCGATCAGGTAGGTCGAGGCCCAGCCGCCTTCCATCTGGCGCATTTCGCGACGGAGGACTTCGTCCTCGGTCTTGGTATTGCCACGGAAGTTGATGCGGTTGACGTAGGCGCGCTTGCCCGGGTCGACCACGTAGGTGATCGACACGGTCTTGTTCTCGTCGTTCGGCTCGGGTACGCCGTTGACGTTGGCGAAGGTGTAGCCCTCGTTACCCAGGCGACGGGTGATGAGGTCGGAAGTGGTGGTCATCACCTTGCGGGAGAACACCTGGCCCTTCTTCACCAGCAGCAGCTTCTTCACTTCCTCTTCCGGTACCTTCAGGTCGCCGGAGAGCTTCACGTCGCTGACGGTGTACTTCTCACCTTCGTTGACGTTGACAGTGATGTAGACGTGCTTCTTGTCCGGGGTGATGGACACCTGGGTAGAGGCGATATCCATGTGGATGTAGCCGCGGTCCAGGTAGTAGGAACGCAGGCGCTCCAGGTCGCCGGAGAGCTTCTCGCGGGAGTACTTGTCGTCGTTCTTGAAGAAGGACAGCCAGTTGGTGGTCTTCAGCTCGAACAGGTCGGTCAGGTCCTCTTCGGAGAAGACGGTGTTGCCCACCACGTTGACATGGGCGATGGCCGCCACGGTGCCTTCGTTGATGTTGATCTTCAGCGCGACACGGTTGCGCGGCTGCGGCACCACTTCGGTCTCGATCTCCGCGGAGTAGCGGCCCTGGGCTACGTACTGGCGTTGCAGTTCGTTACGCACGCCTTCGAGGGTGGCGCGCTGGAAGATTTCGCCTTCGGAGAGGCCGGATTGCTTCAGGCCCTTCATCAGGTCTTCGGTGGTGATCGCCTTGTTGCCCTCGATCTCGATGCTGGAGATGGACGGGCGCTCGACCACGTTGACGATCAGCACATTGCCATCACGGCTGAGCTGGATGTCCTGGAAGAAACCGGTCTTGAACAGCGAGCGGGTCGCTTCGACCAGGCGGCGATCATCGATCTGCTCGCCGACGTTCAGCGGCAATGCGGCGAACACGCTGCCGGCAGACACGCGCTGGAGGCCGTTGACCCGGATATCGGAAACAGTGAAGGACTCGGCGTGAACCTGGGCGATCATCAGCGCGGAAAGGGCCGCGGGAAGCAGAAAGCGTTTCATGGAGTCCTTTTATTCCAACTGACAAATAGAGAATCTGCCGCAAAAGGCGGCAGATCCGAAAATCCAATGGCGGTTACAGTCGACTCAGATCGTTGACCAGGGCCAACAACATGACCCCGACTACCAGGCTGATGCCAATCTGCATCCCCCAAGCCTGGACCCGCTCCGACAATGGGCGACCTCGCACCCACTCGACCATGTAGAACAGCAGATGCCCGCCATCGAGGACAGGAATCGGCAACAGGTTGAGAACCCCCAAGCTGATGCTCAGATAGGCGAGGAAATGCAGAAAATCCCCTACGCCGGACTGGGCTGAAGCGCCCGCCACTTTAGCAATGGTTATCGGCCCGCTCAAGTTTTTTACCGAGAGCTGCCCGAGCACCATTTTCTTTAGAGAATCCAGAGTTAGCAGGCTCATGGACCAGGTTCGGGAGAGCGCCTGCCCCACCGCGGCCACCGGCCCGTAACTCACTTCGCGGAGCATTTCCGGCGGCCACTGACCACCGGCGACACCCGCGCCCAGGTAGCCGGTGCGGGCCTTGCCCTCGCCTTTGGCCGCCAGGGTCAGGGCAAGCTCCTGCTTCCGGCCGGCGCGTTCGACCTCCAGGGTCACCTTGCCCTCCGGCATGGCGCGTACACGCGAGACCACTTCTTGCCAATCCGTGACCTGCTGGCCATCAAGAGTGACGATCCGGTCACCGATCTGCAGGCCGGCTGCCTTGGCAGGGCCCTTTTCGTCCAGCTCGGCAATCAGCGGTGCGACAGAGGGTCGCCAGGGCTGGATCCCGAGCCCACCGATGGGATCGGGATTGTCTTCGTTCTTCAGCCAGGAACTGATGCGCACCTGGTGCACTGCGGGAACACTCGAGCCCTTCTCCAGCACCGTGACGCTCAGCTCGCCCGTTTCACCGAGGCGGCGCACCAGTTGCAGGTTGACGCTGCTCCAGCCATCGACGGCTTCGCCGTCCACGGCAACGACTTCCTGGCCGGACGCCAGGCCAGCGACGGCCGCCGGGCTATCCGCCACCACAGAGCCGATGACCGGCTTGATCTGCTGGCTGCCGAGCATGGCCAGCACCCAGAAGAACAGGATGGCGAGTAGGAAATTGGCCACCGGGCCCGCCGCCACGATGGCGATGCGCTGGAACACGGTCTTGCGGTTGAAGGCACGGTCGAGCAGCTCGACGGGAACATCGCCCTCGCGCTCGTCCAGCATCTTCACGTAGCCGCCCAGGGGAATGGCGGCGACAACAAACTCGGTGCCGTGGCGATCATGCCAGCGCACCAGCGGCGTGCCAAAGCCCACGGAGAAGCGCAGGACCTTGACCCCGCAGCGGCGGGCGACCCAGAAGTGTCCGAATTCGTGGAAGGTGACCAATACGCCCAGGGCGACAATCAGTCCCACCACCATATAAAGGGCGCTCATCGCTACCTCCTCGGGCTCAATGCCCGCGCTCCTGCAACCACGCCTGCGCCGCACCGCGTGCACGTCGGTCAGCCACCAGCACCGCATCGAGCGATTCGACCGGTGTGTGCGCCTCGCGGTTCAGCACTTCGTCGATGATAACCGGGATATCCGTGAAGCGGATGCGCCGCTCGAGGAACGCCGCAACGGCCACTTCGTTTGCCGCATTGAGCATCGCCGGCACACTGCCGCCAGCCTCGGCAGCCTGACGCGCCAGGCGCAGGCAGGGGAAACGCTGTTCGTCGGGCGCACTGAAGTCCAGGCGAGCGATGGAGAACAGATCCAGCGGCGAAACACCGGAATCGATCCGCTGCGGCCAGGCCAGCGCATGGGCGATGGGGGTGCGCATGTCCGGATTGCCCAACTGGGCCAGCACCGAGCCGTCAACGTAGTCCACCAGCGAATGAATCACGCTCTGCGGATGGATCACCACCTCGACCTTCGACGGCGCTGCGTCGAACAGCCAGCAGGCCTCGATCAGCTCCAGGCCCTTGTTCATCATGCTGGCCGAGTCGACGGAAATCTTCCGCCCCATCGACCAGTTCGGATGGGCGCAGGCCTGCTCCGGGGAAACATCGAGCAATTGCTCCAGCGGCGTCTCCCGGAACGGACCGCCCGAGGCGGTCAGCAGGATACGGCGAACGCCGACCTGCCCCAGTCCGCGAGCGTAATCCGCCGGCATGCACTGGAAGATCGCATTGTGTTCGCTGTCGATGGGCAGGAGCACCGCACCACTGGCACGCACGGCGTCCATGAACAGGGCACCGGACATCACCAACGCCTCCTTGTTGGCCAGCAATACCCGCTTGCCCGCCTCGACGGCGGCCAGAGTGGGCTTGAGGCCGGCAGCACCGACGATGGCAGCCATCACCGCATCCACTTCAGGATGCGCGGAAACCTCGCAAAGCCCAGCCTCTCCCACCAGCACGCGAGCCTGCAGGCCAGCGGAATTCAGGCGATCCTGAAGGGCCTGCGCCTGCTCCTTCTCCGGCACCACGACAAAGCGCGGACGATGGCGCACACACAGGGCTTCGAGCTCTGCCAGACGGGAAAAGCCGCTGAGGGCGAAGACGCGGTAAAGATCAGGATGACGCCCGATGACGTCGAGGGTACTGAGACCGATCGAGCCCGTCGCCCCCAGCACGGTAATCCACTGCGGATGACTCACGGAGCCCCCCAGCCCACGGCCCACAACAGCGCGGTGAACACCGGAATCGCGGCGGTCAGGCTGTCGATACGGTCCAGCACGCCGCCATGGCCCGGCAGCAGGTTGCTACTGTCCTTGAGGCCTGACTGGCGCTTGAACATGCTCTCGGTGAGGTCGCCGATGACCGACAGGGCTACCACGATGGCCGCACACGGCAGCGCCAGCAGCAGCTCACGGACAGTCCAATCGCGGTAGATGGCGACGACGACGGTGATCGCCAGGCAAAGCGCCATGCCACCGAAGAAGCCTTCCCAGCTCTTGCCCGGGCTGACGCGCGGAGCGAGCTTGCGCTTGCCGAAGGCCTTGCCGGAGAAGTAGGCACCGATGTCGGCGGCCCAGACCAGCACCATCACCGCAACGATCAGCCAGTTGGACAGCGGCCACTGCTTGAGCAGCACCAGGCCCTGCCAGGCCGGCAGCAGGATCAGCAGGCCAATCAGCAGGCGACGCCAGCGGCCGCCCCAGCTTGACGCGCTGTCCGGATAAGTCAGCACCATCACGATCGCCAGCGCCCACCAGAGTAGCGCCAGGACCAGCACGGCGCCTGCCAGTTGCGGAAGCCAGGCCAGCACCAGCATCAACCCGGCAACCACCGCGGCGTAGCCGACGCGGGCGGACTGCTCGTTGTAACCCGCCAGGCGCGCCCACTCCCAGGCTCCCAGACTGACTACCAGGCCAATGAACAGCGAGAACGCCGCACCGTCGAGCAGGAAGAAACCACCCAGCGCGATCGGCAACAGGATCAGCGCCGTGATGATTCGTTGTTTCAACATGAGGGAGGTGCCTCGGCCTCGACCTGCTCACTGGTCTTGCCGAAGCGGCGCTGACGAGAGGCGAAGTCCTGCAACGCAGCCTGCATGGCTTCGTGCTTGAAGTCGGGCCAGTAGAGATCGGAGAAATACAGCTCGGCGTAAGCCAGCTGCCAGAGAAGGAAGTTGCTGATGCGGTGCTCGCCGCCCGTACGGATGCACAAGTCGGGCAACGGCTGGTCGCCGGTGGTCAGGCAACCCTGGATCAATTCCGGGGAAATATCGTCCGGCGTCAGATGACCCGCCTGCACTTCGCGAGCGAGACGCTGGGCGGCCTGGGTGATGTCCCACTGGCCACCATAGTTGGCCGCCACCTGCAGCAACATGCTGGCGCCATTGGCCGTCAGCGCTTCAGCCTCGCGCATCGCCGCCTGCAATTCAGGGGCGAAGCGGCTGCGATCGCCGATGATGCGCAGGCGGATGCCATTGGCGCTGAGCTTGCGAACCTCGCGGCGCAGGGCCATGAGGAACAGCTCCATCAGCGCGCCGACCTCTTCGGCCGGGCGCTGCCAGTTCTCGCTGGAGAAGGCGAACAACGTCAACACTTCGACGCCAGCCTCGGCGCAGGTCTTGATCACCGCACGGACGGCATCCACGCCGGCCTTGTGCCCGGCCACGCCAGGCATCAGGCGCTTCTTCGCCCAGCGATTGTTGCCGTCCATGATGATCGCCACGTGCCGAGGCACGGGCGTCACCTGCTTGGTCTTTTCCATGACGAGAGCCCGGCCGTCAGACGGCCATCAGATCCGCTTCCTTGGCCTCGAGGGCCTTTTCGATCTCGGCGACGAACTTGTCGGTGATCTTCTGCACGTCGTCACCGGCGCGGCGCTCTTCGTCCTCGCTGATTTCCTTCTCTTTCTGCAGGTCTTTCAGTTGGGCCAGCGCATCGCGACGAATGTTACGCACGGAGACGCGAGCCTGCTCGGCCTCGGCACGAGCCTGCTTGGTGAAGCCCTTGCGGGTTTCCTCGGTCAGGGCCGGCATCGGGACGCGAATGGTGGTACCGGCGGTGGCCGGGTTCAGGCCCAGGTCGGAGGTCATGATGGCCTTCTCGACAGCCTGGATCATGCTCTTGTCGAAGACGCTGAGAGCCAGGGTACGGGAGTCTTCTACGGTGACGTTGGCCACCTGGCGCAGCGGCGTGTCGGAACCGTAGTAGGACACCATCACGCTATCCAGGATGCTCGGGTGCGCACGGCCGGTACGAATCTTGGCGAAGGCATGACCCAGGGCTTCCAGGGTTTTGCCCATACGATCCTGTGCTTCCTTCTTGATCTCGTTGATCATCTCAATCCTCCTCGATCAGGGTGCCTTCAGCACCACCTACAACAATATTCAGCAGCGCGCCGGGCTTGTTCATGTTGAACACGCGCAGCGGCATTTTCTGGTCCCGGCACAGGCAGATGGCGGTGAGGTCCATCACACCCAGCTTGCGATCGAGCACTTCATCGTACGTCAGACGTTCGAACTTCTCGGCATTCGGGTCCTTGAACGGGTCGGCAGTGTACACGCCGTCCACCTTGGTCGCCTTGAGTACTACGTCAGCATCTATTTCGATGGCGCGCAGGCAGGCGGCAGAGTCGGTGGTGAAGAACGGGTTGCCGGTACCGGCGGAGAAGATCACCACTTCGCCGCTCTTGAGGTGGCGCATGGCCTTGCGACGATCGTAGTGATCGGTCACGCCGACCATGGAAATGGCGGACATGACGATGGCGGTGATATTGGAACGCTCCAGGGCGTCACGCATGGCCAGGCCGTTCATCACGGTGGCGAGCATGCCCATGTGGTCGCCGGTGACGCGGTCCATGCCCGCCGCGGACAGAGCCGCGCCGCGGAAGAGGTTGCCACCACCGATCACCAGGCCGACCTGCACGCCGATACCGACGAGCTGGCCGATCTCCAGCGCCATGCGGTCCAGCACCTTGGGATCGATGCCGAACTCCTCGGAGCCCATCAGGGCTTCGCCGCTCAATTTAAGAAGAATGCGTTTATAGCGAGGTTGACGAGCGCTCAGCTGCTGAGCCATGACCTTTTTCTCCTGCGGCGATTGAATGCTGTGCGCCTTGTGGGCGCCTTGCGGAAAGCTTGGACCAGCCAGCCTTACGGCGCCTTTAAACCCGCCTGGCGGGCCTGCGCCGTGGAAGCCAGCCCTTTTGGCTTCCCCAGTTTGGCAAAGAGGCCGCGCGCGTTAGCGGGCAGCCTCTTGCGGGGCGACAGTCGTGAGACTGTCTATTACTGCTTGGAAGCGGCTACTTGAGCAGCAACCTCGGCAGCAAAGTCGGCTTCGACTTTCTCGATGCCTTCGCCTACTTCGAAGCGAACGAAGGAAACGATTTCAGCACCGGCTTTCTTGGCTAGGTCACCGACCTTGACTTCCGGATCCTTGACGAACGCCTGCTCGACCAGGCTGGCTTCGGCCAGGAACTTCGAGATACGGCCCTTGACCATGTTCTCGACGATGTTTTCCGGCTTGCCGGCGATCTTGTCGGCGTTCAGAGCGAGGAAGATTTCCTTCTCTTTGGCAACAGCTTCTTCGGAAACCTGCGACGGATCGAGGAACTGCGGGTTGCTGGCAGCGACGTGCATGGCGATATCGCGAGCCAGTTCAGCGTTGCCACCCTTCAGGGTAACCAGAACGCCGATGCGGTGGCCGTGCAGGTAAGCACCCACCACGTCACCTTCTACGCGAGCCAGACGACGGATGTTGACGTTCTCGCCGCACTTGGCAACCAGGGCTTCACGGGCCGGCTCTTGCTCGGCGATCAGCGGGGCAGCGTCGGTCAGTTTCTGAGCAACGGCCTTTTCCAGGCTGGCAGCCACGAAGTTCTTGAAGTCGTCCTGCAGGGCCAGGAAGTCGGTCTGCGAGTTGACTTCGATGATGGTGGCGGACTTGGCATCGTCAGCCACTTTGGCGGCGATGGCACCTTCGGCGGCGATGTTGCCAGCCTTTTTGGCAGCCTTGATGGCGCCGGAAGCGCGCATATCGTCGATGGCTTTTTCGATGTCGCCTTCAGCGGCTACCAGTGCCTTTTTGCACTCCATCATGCCCTGGCCGGTACGCTCACGCAGTTCCTTGACCAGTGCTGCAGTAATTTCTGCCATTTCGAAATCCTCTTGAGTTGCTCTCAAAACCAGATCGCCCGGATACCCGGGCGGAATGTTCGGGGTGGCAAAAAGGGGGCCTAGCCCCCTTCCTGCTCACCGTAGGACGTCTGGACGTCCTGGAATCAGCCTTCGGCGGATTCGGCCGGTGCTTCTTCGACGAACTCGTCAGCAGTCACGCCACCGGCGTTCTTGCCACGCAGTACGGCTTCGGCCATGGAGCCCAGGTACAGCTGTACGGCGCGGATGGCGTCGTCGTTACCCGGGATAACATAGTCAACGCCTTCCGGGCTGCTGTTGGTATCGACGACGCCAATGACCGGGATACCCAGCTTGTTGGCTTCGGTGATAGCAATGCGCTCGTGGTCAACGTCGATAACGAACAGAGCGTCCGGCAGGCCGCCCATGTCCTTGATGCCGCCCAGGCTGCGATCCAGTTTTTCCAGGTCACGGCTGCGCATCAGGGCTTCTTTCTTGGTCAGCTTGGCGAAAGTACCGTCCTGGGACTGAACTTCCAGCTCGCGCAGACGCTTGATCGACTGACGGATGGTCTTGTAGTTGGTGAGCATGCCGCCCAGCCAACGGTGGTCGACGTACGGCATGCCGCAACGGGCAGCTTCTTCACGAACGATCTTGCCAGCGGAACGCTTGGTGCCGACGAACAGGATCTTGTTCTTGCCCTGGGCCAGGCGCTCAACGAAGGTCAGGGCCTCGTTGAACATCGGCAGGGTTTTTTCGAGGTTGATGATGTGGATCTTGTTGCGCGCGCCGAAAATGAACTTGCCCATTTTCGGGTTCCAGTAACGGGTCTGGTGGCCGAAGTGCACACCGGCCTTCAGCATATCGCGCATATTGACTTGGGACATGATAGTTCCTCGATAAGTCGGGTTAGGCCTCCATGCATCCCAACGGCCAACCCTTCGACTGTGTCGCAGGGCACCCAGGCCATCGTGTCGATGCATGTGTGGGTTAATGCCCCGGAATGGCCGTAGCCTCCGGAGCGGGGCGCTTTATACCACAACCTCGCCCAGAACAAAACCCGGGAGGACGCCCGGCACCTCCCCCACCGCCTCGTTCGAGCAGCTCCGTCGGCCGCCCGCGCTTAATAGAAGAGCACCAAATCTGATAGACTTGCGTATTCCTCTTATTTACCCGCGCGTACGCAGCGCCTGATAGAGAAGTCGCATGACCGTCACCATCAAGACGCCCGAAGACATCGAGAAAATGCGCGTCGCCGGCCGCCTGGCCGCCGAAGTGCTGGAAATGATCGGCGAACACGTCAAGCCCGGCGTCACCACCGATGAGCTGGACCGTCTCTGCCACGACTACATCGTCAACGTGCAGAAGGCCATTCCCGCGCCGCTGAACTACAAGGGCTTCCCCAAGTCGATCTGCACCTCGATCAACCACGTGGTGTGCCACGGCATTCCCAACGAGAAGCCGCTCAAGGAAGGCGACATCGTCAACATCGATGTCACCGTCATCAAGGACGGCTACCACGGCGACACCAGCAAGATGTTCTCGGTGGGCAAGACCCCGGAATGGGCTGACCGCCTCTGCCAGATCACCCAGGAATGCCTGTACAAGGGCATTGCGCTGGTCAAACCGGGTGCACGCCTGGGCGACATCGGCGAAGTGATCCAGAAATATGCCGAGAAGAACGGCTTCTCCGTGGTGCGCGAGTATTGCGGCCACGGCATCGGCAAGGTGTTCCATGAGGAGCCGCAGGTGCTGCACTACGGCCGCGCCGGCACCGGCCTGGAACTCAAGGAAGGCATGATCTTCACCATCGAACCGATGATCAACCAGGGCCGCCCGGAAACCCGCCTGCTGGGCGACGGCTGGACCGCCATCACCAAGGACCGCAAGCTGTCCGCGCAGTGGGAGCACACCGTGCTGGTCACCGCCGACGGCTACGAGATCCTGACCCTGCGCAACGACGAAAGCTTCCCGCGCACGCCGGCCTGACCGGAAGCGGTTTGCAATCTCGCCGACGGCTGGGTAGAACATAGAAATCCCGGCCCGGCACAGCTGCCGGGCCTGGCGCCAAGCGCCCAGGCCCGACCGCCCTCTTGCCCCTGCCCTCCCCTAAGCCATTGATCAGGAAGGCCGCCATGCCGCAGGTGGATCCCGAGTTGTTCGACCGTGGGCAGTTCCAGGCGGAACTGGCCCTCAAATCCAGCCCCATCGCCGCCTTCAAGAAGGCCATTCGTCAGGCCAACGACGTGCTGGATAGCCGCTTCAACGGCGGCCGCGATATTCGCCGGCTGATCGAGGACCGCGCCTGGTTCGTCGACCAGATCCTGCAGCAGGCCTGGAATCGCTTCGACTGGGGCGACGACGCCGACATCGCGCTGGTCGCCGTGGGCGGCTATGGCCGCGGCGAGTTGCACCCGCACTCGGACATCGACCTGCTGATCCTGCTGGACAGCGAAGACCAAGAAATCTTCCGCGAGCCCATCGAAGGCTTCCTCACCCTGCTCTGGGACATCGGCCTGGAAGTCGGCCAGAGCGTGCGCTCGGTGGCCGAGTGCGCCGAGGAAGCGCGCGCCGACCTCACCGTGGTCACCAACCTGATGGAGTGCCGGACCATTTCCGGCCCGGACAGCCTGCGCCAGCGCATGCTCGAAGCCACCAGCGCGAAGCAGATGTGGCCCAGCGGCCAGTTCTACCTGGCCAAGCGCAAGGAACAGATTCACCGCCACACCAAATACAACGACACCGAATACAACCTCGAACCCAACGTGAAGGGCTCGCCCGGCGGCCTGCGCGACATCCAGACGCTGCTCTGGGTCGCCCGCCGGCATTTCGGCAGCCTCAACCTGCACGCCCTGGTGCGCGAGGGGTTCCTGGTCGAGAGCGAATGCGCGGTGCTGGCCTCCAGCCAGGAATTCCTCTGGAAGGTCCGCTACGCCCTGCACATGCTCGCCGGCCGCGCCGAGGACCGGCTGCTGTTCGACCATCAGCGGCGCATTGCCGGGATGCTCGGCTATGAAGGCAACGACGCCAAGCTGGCCGTCGAGCGCTTCATGCAGAAGTACTACCGCGTGGTGATGGCGGTGTCCGAGCTGAACGACCTGATCATGCAGCACTTCGAGGAAGTGATACTGCGGGCCGGCGAGAACGGCCAGATCCTGCCGCTCAACAGCCGCTTCCAGCTGCGCGACGGCTACCTGGAAGTCACCCACGCCAACGTCTTCAAGCGCACCCCGTTTGCCCTGCTGGAAATCTTCGTGCTGCTCGCCCAGCACCCCGAGATCAAGGGCGTGCGCGCCGATACGATCCGCCTGCTGCGCGACAGTCGCCACCTGATCGACGACGACTTCCGCCACGACATCCGCAACACCAGCCTGTTCATCGAGCTGTTCAAGTGCAAGGAAGGCATCCACCGCAACCTGCGGCGGATGAACCGCTACGGCATCCTCGGCCGCTACCTGCCGGAGTTCGGCCTCATCGTCGGGCAGATGCAGCACGACCTGTTCCACATCTATACGGTGGATGCGCACACCCTCAACCTGATCAAACACCTGCGCAAGCTGCGTCGCCCGGACATGGCGGAGAAGTACCCGCTGGCCAGCAAGATCATGGAGCGCCTGCCCAAGCCCGAGCTGATCTACATCGCCGGCCTCTACCATGACATCGCCAAGGGCCGTGGCGGCGACCACTCGGAACTGGGCGCGGTCGACGCCGAGCACTTCTGCCAGCGCCACCAATTGCCGCCGTGGGACACCAACCTGGTGTCCTGGCTGGTGCAGAACCACCTGATCATGTCGACCACGGCCCAGCGCAAGGACCTGTCCGACCCGCAGGTGATCTACGATTTCGCCCAGCTGATGGGCAACCAGACCTACCTGGACTACCTCTACGTGCTCACCGTGGCCGACATCAACGCCACCAACCCGACCCTGTGGAACTCCTGGCGCGCCAGCCTGCTGCGCCAGCTCTACACCGAGACCAAGCGCGCCCTGCGCCGCGGCCTGGAGAACCCGGTCGACCGCGAGGAGCAGATTCGCCAGACACAGAGCGCGGCCATCGACATTCTGGTGCGCGGCGGCATCGACCAGGACGACGCCGAGCAGCTCTGGAGCCAGTTGGGCGACGACTACTTCCTGCGCCATACCGCGGCCGACGTCGCCTGGCATACCGAGGCGATCCTCCAGCACCCGGACGACGGCACGCCGCTGGTGCTGATCAAGGAGACCGCCCAGCGCGAATTCGAGGGTGGCACGCAGATCTTCATCTATGCCGGCGACCAGCATGACTTCTTCGCCGTGACCGTGGCCGCGATGGACCAGCTCAACCTGAACATTCAGGACGCGCGAATCATCACCTCCACCAGCCTGTTCACCCTCGACACCTACATAGTGCTCGACGCAGATGGCGGCTCGATCGGCAACAATCCCTCCCGAGTCGAAGAAATTCGCGAGGGGTTGGTCAACGCATTGAAGGATCCGGACGAGTACCCGACCATCATCCAGCGCCGCGTCCCACGCCAGCTCAAGCACTTCGCCTTCAACCCGCAGGTGACCATTTCCACCGACGCGGCGCGTCAGGTCAGCGTGCTCGAAGTGATAGCGCCGGACCGCCCCGGCCTGCTCGCGCGGATCGGCGGGCTGTTCCTGGACTTCGACCTGTCGGTGCAGAACGCCAAGATCGCCACCCTGGGCGAACGCGTGGAAGACGTGTTCTTCGTCACCGATGCGCACAATCAGCCACTCTCCGACCCCGAGCTGTGCAAGCGCATCCAGACCGCCCTGGTCGATATCCTTTCCGACGGCGGCCAGCAGAGCATGCCGGTACGCATCAGCATTTAGTCAGACTTTAGAAAGAAAGAGCCTTGCCCATGAATCCTGCCCTCGACTCGCTCCAGCCCTACCCCTTCGAGAAGCTCCGCGCCCTGCTGGCCGGTGCCCAGCCGCCGGCGGAGCTGAAGCCGATCGCGCTGTCCATCGGCGAACCCAAGCACCGCTCGCCGGAGTTCGTCGCCAAGGCCCTGGCCGATAGCCTCGACCAGTTGGCCGTCTATCCGACCACCCTGGGCATCCCCGCCCTGCGCGAAGCCATTGCCGCCTGGTGCGAGCGCCGCTTCAAGGTACCGGCCGGCTGGCTGGACGCTGCGCGCCACGTGCTGCCGGTGAACGGCACCCGCGAAGCGCTGTTCGCCTTCACCCAGACCGTGGTCGACCGCAACGCCAAGGGCCTGGTGATCAGCCCGAACCCGTTCTACCAGATCTACGAAGGCGCGGCCCTGCTGGCCGGCGCCGAGCCGCACTACCTGCCGTGCCTGGAAGACAACGGCTTCAACCCGGACTTCGAGGCAGTGCCGGCCGATATCTGGGCGCGCTGCCAGATCCTCTTCCTCTGCTCGCCGGGCAACCCCACCGGTGCGCTGGTGCCGCTGGAAACCCTGAAGAAGCTGATCGCCCTGGCCGACGAGCACGACTTCGTGATCGCCGCCGACGAGTGCTACAGCGAGCTGTACTTTGACGAGCAGAACCCGCCGGCGGGCCTGCTGACCGCCTGCGCCGAGCTGGGTCGCGATGACTTCAAGCGCTGCGTGGTGTTCCACAGCCTGTCCAAGCGCTCCAATCTGCCGGGCCTGCGCTCGGGCTTCGTCGCCGGCGATGCCGAGGTGCTGAAGAAATTTCTCCTGTACCGCACCTACCACGGCTGCGCCATGCCGGTTCAGACCCAACTGGCCAGCGTCGCGGCCTGGAAGGACGAAGACCACGTGCGCGCCAACCGCGACCTGTACCGCGAGAAGTTCGATGCCGTGCTGGACATCCTCGGCGGCGTGCTCGACGTGCAGCGCCCGGACGGCAGCTTCTACCTGTGGGCGAAAACGCCGGTAGCCGACACCGAGTTCTGCCGCGGCCTGTTCGACCAACAGCACGTCACCGTGGTGCCGGGTTCGTATCTGTCGCGCGAAGTGAACGGCGAGAATCCTGGCGCCAACCGCGTGCGCATGGCGCTGGTGGCTCCGCTGGCCGAGTGCGTGGAAGCAGCCGAGCGGATCAAGCAGTACGTAAAGAGCCTCTGAGGTTTTACACCCTTTAGGACCGAGAGGACGCCTAGTCCTCTCGGTCCTACAAGAGCACCATTACACCCAGCGCCCCGCCTTGCTGGTCACCCAGGCTTCCTGGCTGTCCAGCTCACCCAGCACCTCGCGCATGGTCTCGTCATCGATTTCATGCTCACGCCGCATGCGGTAAAGCTCCAGGCGCTGCGCGCGCAGCGCCTTGATACGCAGCGCCTGATCGGCCAGTTCCAGGCTGCGAGCGCGCTCGCGGGCCTCCTGGGAGTCCGGCGCCGGGTCCAGTTCGTGGCGATACTCGGCCATCAGTCGCGCCTTCACCTCAGTCAGGCGCGCCGCTTCGTCGGCATCCGCGCCGTCGCGAGTAGGCATTTCCTCGCCTTCCAGCATGTGGATGGCCGCCGCCGCGGTCTTGCGCCACACCGACTGCACTTCGCGCTCGCGTTGGTCATTGCTGGCTGCCGGCAATCCGCGCAGAAGAATCGGCAGGCCGATGGTGGCGGCGATCAGCGACACCAGGATCACCCCAGTAGCGATGAAGATGATCAGGTCGCGCTGCGGGAAAGCCGAGCCATCGAGCAACAGCAGCGGTACCGAGAGCACGCCGGCCAGCGTCACCGCCCCGCGCACGCCGCCCAGCGCCGAGATTGCCGACAACCGCAGCACCGGCTCGCCCGAACGACCGCCCAGCTCTATCCCCCACCACTGCTCGAAGCGCACCGACACCTTCCAGTAGCACCAGACCCAGCCGAAACGCAGCAGGATCAGCACGGCGAACACCGCCAGCACGTAGAACAGCAGCAGCGACGAGCGCCACATCACGTCATCGGCATGGTGGGAGACCGATTTCAGGATGTCCGGCAACTGCAGGCCCAGCAGCAGGAACACCACGCCGTTGAAGGCGAACTCGAGCATCGACCAGACGCTGCGGTTGAGCAGGCGCGTGTTGGTCTGCCGCGGCAGCAGGTCGGCCCAGCTCTGCATCATGCCGGCCGCCACCGCCGCCAGGATGCCGGAAACCCCCAGCTCCTCGGCGATCATGTAGCAGGCGAAGGGCAACAGCAGCATCAGCACCACGTGGGTCGCCGGATCATCCCAGCCGCGACGGATCATCCAGGCGCGAATGCGCCCCAGCAGCCAGCTGATGAACACCCCGCAGGCCAGCCCGCCAACCGCCACCAGCAGGAAGCTCAGGCTGGCATCCATCAGCGAGAAGGTACCGGTCATGGCAGCAGCGATGGCGAACTTGAAGGCGACCAGGCCGGAGGCGTCGTTCATCAGCGCCTCGCCCTGCAACACGTGCATCAGGCGCCTGGGAAGGCGGTCCTGGGCGATGGCCGAAACCGCCAGCGCATCGGTCGGCGACAGCACCGCCGCCAGGGCGAAGGCGGCAGCCCAGGGTATCTCGGGAATCAGCAGGTGGATGAAGACGCCGCCGCCGAGCACGGTGAACAGCACCAGGGCGAAGGCCAGGGTGAGGATCGGCCAGCGCATCTTCCAGAACTCGCCCTTGGGCATACGCCAGCCATCGGCGAACAGCAGCGGCGGGATGAACAGGAACATGAACAGTTCGGGATCGAGCGCCACGTGCAGCCCCAGGCTCGGCCAGGCGAGCATGGCGCCGGCGACGATCTGGATCAGCGGCAGGGGCAGCGGGATCAGTTGAGCGGCGAGCCGGGTTCCCCCCACGACCAGCAGCAGGATCAACACGGTGTAAACGGTTTGCATCGTCGAACTCCAACACAGCCATCCATTGAAACACCCATCGCGGAGCGGATCAGCCACGCTTCGGGCAAAAAACTGTTGCAAAACGCCGGCCTCCCGGCGGCGTCCCGCAAGGCGCTGGGAAATGGCATAATCCCGCGCCTGAAAAAAGCATCGAAAAGGAGTAGCGCCCCGTGAGCGAGCGGACGCTGTATGGAATCAAAGCCTGCGACACCATGAAGAAGGCCCGTACCTGGCTGGAAGAACATGGCGTCGACTACGCCTTCCACGACTACAAGACTAGCGGAATAGACCGCGCGCACCTGGAGCAATGGTGCAACGAGCATGGCTGGGAGACTGTCCTGAACCGTGCCGGCACCACGTTCCGCAAGCTCGACGACGCGCAGAAGGCCGATATCGACCAGGCCAAGGCCATCGAACTGATGGTGGCGCAGCCGTCGATGATCAAGCGCCCGGTGCTGGACCTGGGTGATCGCACCCTGGTCGGCTTCAAGCCCGACCTCTACGCCGCCGCCCTGGCCTGAGTCGCAGGACGATGAGCATCGCCTGGGCCCTGTTCCTCCCCGCCTGCTTCGCCCTGAACCTGGCGCCGGGACCGAACAACCTGCTGTCGCTGAACAATGCCGCGCGCTTCGGCCTGCTGCGCGCCACCCTCGCCGGTGGCGGACGGCTGCTCGCCTTCGCCGGCATGCTGGCCCTGGCCGCCTCCGGCCTGGCGCTGGTACTGCAAGCCTCGGCCTGGCTGTTCCTGGCGATCAAGCTGGTGGGCGCCGGTTACCTGCTGTGGCTGGCCGTGCAACTGTGGCGCGCGCCGACAGCGAGCCTGTCCGTCGATGGCGCCCCGGCTACCGCCACCAGCCTGTGGCGCCTGGCCCGCCAGGAGTTCTGGGTGGCCGCCGGCAACCCCAAGGCGATCCTCATCTTCACCGCTTTCCTGCCGCAGTTCGTCGATCCGCGTCAGGCCGTGGGCGCCCAGTTCGCCCAACTCGGCGCTGCCTTCCTGCTGCTGGAATGGCTGGCCATCGCCCTTTACGGGCTCGCCGGGGTCCGCCTCGGCAAGCTGCTCGCCGGCGCACGCGCACGGCGCCTGTTCAACCGTGGTTGTGCCGCGCTGCTGGGCAGCGCCGGGCTGGGCCTGCTGCTCAGTCGCCGTCCGGCCTGACCGAATTCATTCTTCGAGAATCTCTTTCAAGGAATCCCCCTCATGTCGAAATCCCTGTTCAGCATCGCTTTCGGTGTCGGCACCCAGAACCGCCAGGGCAACTGGCTGGAAGTCTTCTACGCGCAGCCGCTGCTCAACCCCAGCGCCGAACTGGTCGCAGCCATCAGCCCGCTGCTGAACTATGAAGGCGGCAACCAGGCGATTGCCTTCACCGCCCACCAGGCCTACCAGTTGGCCGACGCCGTTGAGACCGTCGACGCTGCCCAGGCCGCGCTGCTCAACCGCCTGGCCGAAAGCCAGAAGCCGCTGGTTGCCACCCTGCTGGCCGAAGACGCCGCCCCCAGCTCCACCCCGGAGGCGTACCTCAAGCTGCACCTGCTGTCCCATCGCCTGGTCAAGCCGCACGGCCTGAACCTGACCGGCATCTTCCCGCTGCTGCCGAACGTGGCCTGGACCAACCAGGGCGCCGTCGACCTGGCCGAACTGGCCGAACTGCAACTGGAAGCGCGCCTGAAGGGCAAGCTGCTGGAAGTCTTCTCGGTGGACAAGTTCCCGAAGATGACCGACTACGTGGTCCCGGCCGGCGTGCGCATCGCCGACACCGCCCGCGTACGCCTGGGCGCCTACATCGGTGAAGGCACCACCGTGATGCACGAAGGCTTCGTCAACTTCAACGCCGGCACCCAGGGCCCGGGCATGATCGAAGGCCGCGTCTCCGCTGGCGTGTTCGTCGGCAAGGGCTCGGACCTGGGCGGCGGCTGCTCCACCATGGGCACCCTGTCCGGCGGCGGCAACATCGTCATCAGCGTCGGCGAAGGCTGCCTGATCGGCGCCAACGCCGGCATCGGCATCCCGCTGGGCGACCGCAACATCGTCGAAGCCGGCCTGTACGTCACCGCTGGCACCAAGATCGCCGTACTGGACGACCAGAACGCCCTGGTGAAAGTGGTCAAGGGCCGCGACCTGGCCGGCCAGGCCGACCTGCTGTTCCGCCGCAACTCCCAGACCGGTGCTGTCGAGTGCAAGACCAACAAGACTGCAATCGAGCTGAACGAAGCGCTGCACGCGCACAACTAAGCTGGGCGCCCCGCTGATGCGGGGTACGCACTAAGCTTGGAGAAGCGGGGGCTGCGGCCCCCGTTTTACTTTTTCCGCAACCGGCCGCACGCCCATGTCCATTCCCTCGCCCTGGCGCTCCGACTTCCCGGCCCTCGCCGCCTTCGAGGCCGAAGGCCAGACCTACCTCGACAGCGCCGCCACCGCGCAGAAGCCGCGCGCCATGATCGACGCCCTCGCCGGCTACTACGGCAGTGGCGCCGCCAACGTACACCGCGCCCAGCACCTGCCCGGCGAGCGCGCCACCCGCGCCTTCGAAGCGACCCGCAGCCTGGCCGCCAGTTGGCTCAATGGCGGCAGCCCGGCGCAGATCATCTTCACCCGTGGCGCCACCGAAGCCCTGAACCTGCTGGCCTACGGACTGGAGGCAGACTTCCACAGCGGTGACGAGATCGTCGTCAGCGCCCTGGAGCACCACGCCAACCTGCTGCCCTGGCAGCAACTGGCCAAGCGTCGCGGCTTGAAACTGGTGATCCTGCCGCTGGACAGTGACGGCCGCATCGACCTGAACCGCGCCGCCAGCCTGATCGGCCCGCGCACGCGCCTGCTTGCCGTCAGCCAGCTGTCCAACGTGCTTGGCACCTGGCAACCGCTGCCGGAGCTGTTGCAGATGGCTCGGCAGCACGGCGCGTTGACCGTGGTGGATGGCGCCCAGGGCGTTGTCCACGGCCGGCACAACCTGTCGGCACTCGGCTGTGATTTCTATGTCTGCTCCAGCCACAAACTTTACGGCCCGGAAGGCCTCGGCCTGCTCTGGGGCCGCCCGGAGTCGCTGGAGCGACTGGCGCACTGGCAATTCGGCGGCGAGATGGTGCGCGTCGCGGACTACTTCGACGCACAGTTCCACAGCGCCCCGATGGGCTTCGAGGCCGGCACCCCGCCCATCGGCCCGGTGATCGCCCTGGGCGCCACGCTGCAGTGGCTGGCCGCCCAGGACAGCGCCGAAGCCAGCGCCCACGAGGATTTCCTCCACGCCCGCCTGCTCGCCGGCCTGCGCGCCCGTGATGGCGTGCGCGTGCTGGGCGAACCGGAAGTGGCGCTGGCCAGTTTCGTGGTCGAGGGCGTGCATGTGGCCGACCTCGGCCATCTGCTCACCGAACAGGGCATTGCCGTGCGCGCCGGGCACCACTGCGCCATGCCGCTGATGAAGACCCTCGACGTGGCCGGTGCCCTGCGGGTCTCCCTTGGCCTCTACAACGACAGTGCCGACCTGGAGCGTTTCTTCACCGCGCTGGACAGCGCCCTGGAGTTGCTGCGATGAGCCTGCCCGCCGCGGCCGCCGAGGCACTGAAGGCCTTCACCGCCTTGCAGGGCTGGGAGCAACGGGCACGCCTGCTGATGCAATGGGGCGAACGCCTGGAGCCGTTGAGCGAAACCGAGCGCAGTGACGAGCACCGCGTGCAGGGCTGCGAGAGCAATGTCTGGCTGCTGGCTGACTCGCGGGATGGCCGCTGGCATTTCCGCGCCTACAGCGATGCGCGCCTGCTGCGCGGGTTGCTGGCGTTGCTGCTGGTACGGGTGGAAGGCTTGCCGGTGGACGAGCTGTCTGCCATCGACCTGCCCGACTGGTTCAATCAGCTGGGCCTGGGCCGGCAACTCTCGCCGTCGCGCAGTAACGGACTCAACGCAGTCCTGAAGCGCATGCAGGAACTGGTCAGCGACTGAGCACCTGTTTTCGTAGGAGCGAGCTTGCTCGCGAACCCGCCCGACACCGTGGCATCCAGCCGAAGCGTTCGCGAGCAATGGCTAGGCGCCCCTCGGTCCTACAAAAGCGCCTAGCCTGCGGAACGCTCCGAAGGCCGCCGCGCCCCGGCGACGATCTTGTCCACTGCCCGCGCCGCCGCGACCATGCCGAAGGTCGCCGTGACCATCATCACCGCGCCGAAACCGCCGGCGCAGTCCAGCTTCACGCCCTCGCCGACGAAACTCTTGGACTGGCACACCGTGCCGTCCGGCTTGGGATAGCGCAGCTGCTCAGTGGAAAACACGCACTGCACGCTGTAGTGCCGGCCCGGCGTGCGCGAGAAGTTGTAGTCGCGGCGCAGCATGGAACGGACCTTGGCGGCCAGCGGGTCGTTGAACGTCTTGTTCAGGTCGGCGACCTGGATCTGCGTCGGATCGACCTGCCCGCCCGCGCCACCGGTGGTGATGATCTGCAGCTTGCGGCGCTTGCACCAGGCGATCAGCGCGGCCTTGGCGGCGACGCTGTCGATGCAGTCGATCACGCAATCCAGCTCCGCGGTGATGTAGTCCGCCATGGTTTCACGGGTAACGAAATCGGCTACAGCGTGTACGACGATGCCGGGATTGATTGCCTTCAGGCGCTCGGCCATGACCTCGACCTTGGGCTTGCCCACGGCGCCGTCCAGCGCATGCACCTGGCGATTGGTGTTGGTGACGCAGACGTCATCGAGATCGAACAGGGAAATCTCACCCACGCCGCTGCGCGCCAGGGCCTCGGCCGCCCAGGAGCCCACGCCGCCGATCCCGACCACCGCCACATGGCTGGCCGCCAGACGCTCCAGGCCCTCACGGCCGTAAAGCCGCGCGATTCCGCCGAAACGCTGTTCATCCAGTTGCATCGCCCACACCTCATCTCGAAACGGCCGGCATTCTATAACGACCGGTCACCTATAACGACCGGCCTTGGCAGGCTTGCAACAAAGCCGGATTGCCGCAGTCTCAGCCACGCGCCTGCCACACATTCTAAACTGTCGGAAAATGCCCACGCTCGCCGTCTCGGCGGACGGTGCCGGCAACCTGTACAGCCCCCGGAGTGCGGGGTAGGATGCGCCCCGACCGAAGAGTCTCCCGCGGAGACTGTCCCGGCCCCTCCCCGTTCCACCCTTTGGAACCCGATCGCACCATGTCTTCACGCAAGTTCGGCCTCAACCTGGTGGTTTTCGTCGCCCTCGCGGCACTCTTCACCGGCTTCTGGGCTCTCTACAACCGCCCGGTCAGCGTTCCCGACTGGCCGGAAAGCATTTCCGGATTCTCCTTCTCGCCCTTTCGCCTGAACCAGAATCCGCAGAAGGACCAGTTCCCCAGCGACGATGAGATCCGCTCGGACCTGGAACTGGTCTCCAAGAACACCGACAACATCCGCACCTACTCGGTGAAGGGATCACTGGCCGACATCCCGCGCCTGGCGGAAGAGCTCGGTATGCGTGTCAGCCTCGGTATCTGGATCGGCCCGGACGAGGCCGAGAACGAGGCCGAAATCGAGCGCGGCATCGAGATCGCCAACAACTCGCGCAGTGTCGTGCGGGTCATCGTCGGCAACGAGGCGCTGTTCCGCCGCGAGGTCACCGTCGAGCAACTCACCGCCTACCTGGACCGAGTGCGCAAGGCGGTGAAGGTACCGGTGACGACTGCCGAGCAATGGCACATCTACGAGAAATACCCGGAGATGGCCAAGCACGTCGACCTGATCGCCGCCCACGTGCTGCCGTACTGGGAATACACGCCGATGGACAACGCCGTGCCGTTCGTCCTCGAGCGCGCCAAGGAGCTGCGCGCCAAGTTCCCGCGCAAGCCGCTGCTGCTGGCCGAAGTCGGCTGGCCGAGCAACGGCCGCATGCGCGGCGGCGCCGACGCCACCCAGGCGGACCAGGCCATCTACCTGCGCACGCTGACCAATGCGCTGAACAAGCGGGGCTACAACTACTTCGTCGTCGAGGCCTTCGACCAGCCCTGGAAAGTCGGCGACGAAGGCTCGGTGGGTGCCTACTGGGGCGTGTATAACGCCCAGCGCCAGCCCAAGTTCAACTTCACCGGGCCGGTGGTGAACATCCCGCAATGGCGCGCCCTGGCGGTCGCCTCGGTGGTGATGGCGCTGCTTGCCCTGACGCTGCTGATGATCGACGGCAGCGCCCTGCGCCAGCGCGGGCGGACCTTCCTCACCGTGGTCGCCTTTGCTGGCGGCTCGGTGCTGGTGTGGATCGCCTACGACTACAGCCAGCAATACAGCACCTGGTTCAGCCTGACCGTCGGCGGCCTGCTGGGCATCGGCGCGCTGGGCGTCTTCATCGTCCTGCTCACCGAGGCCCACGAACTGGCCGAGACCGTGTGGGTGCGCAAGCGCCGCCGGCCGTTCGACCCGGTGCTGACCGATACCGGCTATCGGCCCAAGGTCTCGGTGCACGTGCCCTGCTACAACGAACCGCCGGAGATGATGAAGAAGACCCTGGATGCGCTCTCCAGGCTCGACTATCCGGACTTCGAAGTCCTGATCATCGACAACAACACCAAGGACCCGGCGGTCTGGGAACCGGTGCGCGACTACTGCGAAGTCCTCGGCCCGCGCTTCCGCTTCTTCCACGTCGCGCCCCTGGCCGGCTTCAAGGGCGGCGCGCTGAACTACATCCTGCCGCACACCGCACCGGACGTCGAAGTGGTAGCGGTGATCGACGCCGACTACTGCGTCGAGCCGAACTGGCTCAAGCAGATGGTGCCGCATTTCAGCGATCCGAAGATCGCCGTGGTGCAGTCCCCGCAGGACTACCACGACGGCGAGGAAAACGTCTTCAAGAAGCTCTGCTACGCCGAGTACAAGGGCTTCTTCCACATCGGCATGGTCACCCGCAACGATCGCGACGCGATCATCCAGCACGGCACCATGACCATGATCCGCCGGACCGTGATGGACGAACTCAAGTGGGCCGACTGGACCATCTGCGAAGACGCCGAGCTGGGCCTGCGGGTGTTCGAGAAAGGCTATTCGGCCGCCTACTCGCACCAGAGCTTCGGCAAGGGCGTGATGCCCGACACCTTCATCGACTACAAGAAGCAGCGCTTCCGCTGGGCCTATGGCGCGATCCAGATCATGAAGGGCCACGCCCGCGCGCTGTTCCAGGGCAAGGACAGCAAGCTGACCCTCGGCCAGCGCTACCACTTCATCGCCGGCTGGCTGCCGTGGATCGCCGACGGCATGAACATCTTCTTCACCGTCGGCGCGCTGCTCTGGTCCTCGGCGATGATCATCGTGCCCAAGCGGGTCGACCCGCCACTGCTGATCTTCGCCATCCCGCCGCTGGCGCTGTTCTTCTTCAAGTTCGGCAAGATCATGTTCCTCTACCGCCGCGCCGTGGGCGTGGACCTGCTGCGCTCGTTCCAGGCGGCGGTGGCGGGCCTCGCGCTGTCGCACACCATCGCCAAGGCGGTGCTCTACGGGGCGTTCACCAAGACCATCCCGTTCTTCCGCACACCGAAGATGGCCTCCAACCACGGCCTGCTGGTGGCATTGGCAGAGGCGCGCGAGGAGGTCTTCATCATGCTGCTGCTGTGGGGCGCCGCACTGGGCATCGTGCTGGTGCAGGGCGTACCGAGCCGCGACATGATGTTCTGGGTGGCCATGCTGCTGGTGCAGTCGCTGCCCTACCTCGCCGCACTGGTAATGGCGCTGCTGTCCGCCGCGCCCAAGGCCCAGGAGGCGCCCGCAGCGGACGTCGCGCCGGCCAACTGATGCAGCCCCTGTAGGAGCGAGCTTGCTCGCGAACAGACCTGGCGCCTTGGCATCAGGCAAAAGCGTTCGCGAGCAAGCTCGCTCCTACAAGATGAACCGTACCGCTGATCCACTCCCGAGAACGCCGGCCAAACGCCGGCGTTTTTGCTTTAAGATGGGCGCCTTTTTCCGTTCCACCCCCAGGATGCCCTCAATGTCCCTCTCGCCGACACTGGCCCTCGCCTGCGAGCTGATTCGCCGTCCCTCCGTCACACCGATCGATGCCGACTGCCAGCAGCTGATGATGCAACGCCTGGACGCCTGCGGTTTCGCCCTGGAGCCCATGCGCATCGAGGATGTGGATAACTTCTGGGCCCTGCGCCAGGGTCGCGACGGCGCCAATGGCCCGGTGCTGTGCTTCGCCGGCCATACCGACGTCGTCCCCACCGGCCCCGAGCAGGCCTGGCAGCACCAGCCGTTCGACGCCCTGATCGACGCCGACGGCATGCTCTGCGGCCGTGGCGCGGCGGACATGAAAGGCAGCCTGGCGTCGATGATCATCGCCACCGAGCGCTTCGTCGCCGACCACCCCGACCACCGCGGCAGCATCGCCTACCTGATCACCAGCGACGAGGAAGGCCCCGCCCATCACGGCACCAAGGCCGTGGTCGAGCGCCTCAAGGCCCGCAACGAGCGCCTGGACTGGTGCATCGTCGGCGAGCCGTCGAGCACCACCCTGGTGGGCGACATCGTCAAGAACGGTCGCCGCGGCTCCCTCGGCGCCACCCTGAGCGTGCGCGGCAAGCAGGGCCACGTGGCCTACCCGCACCTGGCAAAGAACCCGATCCACCTCGCCGCCCCGGCCCTCGCCGAACTCGCCGCCGAGCACTGGGACAACGGCAACGACTACTTCCCACCGACCAGTTTCCAGATCTCCAACATCAACGGCGGCACCGGCGCGACCAACGTGATTCCGGGCGACCTGAAGGTGATCTTCAACTTCCGCTTCTCCACCGAATCCACCGTGGAAGGCCTGCAGCAGCGCGTCGCGGCAATCCTCGACAAGCACGGCCTGGAATGGCACATCGACTGGGCGCTGTCCGGCCTGCCCTTCCTCACCCAGCCGGGCGAGCTGCTCGATGGCGTGGCGGCGGCGATCCGCGCGGTCACCGGCCGCGAGACCACGCCGTCGACCTCCGGCGGCACCTCTGATGGCCGCTTCATCGCCACCATGGGCACCCAGGTGGTCGAACTCGGCCCTGTCAACGCCACCATTCACCAGGTGGACGAACGTGTACTGGCCAGCGACCTCGATGTGCTGACCGAAATCTATTACCAGACCCTGGTGCGACTGCTGGCATGACTGGACCGAACAAAGGCTTTTGCCTGGGCGCCATCCAGCCCGACACCCCGCCGCCCGCGCCAGCTGCCGAGCGCCGCTATTCCTTGCGCGTGTACCAGATTGCCCAGCGCCGCCGCTCGCTGCCCACCGTGCTGCGCAACGACCTGCCGCAGCCGCTGGGACCGGGGAAAAAGTGATGCTGATCTGTCCGCTGTGCCACGAGGCACTCACCGAAGTCGACAACGGCGTGGCCTGCCCCGCCGGGCACCGCTTCGACCGCGCACGCCAGGGCTACCTGAACCTGCTGCCGGTACAGCACAAGAAGAGCCTCGATCCAGGCGATAACGCCGCCATGGTCGAGGCGCGCCGCTACTTCCTCGGCGCCGGCCACTACGCCCCGCTGGCCGGGCGCCTGGCCGAACTGGCTGCCGAGCGTGCTCCAGGGCGCTGGCTGGATATCGGTTGCGGCGAGGGTTACTACACCGCACAGCTGGGCGAAGCCCTGCCGCAGGCCGACGGCTACGCGCTGGATATCTCCCGCGAGGCCGTCAAACGCGCCTGCAAGCGCGCCCCGCAACTGACTTGGATGGTCGCCAGCATGGCCCGCGTGCCGCTGGCCGATGCTTCCTGCCAGTTGCTGGCCAGCGTATTCAGCCCGATCGACTGGAAGGAAGCCGCGCGCCTGCTGACTCCCGGCGGCGGTGTGCTGCGCCTGGGCCCGGCACGCGACCACCTGCTGGAACTGCGCGAACGCCTGTACGACGAAGTGCGCGAATACGTCGAAGACAAGCACCTCGCCGATCTACCTGAAGAACTGAAGCTGGCGCACACCGAACAACTGAGCTTCAAGCTGCCGCTGGAAACCCGCGAAGCCCGCGAGCACTTGCTGGCGATGACGCCCCACGGCTGGCGGGTCAACGCCGAGCGACGCGAACGCATCCTCGCCGAGCCCTTCGAGGTGACGGTCGCGGTACGCTACGATTGGCTGCAACGCCAAGAACCCTGACGAGGACGCCATGCGCCAACCGGATATCGAGATCTACATCAAGGATGCCGACCAGGCCGCCGTCAGCGCCTGGCTGGAGAAGGCACTTGGCCCTTGCAGCGAATGGCGCAAACAGGGCGAAACCCTCAAGTGCACCGCCGGTGGCATCCCTGCGACCTGGCTGCCAAAAGCCGTGGGCAAGTGGAACAGCTTGTTCCTGGACAGTGACAGCACCCCCTGGGACGACGACGCCGCCTGCGCCCGCGATGCCTGCGCCGCGCTGGACGTGGAAGTGCGCTGCGCACCGGGCAGCTGGAGCGAGGATCAGGGCGAGGAAGACGCGGATCGCTGGCTGAAAGTGACCGCCGCGGGCGTCGAGGAAATCACCTGGCGCACGGGCTGAACCCTGGCTTGCACAAGGCGTTAAAAACAAAGGCCCGTCCAATGGACGGGCCTTTGCTTTTTCGGGGGCTCAGACCTTGGCGACGTCTTCCGCCTGGAGGCCTTTCTGACCCTGGATCACCGAGAACTCCACTTTCTGGCCTTCGACCAGGGAGCGGTGACCATCGCCACGAATGGCACGGTAGTGAACGAAAACGTCCGGACCGCTATCGCGTTGAATGAATCCATAACCTTTGGCGTCATTGAACCACTTGACGGTTCCGACCTCACGATCAGCCATTACCACACTCTCCAACTTGCCTATTATTTTTGGATGGCCCCCGGGAATGAGGACTTCGGCAGTCGCCGGCTGAACGCTTTCCTTATCATCCAACCCGCACCGAATGGCACGTAGGAAGGTAATTCGAATAACGCCGACGGGCGACAGCGCTCCCGAGTATATAAATCAAAAGTTACAGCTGAAAAGCACTTTTTCATCCCCTCCGCGCCCCTATGACCAAACAGGACAAAGTGCCATTTTTCGGGGCCTGCAGGGCCATTTTGGTGCTCGTTACCACGCGTAACGAAAGTGTTTCGAACGTGGACCTTTTCGCACTTTCACGCAATTGCGGCGGGTAGTTTCGTTCCCGCTCGTCCGCTTGAGCGAGCTTCCGAAAAATCTTTCAGACAACGAATCAGGCGGCTTTCCAGTTGCCTCTGCGACGATATGCCCGACTATTCCGCTGCTGAATAGGCGTTCCGTTCTTCATCCAAGTCGATGGGAGATATCCCGGATAATTCCGCTTCCCACAGCAAACTGCGGACAGGCTGTGCACCATCGCGGTTCTTTTATCTCGACAACCCACCGCCGCAATTCAGGGACTGACCTGATAACCCCGGCCCTGCATACAACCGCCATAGGCGCTGGCACTAGCCGAACTCTGGGTACGCCGATCCTGCCGACGCTCCTGGCGCTGCCGCATGCCACCGACAGCCGCACCGGCAGCCGCCACTTCGCCGGCACGGTTCTGCCGGTACTGCTGTTTGGCATCATCGCTGGCGCGGTCGTAGAGTTCGTCGTGCTGCTGCCCGCGCACTTCTGCGCCGACGGCTCCGGCCGCCGCGCCCTTCGCCGCGCCGCGAACCCGTCCGCCGACATGCGGATCGGAACTGGAACTGCTGGCCGCCGCCGCGTTGCAATCGGCCATATCCTGCTGCATCTGCTGGCTGCTCTGCCCTTTGAGCGGAACCACTGTCTGGGCCTGGGCAGGTAGCGCGGCGCAAAACGCCAGCAGGCATCCCAAGGTAAGCGCACGCATCGCGGAACCTCCCTAGAAGTTCATCCCTCAAAGGGCAGGATAGCCGCTACCCACGGGGCATCCGTGCAACTCCGACCAAGCGCTCGCGGCTTTGCTGGCGGGGGCCTAATCCGGCAAACTAGCCGGTCTGAGCAATCGCTCGTTTTATCTCTGCCAGCCATAGGGCCTGTATGCCTCGTTACCCGTTCCGCCGCTTCGGTTTCGGTGCCCTGCGCCGCCTGCTTTACCTCTGGGTGCGCTCGGAAACCATCAACCAGTCGTCCTTCAGCCTGAAGATCGACCGCAGCAAACCGGTCCTCTACGTCCTGCAACAGCCTTCGGTGAGCGACCTCGCCGTGGTGGATACCGAATGCCGCAAGGCCGGCCTGCCGCGCCCGGTCATGCCGGTGGCAGTGGGTGAATCCATCGAACCCGCCGCCTTCTTCTACCTGACGCCCGAGCCCGACTGGCTGGGTCGCCAGGACAAACGCGGCGCCCCGCCAGCGCTGGTGCGCATGCTCGGCGCCATCGGCCAGAACGGCATCGACGATGCACAGATCGTCCCGGTCAGCGTGTTCTGGGGCCAATCGCCGGACAGCGAAAAGAGCGCATGGAAGCTGCTGTTCGCCGACAACTGGGCCGTCACCGGCCGACTGCGCAAGCTGGCGCGCATCCTTATCCTCGGCCGCAAGACCCGCGTGCAGTTCTCCGCCCCCATCCATCTGCGCGAGCTGGTAGAGCAGAACAAGGGCCACGAACGCACCCTGCGCATGGTCCAGCGCATCCTGCGCGTGCACTTCCGCAACCAGAAGACCGCAGTGATCGGCCCTGACCTCTCCCACCGCCGAAACCTGGTCAAGGGCCTGTTGCGTGCGCCGCTGGTGCGCCAGGCGATCCAGGAAGAATGCGAAACCCAGAAGATTTCCCAGGAGAAGGCTGAAGCCGCCGCCCTGCGTTATGCCAACGAGATCGCCGCCGATGTCTCCTACCCGGTGATCCGCTTCCTCGAAGTGACCCTGACCTGGTTCTGGAACAAGCTCTACGAGGGCGTGAAGGTCAACCACATCGAGCGCGTCCAGGAAGTCGCCCAGGGTCACGAGATCGTCTACGTGCCCTGCCATCGCAGCCACATCGACTACCTGCTGCTGTCCTACCTGCTGTTCCGCAACGGCCTGACCCCGCCGCACATCGCCGCCGGCATCAACCTGAACATGCCGGTGGTGGGCTCTATCCTGCGTCGCGGCGGGGCCTTCTTCATGCGCCGCAGCTTCAAGGGCAACCAGCTTTACACCGCGGTGTTCAACGAATACCTGCACACCCTGTTCAGCCGTGGGTTCTCCACCGAGTACTTCGTCGAAGGCGGCCGCTCCCGCACCGGGCGCATGCTGCATCCACGCACCGGCATGCTGGCGATCACCCTGCGCAGCTTCCTGCGCGACTCGCGCCGGCCCATCGTCTTCGTCCCCGTGTACATCGGCTACGAACGCGTGCTCGAAGGCCGCACCTACTTGGGTGAACTGCGTGGCGCGGCGAAGAAGAAGGAGTCGATCTTCGACATCTTCAAGGTGATCGGCGCGCTCAAGCAGCGCTTCGGCCAGGTGTGGGTGAACTTCGGCGAACCGATTCACCTCGACGACTTCCTCGACCAGCAGCAACCCGATTGGCGCGAGCAGGAACTGGGCCCGGAATACCGCCCGGCCTGGCTCTCGGAAACCACCAACCACCTGGCCCGCGACGTCGCCCGCCATCTCAACGATGCTGCCGCGATCAACCCGGTAAACCTGGTGGCGCTGGCGCTGCTCTCCACTACCCGCCTGGCCCTGGACGAAACCGCCCTGGCGCGGGTGATCGACCTCTACCTCGACCTGCTGCGCATGGTGCCCTACTCGCCCAGCGCCACGCTCCCCGAGGGCGACGGCCAGCAGTTGATCGAGTACGTGAAGAGCATGAACCTGCTCAGCGAGCAGAAGGACGCCCTGGGTCGCATCTGCTATCTCGACGAGCAGAACGCGGTACTGATGACCTACTACCGCAACAACGTCCTGCACATCTTTGCCCTGCCGGCGCTGATCGCCAGCTTCTTCCAGAACAGCGGCCGAATCAGCCGGGAACAGCTCCTGCGCTACACCCGCGCGCTGTACCCGTACCTGCAGGCCGAGCTGTTCATCCGTTGGAGCCTGGATGAGCTGGACGCGGTAGTCGACCAGTGGCTGCAGGCCATGGTCGCCAGCGAACTGCTCAAACAGGAGAACGACACCTTCATCCGCCCGGCCCCCAGCTCGCGCCAGTATGTGCTGCTGACCCTGCTGGCCCGCGCCATCGCCCAGACCCTGCAGCGCTTCTACATGTCCATTTCGCTGGTGCTGAACGCCGGGCAGAAGCAGCTCACCGCCGAGGAACTGGAAAACCTCTGCACAGTGATGGCCCAGCGCCTGTCGGTCCTCCACGGCCTCAATGCCCCGGAGTTCTTCGACAAGAGCCTGTTCCGCCACTTCATCCAGACCCTGCTGGACGAAGGCGTGCTGCGCAAGGACGAGAACGGCAAGCTGAGCTACCACGAACTGCTCGGCGAACTGGCCGAAGGCGCCGCCAAACGTGTGCTGCCGGCGGAGATTCGCCTGTCCATTCGCCAGGTTGCGCTGGAACGCCCGCCCCAGGAAGAAACCGCGCCCACCGAGCAGCCGCCCGCCAGCCAGAGCTGAGCCCTGCAGCCCCTCTGACGGCGGCTTGACGCCCCTGCACCACGACCGATAGATTTCTGACGATTATCGGTCGCGGTCAGGGACGCTCCACGTGTTCAACAGGATTCTGATCGTCTGCATCGGCAACATCTGCCGAAGCCCCATCGCCGAACACCTGCTCCGCGAATCCCTGCAGGGCACCGACATCGCCGTGGCCTCCGCCGGGCTCAGCGCGCTGGTCGGACACCCCATCGACAACACCGCCCTCGCCATCCTCCGCCGCCACGGCCACCACCCCCAACCTCACCGTGCCCGCCAACTCGACGCCGAGATGATCCATGAGGCCAATCTCATCCTGGTCATGGAACAATCGCAGATCGACAGCGTGATTCGCCTGGCGCCTGAGGCCCGCGGCAAAACCTTCCTATTGGGCAAATGGCAGACCGATCAGGAGATCCCGGACCCTTACCGCAAAGGCCCTGAAGCCTTCGAACGTGCGTATTCGCTGATCGAGTCGGCGGTCACCCCGTGGATCGGCCGCGTGCTATTTCGCCGGTAATTTGGCGCTCCATTCGACTTCCGATAAAAGCGTCAGAAATCCTTACATTGCACTGCTGAAAAAGGCTACGCTCTAGCCCAGCAAGACCATATTCAGCTGTTTGGTCTCCCAGTTACGACGAGTAATTTTCCAGGGGCCTACATCGCTTTATGAAGATCCTGCACATCACCGAGTCCTTCGGCGGCGGCGTCACCTCGGCCATCAACTCCTACATCCTCAACTCCCAGCAGCATGAGCACTACCTGCTGGCCTCGGTGCGCAAGGGCGATACCACCGGTGAGGAAAGTCAGGGCCTGTTCAAGCACATGGAACTGGTGCCGCGCCGGCTTTCCAGCCTGGCGCGGGTGAAGCCCTACATCGATCGCATACAGCCGGACGTCATCCACCTGCACAGCACCTATGCTGGCGCGCTGATCCGCGCATTGCCGTTCATCCCGGCGCAGAAGATCGTCTACACCCCGCACGGTTTCGCCTTCCTGCGTGGCGATCATCCCATGATGCTGAAGGCCTACCGCGCCATCGAGTCGCTGCTGGCAAGGCGCACCGCAGTGATAGCCGGCTGCGGCATGGATGAGCAACGCATTGCCGGGGAACTGATCGAACCGGGGCATACCCTGGGGCTGGTCAATGTCTGCGACGAACTGCCGGAGGTACCGACAGTTCGCAGCCTCACCAGCAAGCCGGTGGTCGGCATGGTCGGGCGTATCAGCCGGCAGAAGGGCCATGACTACTTCCGCGCCGTGGCCGAAAGTTGCCGGGACGTCGCCCACTTCAAATGGATTGGCGGAGGCGACGCCCAGGTCATGGCGGAGATGGTTCAGGCCGGCATCGAAGTGACCGGGTGGCGTCAGCGCGACGAAGTCATCGCCCATATGAAGGGGCTCGACCTCTACTTCCACACCGCCGCCTGGGATGGCTTTCCCATCTCGGTACTGGAGGCGGCAAAGCTCGATCTCCCTATCGCGTTGCGACGCATCGGCCCGTTCGTTGCCGAAGGTTTGGCCACCGCACTTGATCTAACAGAGGCAAAACGGCAAGTCATCGGCTTCACCCAACGCGACCCGGCCGTTCTGGCACAGCTATCGCGCAACAGCCATTGCATCCAGCGCCAGCACTCCGGCGAGCAACTGCAATCATCGCTGGAAAACCTGTACTCCCGCTTCAACCCAGCGCGCGCCGTCGACCGGCTTGCTACTGGCTGAGTCCCGGCCCTGCAAATGCCCGGGCAAGCGTTAGTTTGCCCGGGCAGAAGCCCCCGCGAAACGCCCCTCAATACCGCCCCGTAGACCCTCGCCTGACGCCCGCAACCGTCCACCATCTGGCCGGATAGTGTTATTTCGCCACATTCAAAGCTTGTGGGAGTTCATCCCGGAGGCAGCGCAGCATCCATCTCCTCCGCCACCGGAATATTCCGAAACCCACCAATCGGCCGGAAAGCGCATTGAATCACCCTGCCACGCGGCTTAATTTCGCCAGCCTTAGGCATCCACCACAAAGGCGGAATTCAGCGTGTTCAATCAGGTGCTCATCGTTTGCGTCGGCAACATCTGCCGCAGCCCCACTGCAGAGCACCTGCTGCGCCAAGCTCTTCCTGGTCGCAACATACAGGTTGGTTCGGCCGGCCTAGCAGCGCTGGTCAACCAGCCGATCGAGCAACACGCCCTCGCAACACTCTCGCAGCATGGCCAACAACCCGCGTTGCATCGCGCCCGCCAACTGACCCCGAAGATTCTTAAGGACGCCGATCTGGTTCTGGTCATGGAGCGCAACCACCTGCGCGACATCAACCAGCTATCTCCGCAGTCCCGAGGCAAGACCTTCCTGCTCGGCAAATGGCAGCGCGACCGGGAAATTCCAGATCCGTACAGACAAGGTGAAGCTGCCTTCGAGCATGCCTATGCCTTGATCGATGAGGCAGTCGCCACATGGTCCCGATATCTCCGCACCACTCGATAAGCGTTCATCGCGAAGTACCCTTCATGCAGCAAGCGCAATCCTTTACGCCACAAGCGTCCGCCGACGACGACGAAATCGACCTGCTCCGGCTGTTCGGCGTCCTGATTGATCACAAATGGATGATCACGGGCATCACTGCCGGATTTTTGCTGGCAGGCATTGCCTATGCCGTGCTCGCTACCCCTGTCTACCGCGCCTCGGCGACCATTCAGGTGGAGCAGAAATCGCCAGGAATTCCTGGATTGACCGAGATGAGCGATCTCCTCGGCGGCTCGCAATCCCAGGCTGTGACCGAGATCCAGCTACTGACCTCGCGTAGCGTGATCGGCAAGGCCGTGGACAATCTGCACCTGGACATTGATGCCAGCCCGTCGTTGTTTCCGCTGATCGGCAGCTTTTTCCAGCGCCGCTACCAGCCTGACAATCCCGGCGACATCGCCCCGGCCCCGCTGGGAATGAGCCGCTTTGCCTGGGGCGGCGAGTTGCTGGAAATCTTCCAGCTGGAGGTCCCCGATAGCCTGCTCGAAAAGAATCTGACGCTGGTTGCCGAAGAGGCTGGAGGTTTCCAGCTGCTGGATGACGACGACAACGTGCTAATCGAAGGTTCCGTCGGCCAGGCCTATGACGAACGAGGCATCAAGCTACAGATCAAAACCCTGCACGCCAATGCCGGGACTCGCTTCCACGTCACCAAACACCGTCGGCTGAGCACGATTCTCGACTACCAGGACGCACTCAAGGTGGCCGAGACCGGCAAGGATTCCGGCATCATCGATCTGACGCTGGACGACAATGACGCGCCCAGAGCACTCGCCGTACTGAACGAGATCAGCCAGCAGTACGTTCGACAAAACGTCCAGCGCGCCTCCGCCGAGGCGGCTTCCAGTCTGGAGTTCCTGCGCGGGCAACTGCCCGAGGTCCGTCACGATCTGGAAACTGCCGAGAACGCATTGAGCAGCTACCAGACCAAGGCCAAGTCGGCCGACATCAGCCTTGAAACCAAGGCGCTGCTCGACCAGAGCGTCGCCCTGGACACCAGCATTTCCGAGCTGAAGCTGCAGCAGGCTGAGATGGACCGCAAGTTCACCCGCCAGCATCCTGCCTATCAGGCGCTGGCCAGGCAGATCGGTGAGCTCACAGCCAAGCAGAACGGCCTTGCCAAGCGCGTCGAGGGCCTACCGGAAACGCAGCAGGACCTGTTGCGCCTGACCCGGGACGTCGAGGTCAGCACTACCATCTATACGCAGCTGCTGAACAAGAGCCAGGAGCTGGATGTTGTGCGGGCGGGCTCCGTCGGCAATGTGCGTGTCATCGACACTGCAGATGTCGACGTCACCAAACCGGTGAAACCCAAAAAGCCGCTGATCGTCGCCATCGCCACCCTGCTCGGCCTGTTCTTCGCCGTCGCTCTGGTACTGCTACGCAAAGCGCTGAATCGGGGCATCGAAACCGCAGACGCCATCGAGCAACTGGGACTGCCGGTCTACGCCTCAGTCCCCTTTAGCGCTCTACACAAAGCCGATGAAGATCAACTAGGGGAAGGCAAGAAAGACGGCCGTGCGGTTGCTCCGTTGCTTGCAACGAGCCATCCCACGGACCTCGCCATTGAGTCGCTGCGCAGCCTGCGCACCAGCCTCCACTTCGCCATGCTGGAGTCGGGTGACAATCGGCTGATGATCTCTGGCCCGAGCCCCGATGTCGGAAAATCCTTTGTCAGTTCAAACCTTGCCGCCGTAATCGCCCAGACCGGCCAACGCGTACTCCTGATAGACGTGGATATGCGCAAGGGCTACCTGCACAAGACGCTCGGCGTTAACGACAAGGTCGGCCTGTCGGATCTGCTCATCCAGCGCTGCAGCTTCCAGCAGGCGGTGCAACGGACCAAGGTGGAAAACCTCCACTTCATCTCCCGTGGGGAGATTCCACCGAACCCTTCCGAATTGCTGATGCATCCGAACTTCACCAGCTTGCTGGAGACAGCCAGCAGCGAGTTCGACCTGATCATCCTGGATACCCCTCCCCTACTGGCCGTTACCGATGCCGCCATCGTCGGCCACCAGGCAGGCACCAGCCTGATCGTCACCCGCTTCGGCCGCAATGCCCCGCGTGAGATCGAACTGACCATCCGCCGATTTGCGCAAAACGGCATCCAGCTCAAGGGCGCCATCTTCAACGGCGTCGAACGCCGTGCGGCTGATTACTACGGTAATGGGGCCTACAGCAATTATCAGTATGAGTACCTCTCGGATAAGTCCTGAAGCTTTCCCGAAAGCGATACCCCTGATCAGGGGAGTGAAATATGCAAGTTACAAATGAAAAACGCTGGTACCTGGTGCAGTGCAAACCCAAGCAGGACTTTCGTGCACTCAAGCATTTGCAACGCCAAGGTTACGAGTGCCTGCTACCGAAACGCCAGATTGAACGACTACGCAACGGCCAGTGGAATCACCAGGAAGAGCCCCTGTTCCCCGGCTACCTATTCATTGAACTGGATACATTGCAAGACAATTGGATGCCAATTCGCTCAACAAGAGGCGTTAGTCAGATCGTCCGATTCGGATCCAACCCTCTGCCAGTTCCCAGTCACGTCATTGATAGCCTGCGACTTCAGAAAAATCCAGAAGAGCATGAATTCAAGCCAGGAGAAAGAGTCATGGTTGACTGGTCAGGAACCCAGGGTATGGAAGCGATCTTCCTGGCAAAAGATGGTACTGAGAGAGTATTGCTTCTACTCAAATTGCTGCAGCGGGAAGTTCAAGTCAGCGTTTCAACCCACAGCTTGGTCAAGGCTGGCTAGTGGCAGAACCCTTGACTAATACGTGATATCGACGCTTCACCTGTTCCCGCACAGATAGACAATCAAAATATCCCTGCGTCTCAGGAGTTAAACGAAAAATCCTGGGGCGGTAGCGTGCCTGGATAATCCAAATGCCGAAAATCGCTCTTTCCAGGTTAAGCAATATCGTCCTTCGCGGTATGACCTTAGCAAGCAAATTCCTCCTGATTTTCTTTCTCGCCCGTTATCTACCTGCCAGTGAACTTGGCTTATACGGACTCCTAACAGCCACGATTGCTTATGCGTTGTACCTTGTCGGCCTGGATTTTTATATCTATACGACCCGAGAAATTACAAAAATTGGCGGATGGCACTTCGGCGGCTTGCTGAAGAACCAGATAACCATGACGGGCGCCCTATACGCAGTATCTCTTCCACTGCTATTCCTAATATTTATCACAAAGCTGCTCCCATGGGAAGTATCTATCTGGTTCTTTGTACTCCTTGTTCTGGAGCATATAAATCAGGAGATTGGCAGGCTATTAATAGCCCTCTCGCAACAACATGCGGCCAGTCTCAATCTCTTTCTTCGTAGCGGATCCTGGCCGTTGGCAGCCATCCTGCTTATGAGCTTATATCCAGGTTTAAAAAGCCTCGAATATGTACTGCTACTCTGGGTAATTGGAGATCTCCTGGCAATAACGCTCAGCATCCTCAAACTGCGGAAACTTGAAATAATCGGATGGCATGAGAAGGTCGATTGGAAATGGATCCTCACAGGGATAAAGATCGCCATCCCATTTCTGGCTGCCACTCTAGCTATTCGAGGGATTTTTACGTTCGATCGTTACTGGATCAAGGAGCTTTCAAACATTGAAATTGTCGGCGCCTACGTTTTATCCATGGGCCTAAGCAACGCGGTAATTTCTTTTCTCGACGCTGGAGTTTTCTCCTTCATATATCCGACCCTCATAAAATCCCACAACGAAAGAAACTCTATTCTATTCCGCAGCCAAGCTCGGAGCCTTTTCATTCAAACCGCTTTATTTCTATGCATCCTGACAATCGGGGCAGTTACACTCATCACCCCAGCACTTAGCTTTATTGGAAAACCAATTTACTCTGAAAATAGTAACTTGTTCTACTGGTCATTATTCAGTGTGATTTTATATTCACTTGGCATGATCCCTCATTACTGCCTTTACGCCCAAGGGAAGGACCGAGCGATCATTCTAAGTCACCTTCTTGGCTTGGCAGTGTTCCTTTTTAGCACCTGGATGCTTTCCTCAGCTATCTCCTACATGGCGATCCCAATCAGCCTTTGCATAGCCTTCCTGGTGATTCTGGCCACGAAAGCGCTGGCATTTTTCCTACTCACGCCTCCCGACTGCAACCCATTTATTTCTCCTCAAAACTAGGTGATACCAATGCTTACTAACAAGACCATCCTAATTACTGGCGGTACTGGTTCATTCGGAAACACCTTCGTCCCGATGACGCTGGCTAAATACTCACCAAAAAAAATAATCATCTTCTCGCGCGATGAAATGAAACAGTGGGAGATGGCAAAAAAATTCCAAGGAGACAATCGCGTCCGCTTCTTCATCGGCGATGTTCGTGACAAAGAACGCCTCTACCGCGCGCTCGATGGAGTGGATTATGTCGTCCATGCAGCAGCGACAAAGATCGTCCCCACTGCTGAATACAACCCGTTCGAGTGCATCAAGACCAACGTAATGGGCGCCATGAACCTTATCGATGTCTGCATCGACAAGGGCGTAAAACGCGTTGTCGCGCTCTCGACAGACAAGGCCAGCAGCCCCATCAACCTCTACGGTGCCACCAAGCTTGCCTCGGACAAACTTTTCGTCGCCGGTAATTCGTACTCCGGTGGGCATGACACTCGCTTCTCCGTCGTTCGTTACGGCAACGTCATGGGTTCCCGAGGTTCGGTGATCCCCTTTTTCATGAGCATCAAGGACAAGGGAGTCCTTCCGATCACCGATGAACGCATGACTCGCTTCATGATTTCCCTCGAGGAAGGCGTTGAGCTTGTCTGGCATGCGTTCGATGACATGGAAGGCGGCGAAATCTATGTGAAAAAGATCCCTTCTATGAAAGTGACCGATCTGGCTCGCGTGGTCTCGCCGCAATCGCGTCAGGAAACTGTGGGAATTCGCCCGGGTGAGAAATTGCACGAGCAAATGATCAGCGCCGAAGACGCTCTTTACACCTACGAGTATCCCGAGCACTTCAAGATCCTGCCGACCATCAACAATTGGGCAACCTGCGCAAAGCGCATCAAGGATGGCGTCAAGGTTCCCGAAGGTTTCGTTTACGCCAGCGATAACAATGCCGAGTGGATGAGTGATGACGCGCTCAGTACCTGGATCGATCGTAACTTCGACAAGATCGGGAGCATCTGATGATCCCTTATGGCCGCCAGGAGATTCTCCAGACTGATATCGACGCCGTGCTGGAGGTCCTGGGTTCAGACTTCCTTACGCAAGGTCCGATGGTTCCTCGCTTCGAGCAACACGTCGCTGGGCATGTTGGTGCGCGCCATGCTCTTGCGGTCAATAGCGCCACCTCGGCCTTGCACATTGCTTGCCTTGCGTTAGGCCTGGGAGCAGGAGACACGCTCTGGACTACGCCGGTCACCTTCGTTGCTTCCGCAAACTGCGCTCTCTACTGCGGAGCAGAAGTCGATTTCGTCGATATCGACCCCAAGACGTACAACCTCTGCCCCCAAGCACTGGCGGGCAAGCTGGAGCGAGCCGAGGCCAGCGGCAAGCTGCCCAAAGTGCTGGTCGCGGTACACCTGTGCGGCCAACCCTGCGACATGGCGGCTATCCATGGGTTGGCGCAACGCTATGGATTCAAAGTCATCGAAGATGCCTCCCACGCCATTGGCGGTAAATATCGCGGTGAATTCATCGGCAACGGCCGCTACAGCGACATTACGGTCTTCAGCTTCCACCCCGTGAAGATCATCACCACAGCGGAAGGTGGCATGGCTTTGACCAATGACGCCCACCTTGCGCAACGAATGGCGCTGCTACGCAGCCACGGTATAACCCGCGAGCCCTCGCAAATGACCCATGAGCCGGATGGCCCCTGGTACTACCAGCAAATAGAACTGGGCTTCAACTACCGCATGACAGAGCTGCAGGCAGCGCTGGGGATAAGCCAGATGCAGCGGCTGGACGCCTATGTAGCTCGCCGCCATCTGCTTGCGCTGCGCTACGACAAGTTGCTTGCTTCAATTCCGGTCACAACACCCTGGCAGCACCCGGAGAGCTACTCAGGTTTGCACCTGTACGTTATCCGCCTTCAACTGGATAAAAGCGCACGCAGCCATCTCGAGGTATTCCAGCAGCTGCGCGCGGCCGGTATCGGTGTGAACCTGCACTACATTCCCGTTCATACACAGCCGTACTACCAAAGCCTCGGATTCAAGAAAGGTGACTATCCGCACGCCGAGCAGTATTACCAGGAAGCGATCAGCCTGCCCATGTACCAATCGCTCAGCGCCGAACAGCAGGATCAGGTCGTCACAGCACTGGGCCAGGCTATCAGCGCATGAAGCTGGCAGTCATTCCTGCACGAGGGGGCAGCAAAAGGATTCCGCGCAAGAACATCAAGCTGTTCTCCGGAAAGCCGATGATCGCCTGGTCCATCGAGGCAGCGCTGCAAAGCCGCTGCTTCGATGAAATAGTCGTATCTACAGACGATCCAGAGATCGCGGAGGTTGCCCGGCAAGCGGGGGCAGAAGTGCCTTTTCAGCGCCCTCAATCGCTATCAGATGATCACACCGGAACCATCCCTGTCATTCAGCACGCCATCGATTGGTACCTGGAACGCGATCAGGCAATCAGCCAAGTCTGCTGCATCTATGCAACAGCCCCTTTTATACAGCCAGGCGATCTGCGTGCCGGCCAAGCAAAGCTGGCGACCCAGCAAGCCGGCTATGTCTTCGCCGCAACAAGTTTTCCATTCCCCATTCAGCGAGCATTCAGCCTGAATGAGAACGGCCAAATCACCATGTTCCATCCGGAGCACTTCAATACACGCTCCCAGGATCTGGAGGATGCCTACCACGACGCTGGTCAGTTCTATTGGGGTACCCCGGAAGCCTGGCTCACTGGGAATCCGATTTTCGGCAGCGCCTCAAGCACGGTGATCCTTCCAAGGCATAGGGTTCAGGACATAGACACGCTGGAAGACTGGCAGCGGGCCGAATGGATGTTAAAGGCAATGCAGGCGGAAGCAGGCCCGGCCGAATGAAAATCGTCTTCCGTGTTGACGCCTCCTTGAGGATTGGCACCGGCCATGTCATGCGCTGCCTCACACTTGCCGATGCGCTAAAAGCGAATGGAGCGCAGTGCCACTTCATATCCCGAGAGCATCCAGGGAACCTGAACGCGCTGATACAGCAGCGGGAGCACACACTAGGCACTCTTCCTTATTCTCCAACTGAATACAGCGAAGAGGAAAACGCCCCGCCCCACGCAAGCTGGCTTGAAACTTCCTGGGAGGAAGACGCAATCCAAACGGCAGAACAGTTAGTCGGAGCGCGGGCAGACTGGTTGATACTGGACCATTACGCGCTGGATTACCGGTGGGAAAAACTGCTCGCCGAGAAGACGCGCCACATAATGGTTATCGACGACCTTGCCGATCGATTGCATGCCTGCGACCTGCTCCTCGACCAAAATCTTGGAAGAAGCGCCGATGATTACGCGCGCAGAGTTCCTGCTGCCTGTCGATTACTGCTGGGACCACAGTTTGCCTTGCTGCGCCCAGAGTTTGCCCAACTCAGGGACAGAAGCCTCCAACGCCGCCAAAAAGTCCAGGCTCGCAGTCTGCTGATCAGTATGGGAGGCGGGGATACACCGAACGCCACAACGAGAATCATGCACAGTTTGCGTGGCGTGCTGGATAGCCAATGGACCTTGCAAGTCGTAATGGGGGCCAATGCTCTCAGAACAGCAGAAGTAGATGCCGTGGCACGGAGCATGCCCTGCCCGACAAGCGTACTGGTGAACACTCCCCATATGGCAAAGCTGATGGTCGAGGCCGACATCGCAATCGGAGCAGCTGGCTCAACCTCCTGGGAACGGTGCTGTCTCGGCCTCCCCTCCATCATGCTGGTAATGGCAGACAATCAAGAGCGTATCGCCACGCAGCTTCAGCAGGTTGGCGCAGCAGCTCTCATCCAGTCGATAGACAGTATCGAAACGCAACTTCCCCTCGCCCTGCAAAGCCTCTGCGCCCCGTCGCAATTGCACCTAATGGCATTGGCTGCCGCAGACGTCACCGATGGCAAGGGAACAGAGCGAGTAATTGAGCTTCTGACCCAGCATCCAGGAGTTTCCCTTTGAGCAGGCTTAGAAAGCTAACGGAAGCTGATCTGCCTTTACTGCTCAGTTGGCGTAATGACCCAACGATCAGCAGGTACATGTTCAACAAGAAGCCCATTTCTCTGGAAGAACACCGCCAGTGGTACCTCCGCGTAGCTCATAACGAGGCTTACACCCTATTGATCTTTGAGCAAGACGGCGTGGCGCTGGGACATATGAACTTCACGCAAAATACCGACACCGCTATCGCGGAATGGGGATTCTATATCTCCCCCGATGCAGCCAGAGGAGCCGGCTCTACGATGGGTGCTTGCGCGCTTGAGCTCGCATTTGAAGAACTGCATTTTCACAAAGTCAGTGCACAAGTACTGAACTACAACGAACGATCCCTGCACATGCACCATAAGCTCGGCTTCAAGCAGGAAGACGTGCTGCGCTCCCATCACTTCGATGGCGAGAGCTACCACGACATCCATTGCTTCGGCCTACTCGCCGATGAGAGGCGTAACTGAATCTGGAACTTAGCCATGACGACCTTACCTAGTATCTCTATTGCAGGGCGGCGCATTGCCGAAGACTGCCCTCCTTACATTATTGCCGAGCTCTCCGCCAATCATAACGGTCGATTAGAGACGGCACTTCGGATAATAGAAGAAGCACACAAGGCTGGTGCAGATGCCATCAAACTTCAGACCTATACAGCAGACACCATCACGCTGAACTGCGACTCGGAAGAGTTCCAGATTCATGGCGGCCTATGGGATGGGAAAACACTCTATCAACTCTACCAAGAAGCACAGATGCCCTGGGAATGGCATAAGCCGCTCTTCGAGCACGCGCATAAGGTAGGCATAACCATCTTCAGCTCTCCCTTTGACAACACCGCCGTCGATCTGCTCGAAAGTCTTAATTCCCCGGCTTACAAGATCGCCTCTTTTGAAGCAGTGGACTTGCCACTCATCAAATACGTAGCCAGCACAGGTAAGCCCATGATCATCTCGACGGGGATGGCTGATGTCGATGAGATTGGGGAGGCGATTGAAGCGGCGCGGGAAGGGGGCTGCAGGGAACTCGCTATCTTGCGATGCGTTAGCGGCTATCCAGCGCCAGCAGAGGAATACAATCTGCATACAATAACGGATATGAAAAAACGATTCGGACTGGTAACCGGCCTATCTGATCATACATTAAGCAATATAACCGCTATAACCAGTGTTGCCTTAGGTGCATCGATCATCGAGAAGCACTTCACTCTCAATAGAAACGGCGGAGGTCCGGACGACAGCTTTTCAATCGAACCGGGAGAGCTAGCAATGCTCAAACAGGACTGCAACGCCGCAAGGGCAGCCTTAGGAGGCTTACATTACGGATGTAAATCAAGTGAAATGAAAAGTATTAATTTCCGAAGATCTCTATACTTCATAAAAGATGTAAAAAAAGGGGAAATAATTACCAGTGAACACGTAAGAAGCGTTAGACCTGGGCATGGCCTCCCCCCTAATCTTTTAAACAAAATAATAGGAAAGCCTGCAAATAGAAACATAAAACAAAACACACCAACAACACTCCTCGACACAATTGAGGAAAATAAATGAATATTTGCTTTATTGCCTGCTTTGAAAAAACTATTTTCTTTAAGAAAATAGCAGACGCAATACTAGAAAGATCACCAGAAATATCAATATCCTGGATATCAACATCTCCAAAATGGACAAAATTTCTAGCACATAACGGGACGCCAGAAGAAAAAATAACGACACTATACAAAAGCAAAAAGTCCACACCAGAAGAAAAAGACAAAGCAGTTACCCTAATAAGAAAGATAGAGGAGTCCAACAAGAAGTGCATAAACTTTGCAATCCAATCCGATAGAGTAGTGAAACACTGGAAAAAGAACGATATAGAAAATTACATAACAAATTGCATAACAACAATAGACGGAGATATAGAGAACAGAAAAATAGACATTATATTCGGAGAAGCCACAGCACTACATGAAGTTCTTGCCGCACTAATTTGCAAATCCCTAGATATAAAATTCTTAAAGCCCCACACAGTTAGAATACCAAGTGATCGATTTGCGTTTTTTGAGGGTTATCTTGAGGAAAAAATACACTCTCGCATGAAAAATGACGAAGAAGATATTTTAACTTTAGCAAGAGATACAATAGAAAGAATAAAAAAACAAAATTTAAAGCCAAATTATTTTTACAAAAACAACAAACCACCTAGCTTCTTAGACATAAGCCTCATCAAGAGGGTACTAAAAAAATTACCACAGATGATAATAGAGCAAAAACATAATGGCGCAGAGAAAAGCCTATACCATCATATTTTTATAGAGAAAAAATACCTTACCCCATTCAGAGCAAAGCGAAAAAGTTACCTTAGACTATTTTCCCACCCAAAATCTAACGAAAAACACATCCTATTCACACTACACAAGCAACCAGAAGCATCAATAGATGTGTTGTGCACTGAGCATTCCAACCAAATAGAATTAATAAGAAGAATATCACTAAACACCCCAAGAGATTACAAAATATATGTAAAGGAACACTCCAACGCAATTGGAGAACGGCCAAATAACTTTCTTAACAAGATAAATAAAATACCAAACGTTAGACTAATTTCCCCACACGCGGACTCACACGAACTTATTCGAAATGCAAATCTTACTATAACAATTTCAGGAACAGTAGCGTATGAAGCAGCTATATTTGAGAAGCCGTCGGCAACATTATCCCCACTATTCTTTAATAAATTCGAATCATGCCGATACATAGAGAGGACTTCAGACATATATGACATTCTTAACGAAAAACACCACCCAACACCGCCATTAGAAACACTAGCAACTCTGCTAAAAGACTCTTACTCCGGAATTATTAGCGACCCGGTAAGCTTCCCCGAATGCATAGACGATAAAAACATAGCAAAGGTAACAAGTGCCTTTATGGACTGCATATATGGAACCCCCTAAAAAACTATTAATTACATGTGACTCTCACGGTACAAATTGGGGATGTATCGGATACGCTGAACTTATAAGAAAATCACTAGAAGACAAAAACTGGGAAGTCACAACTCTAGCATTCCCTGGTCTTAGCTTAAGGAAAGCAGCACCTTCTATAATTGCATCCCTAGAAACAAAATATGATGCTGTAATTATTGGTCTTGGCAATCCAGACATCCATCCAAGGATCCCAAAAAAAATAATAGCGTCACTAAAAAAAATTGGAATACGGAATATTAGAGACTCATATTTTTCAGTACCTCCATTCTTGTCACTCAGCTACTTTGCCAGACTCCCATTATTTATATTAAGACTAATCCTAATTAGATTCTACAAAGAAACATACCTTTCACAGAATGAAATAAAGAGAGTCCTTTCAAAAATAATAGATGTATCATTAAAAAAATCCAAAAAAACCATAATAATTCCGACATTTAAGATAAATGAAAAAGTATACGGAACAGACCATAACACCAGATCCACAGACATAAATAACTATCTTATAAATAACTATACGGAACACATTGTAAATCCACAAAAAAAAGCAAATTACAATATAGACTTCTTTCATTTCAAACAGAACTTCCAGGACAACCTTTGCTGTGTGATATTAAAAAAAATACACCATGCGCAAAATTAGAACCTCAATACTTAAATCATACATAAGCATAATCCTCCTCCTATCACTATTTATTGGATATGGATTTTTCTCTGACACAAAAAAAATACTAATACCGTTGGGGATACTGTTCCTGGGAGCCGCTTTCATTTCGAATACAAACAAGCCAAACATCTATGCAACATTAAAAAGCAGAGAGCTTATATCATTCACCTGCACAACAACATTATTTATCGAACTAGTTATAGGACAATTACTCTGGGAGCGAAACTCAAACTCACTACTTTTAGTTGCGCCATTAGCAATATTATTTTCATACAAATTAATTGACCCATCGCAATTTAAAAAAATCCTGTACTACACAACTATAGTAATAGTTATTCTGGCAGCATATGAGCATTTAACATCAAGCTACCTTTATATAAAATCAATTGAGGTCGGCGACGAGAGCTTTGAGCTTAGCCAGGAGATGTTTTCGGGTGCATCTAATTTATTTAGAGCAAAGTCAATATTCTTGGGCCCCCTAACCTTTTCAGCTTATCTAATCTGCACAGCAATTATATTAAGAGAAAATAAGATTGCACTTGCTTTCTGTTTAGTCGGAGCCCTACTTTCATCATCCCGATCCGCAATAATAATAACAATACTATTGTCAGCTCTGACAATGCTACAAAAATCGCCACGCAAGTTAATTATCAATGCCGCAATCGTTACTTCAGTTTCAACAATTGCCTTATTTGTATTAATTAAAATCTATCCACCCTATATAGATCGTCTATTAGAAGCCTTGGATTTTAGTGGCGGATCTGCTACAAACTCATATCGTCAAATGTTTTGGGTGGCAGCTCTCAAAGAGCTGCAGGCTTATGATATAAGACAGTTGATACTTGGGAATAACGGAGCTTTTAGGGCGACTTATAAAAACAACGCTGAAAGTGGATGGCTAACATTAGCACTGGACTTTGGAGTCTTGGGGTTAGCGGCTTATATATTACCCTTAATAGAAAGAATATACTTCTTAAAATCCAATATCGACAAGCTATCACTAACTCTACTTCTTATTGCCAATTCTGTATTCACACTATGCTATGGCGTAACGGGATGCTTTATGTATTGGATTACATTGTGGAGTTTTCAAGGAGATAGACACACTTAATGAAAATAGCATTAGTTCATGACTGGCTGGTAACAATAGGTGGAGCAGAACGTGTGCTTGGCTGCATTCTAGATATATATCCAGACGCAGACATATACACAATCATTGACACTTTAGACAATAGCGAAAGAAAGTTAATTCACGGAAAAAAATGTACTACCACATTTATCCAGAATCTACCCAGAGCGAGAACTAAATATAGAAACTATCTTCCACTAATGCCTATAGCCATAGAACAACTAAATCTCTCAAAATATGATCTTGTAATTAGTAGCAGCCACGCCGTTGCTAAAGGCGTAATCACCGGACCTGACCAACTTCATATATGCTACTGCCACTCCCCAATTAGATATGCTTGGGATATGCAGTTCCAATACCTCGAAGAGTCCAACTTGTCTCGAGGAATAAAAAGTATAATAGCGCGTATTTTTCTCTACAAGATAAGAGGCTGGGACTACAGAACAGCTAACGGGGTTGATCACTTCATTTCAAACAGCAACTACATATCTCGCAGAATAAAGAAAATATACGGGAGAGAGTCCACCACAATATATCCAAATGTAGCAGTAGACAGCTTTAAAGAAACCAGTGCAAAAGAAGATTTTTATCTAACCGCGTCACGAATGGTTCCGTATAAAAAGATCGATTTAATCGTAAAGGCCTTTGCTAAAACCCCAAACAGAAAGCTGGTAGTAATAGGCGATGGCCCCCAGATTGAAAAGGTAAAGAAATTTGCAACTCCCAATATTCGCATATTAGGACATCAACCTTTCGAAGTTCTTAGAGATCATATGCAAAGAGCCAAAGCTTTTATCTTTGCGGCAGAGGAGGATTTTGGGATAGCAGTTGTTGAGGCCCAGGCCTGCGGCACCCCTGTTATCGCATATGCAAAAGGCGGGGCCCTAGAAACAGTTATAGAAGGTAAAACTGGAATATTTTTCCACAGTCAAAGAGAGGAATCTATAAATGATGCAGTTGATAAATTTGAAAGAAACTCAGCCTTCAACTCTATCGATATAAGACAGCACGCAGAACAATTTTCCACCGAAAGATTTAAAGCTCAATTCATGAGTTTTGTTTCAAATGCAATTCAAAAAAGAACAGAATAACTTGCACTTCCCAGCAACCAATAATTGAATAAATCAAATCATGATTACCCCTATTATATTGGCCGGCGGCACTGGTTCTCGGCTATGGCCCCTTTCTCGACAATTGAATCCCAAGCAGTTTCTTCGCTTAACTGATAATAAACTTTCCATGCTGCAAAAAACAATTGAGCGTTTGGATGGACTAGATATTGCTAACCCTACACTGATCTGTAACGAACAGCATCGATTCCTCGTTGCAGAACAGCTCCGTCAATTAGATATCACCAGCGCCACAATCCTTCTAGAGCCGGTTGGGAGAAATACGGCTCCTGCAATTGCCCTAGCTGCACTTCAAATTACTCAAGACAAAGAAGATGCCATTATGCTGGTACTAGCGGCAGACCATTTGATTAAAGACAATGATGCCTTCCGCTCGGGTATACATACTGCAGTTCAATTAGCGAACGAAGGAAAACTAGTAACTTTTGGAATAGTTCCTACACATGCCGAAACTGGTTATGGCTACATTGAAAAAGGCAGCGAACTGCCAAATGGAGGCTATATTGTTCGCCGTTTTGTCGAGAAGCCAGATATTGGAGTCGCTCGCGACTATGTTACTAGCGGTAATTACTGCTGGAACAGTGGGATGTTCATGTTTCGTGCAAGCCGTTATCTGGAGGAGCTCAAACAACATCAGCCAATTATTTTTTCCGTTTGCGAAGATTCCCTTAAAAACGCAAAGAACGAATTTAATTTTATTAGGGTAGATCACGATATATTTCTTTCTTGTCCGAACGACTCTATAGACTATGCAGTAATGGAGAAAACTTCCGACGCGGTTATGGTGCCACTTGATGCAGGCTGGAATGATATTGGCTCGTGGTCAGCAGTCTGGGAGATCAATACGAAGGACGCCAATGATAACGTTTTCATTGGCGATGTGATGGCGCAAGGAACTCATAACACCTACATACAAGCAGACAGTCGATTGGTGGCTGCCTTGGGTGTAAATAATCTGGTCATTATTGAAACTAAAGATGCCGTACTCGTAACTCATAGAGACAATGCTCAGGAAGTGAAGATTTTCGTCGACCAGATGAAACTAGATAAAAGAATTGAGCATATTCATCACAGGGAAGTCTATCGTCCATGGGGAGTATATGACTCTATCGACAATGGCCCGCGCTACCAAGTAAAGCGGATAACGGTAAATCCAGGTGGAAAACTCTCCGTGCAAATGCATCATCACCGAGCAGAGCACTGGATTGTTGTCAGTGGCACTGCAAAAGTCACTAACGGCGAGCAGACTTACCTAGTAACTGAAAACCAATCAACTTACATCCCGATTGGCCAGGTTCACGCCCTTGAGAATCCAGGAGTTATTCCTCTCGAACTAATTGAGGTGCAATCTGGAACCTATCTCGGCGAAGACGATATTGTTCGCTTCGAGGACAAATACGGGCGTAGCTGATAGATTTTTTCTGTTTTTCCTTTTCAGCCTAAACTCAGATATTAACTATACATTACATATACACCAAAATCTTACAACGAGAAGCACACCCTTATAGCGCACATAGACTTTACTGTCTAATTTTTCCAATAAGTAATTTCCAATTTTAAATAAATTCGAGACAACTTAGCTCCTGGAAAAACTCTCAACTCCAATTTCAGAAATTTATTTCCTTACCAGGTTTTCCGGAAATTCACCTTGCGAAGCTCTAGGTTAATTAGCGAAGACGCATGATTCAGGATATTAATTTCATAGGTTTTTTTAGACCCCTCAACATCACTTGATTCCCGCCTTCACTTAATTTTATTTCTGTCGTCACGGAAGAATTGTGGCGCTGATTTCAGGATGCTTTCTAGCACCAGAGAGAACCTATAAATGAACCGCTTGGATCGCGGAATTCTCCGCCCCCATCAAGCCACTATTTCCGTGCTGCAGAAGCTGTTTGATCTCGGTGTAATCTGTCTCGGCATGGGCGCGGTTATCGCCGCCGATAGGGTGCACTGGGATTATTCAGCAGTCATTGCAACTCTATTTGCCTTGGTGATCTTCCATCTGCTCAGCGACTTCGGGCAACTCTATGTCTCATGGCGTGGTGAACGAACTCGCGAAGAGTTGCGTAAGGTCGGTAGTATCTGGGCGATTAGTTTTACCGGGGTCGCCGTTACCGACTACCTTAGCCCAGAAATAACCGTACTCAGTGGTACAGGGCAGATTCAGTGGTTCTCCCTGGTACTTGCTGGATTGTGCGGTTATCGCGTACTTTTGCGATCGGGTTTGCATGCCCTGCGCCGAAGAGGTTTTAACGCGCGATCCGTTGCCATTGCCGGCGCAGGAGTGTTGGGGCAGCGCCTTGCAACTAACATTGCTAGCGCCCCCTGGATGGGGCTGGAGCTGACTGGATTCTTCGATGACACGTTTCATGCCCCGATTAGCTTGGGCAATGGCGATATAAAACTGCCTATTTCTGGCACGTTGGATTACCTAGTCGAACAGGCTCGCGCGGGCAAATTGGATCGCGTCTACATCACGCTCCCCATGCGCAGCGAAACGCGAATCCGATGGCTGGTGGAGCGACTGAGCGATACCACCGTATCCGTCTATATCGTTCCCGATGTTTTCGTTTTCGACTTGCTTCATGCTCGTTCGCAGAATATCGACGGCATCCCCACCATCAGTATCTTCGACAGTCCCATGGTAGGCGCGAGTGCTCTAGTCAAGCGCCTCGAAGATATCGTCCTCTCGTCGCTGATCCTCTGTCTGATTGCCATCCCCATGCTATTCATATCGGCGGCCATAAAATTCACATCCTCCGGCCCGGTATTTTTTCGCCAGAAGCGCTACGGCATTGACGGCCGCTCCATTGAAGTGTGGAAGTTTCGCAGCATGCGGGTAATGGAGGACGGCGAGAAAGTCACCCAGGCAACCCGCAACGATAGCCGCATAACCCCGTTAGGAGCCTTCCTGCGGCGGACCTCTCTGGATGAGCTGCCACAATTTATCAACGTGTTCTTGGGCGATATGTCCATCGTCGGGCCTCGCCCGCATGCCATCGCGCATAACGAGGAATATCGTGGGCAAATCAGTAGCTACATGCTGCGCCACAAAGTAAAGCCGGGCATCACCGGCTGGGCCCAGGTAAATGGCTGGAGAGGCGAAACGGATACGCTGGAAAAAATGCAGAAGCGTGTCGAGTTCGACCTGGCCTACATCAATAACTGGTCGCTCTGGTGGGATCTGAAGATCGTATTCCTGACGCTGTTCAAGGGCTTCGTCCACAAGAACGCCTACTGATTGTTGCCTTTTTCACTTCAAGAATTTACTGCCTCTCCCCACCAGCCAATTCCTACATCCGCTATCCATCCCCGTTGCTAACCTGCGCAGCCTTTCGGCCAGAACCTTGCGCTTTGGAATACCTGCGCAGAAACAGTCCGCGCCCTCCCGTTCACCTCCTTTGTGTAGCCACCCCATGATTCGTCCCTTGTCCCTTGCTGTCCTGTCTGCCCTCGCGCTTCAGGGATGCATGTTCTCCCCCGGCCAGAATCTGGATACCGCAAGACTGATGCAGGAGGACTCGGCTGAGTCCAGCCGCGTCCAGTTGGTGCAGATCACGCCCAAACTGCTCACGGTTGCAACCGCCACCCAGCAAGAGGACGCCGTTCCCGAGAAGCTCGCCAGCTTCCGGCCGGAGAGTTACCGGATCGGTGCCGGTGACCTTCTGTACATCACGGTATGGGACCATCCCGAACTGACTTCGCCCGCCGGGCAGCAGCAGCAAACCGATGCTAACGGTCGCCTGGTACGGCCAGACGGCACGCTCTTCTATCCCTACGTTGGCACCCTGCGCGTTTCGGGCAGGACGATCGAGGACGTGCGCAAGACCATTACCAACGCCTTGGCTGCCTATGTCGAAGCACCGCAGGTGGACATTGCCGTTCTGCGCTTTGCCAGCCAGCGAGTGATACTCAACGGCGCGTTCATCAAAGCAGGCCCGCAGGCGATCACCACCACTCCGCTGGCGCTGATGGAAGCCATTGGCGCCGCTGAACTGGATACCGCCAATGCCGACCTTTCCGGTCTTACGCTGCAGCGCGACAACCAGGTCTTCCATCTGAACCTGGATGCGCTGAACACTGCTCAAGGCGCGGACCTGTACAACCTGTACCTGAAGGACGGCGACCGCATCTACCTGCCCTATAACGACCGCAAGAAGGTCTATCTGATGGGTGAAGTCAACGCTCCGCGCGCACTGACCTTCAAGACCCGAGAGATGAACCTGGCTGATGCACTGGGCAGCGTTGGCGGCCTGAACCAGACCACAGCCAATGGCAAGGCCGTGTATGTCATTCGCGGTGTCGAGGATCTGGAGACGCAACGCGCCACGGTCTTCCAACTCGACGCGAACTCACCTACCGCCTTCATCCTCGCCCAACAATTCCAGTTGCAACCGCAGGATGTCGTCTATGTCGGCCCGGCCGGTGTGACTCGCTGGAACCGCCTGATCAGCCAATTGCTGCCGTCCGCCGGCATTCTCGGCACCGGTTCGACCATTCAACGCAACCTCAACAACAACTGAGCACTCCATGAATGCCTATCGCTTGCTCGCGTTGATGGTGCTCGCCTGCGCCTTGTCCGCCTGCAACCCACTGATGCAGGCCTCGCTGAGTACTCTGGGCGCCAGCTTCAGCAGCCCCGCTCCGCTTGAGCTGACACGCGCTCAAGTCAATTCTCTCCCCTACTACCAGATCGAGATCACCACCCAGTACGGCTCGGCGGTGATGGCGCTGGTACGCACACAAGGCGACCTGCAGTATTGGCAGGCTTCGTCGCGCCAGTTGCTGCTCCTGCAGGATGGCGTGGTGGTGCGCACACTGGGTTTCCCGGACGACTTGCTGGGAACCCGCCTCGCGCCGGGCTCACCCTTCGTCAAAGGGCTACAACATCTCGCCGAAGGCCAGGCAAGCCAGCGCTGGATCGATCTCGGGCCCGGTTACCTGCTGGATGTTCCACTCACGGGCAGGCTGCGTCGCGTCGGCCTCGAAACCGTACACATCCTCGATCAGGACCACCGGCTACTGCGAATTGACGAGCGCCTGAGCGCGCCGATCAAGGGCATGGCAGCCACCAACAGCTATTGGGTCGACCCGAACGACGGCTTCATCCTGCAAAGCCGCCAGCAGGTCACTCCCAGCCTCAACGTCACCATTACCCAGTTGCGCCCGCTTCGGAGCCAGCCATGAAGATCATTCGGCTTGCCCTGCTCGCGGCCAGCTTCGCTGCCTGCACAACCGCCCATGCGGTAACACGGATCGAAGTACTTGGAGAGTTGCCCTCCCCGGGAGTCCGGGAAATCGATGAAGGCCTTCGTCTAGGTGTGCTGCTGCAACAACTTCAGGTCAATCCCCAGAGCTATTGGCTAGGTGCGTCCTGGCAACGTCAAAGCCTGATGCAGGAGCAACGCCGGCTGAAGGCTGGCGTCCTGTTCGACCTGAGCCAGGTACAACACCTTGCACGGCTGCAGGACAAACCCGGCCTCGCGAACACCGCCCGGCGGCTCAGCGAGCAGGTGATAGCCCTGCCCGTCACCGGTCGGCGGACCTACCACCTCGACCCGCTGCAAGTAGAGCTCAACGCCGAACACTCGCCAAAGCTCCAGGGCGGAGATCGCCTGATCCTCCCGCAACGGCCGGCCACTGTGCGGATCATCGGCGCAGTCTCGAACGACTGCGAACTGCCCTTCGTACCACTGCAACCGGCCTATCGCTATGTGCCGCAGTGCTCCGTACTCGATGACGCAGACCCGGATTACCTCTATCAGATCCAGCCTGACGGCCAGGTTACCCGGCTTGGGATTGCCCTATGGAACCGCGAGGAGCAAGCGGCCCCCCCCGCGCCCGGTGCCGTGCTACTGGTGCCGCTGGATGCCCAGGAGGTCAAGGACAGCGCACCAGATTTGAACCGCGAACTGGCCGACTTCCTGGCCACCCAACCCCTGCCGGCGGAAACACCATGAAGCCTCGCCACAGTCTCTGTCTGCTGCTGGCCAGTGCCAGCCTAGCGGCCGCCGACCCACGCTACACCCAGAACGATTTTGGCGGCGTCGGCCTGCTGCAGACCCCAACCGCGCGCATGGCGCCTGCGGGGGAAATCAGCATCAACGCCAATCGCACCGATCCCTACTCGCGCTATAGCTTCTCGCTGCAGCCCTTCGACTGGCTGGAGGGTACCTTCCGCTATACCTCGATCAGCAACCGCAAGTATGGGCCTGATGATCTGAGCGGCGACCAGAGCTACAAGGACAAGGCCTTTGACGTCAAATTCCGCCTGTTGCAGGAATCGCGCTGGGTACCCGAAATTGCGCTGGGCGGTCGCGATATCGGCGGTACCGGGCTGTTCTCAAGCGAGTATTTTGTTGGCAACAAGCGCGTGGGCGACCTCGATTTCAGCCTTGGTCTGGCCTGGGGCTACATCGGCAATCGCGGCGAGCTGGACAACCCGCTCGGCTGGGTCGACGACAGGTTCAATACACGCCCCCAAACGGAAGGCACCGGCGAGCTAAGCTCCAACAGCTACTTCCGTGGCCACCCGTCTCCCTTCGGCGGTATCAACTGGCAAACACCGTGGGAGCCGTTGTCGATCAAGCTCGAGTATGACGGCAACGATTATCAGCATGAGCCGCAGAACAACAACCAGAAGCAGAACTCGCCGTTCAACATCGGCATGGTGTTCAAGGCCAGCGACTCCATCGACCTGCATGCAGCCTTCGAGCGCGGCAATACCGCCATGTTCGGCATCACCCTGCACACCAACTTCGCCAGCCGCACGGCGCCCGCAAAGGTCAACGACCCGGCTCCGGAACCACTGCAGCAGAAAGCGACCGAGCGCCAGCCCGATGCTGTGGACTGGGCAGAGGTTTCCCGGCGCGTAGAAGAGAACGCCGGGTACAAGGTAAACCGCATCACCCACAAGGACAGCGAAGTCGTGCTCTACGGCGAACAGACCCGCTATCTGTACCCGCCCGAAGCCGTCGGGCGCACTGCGCGCATTCTCGACAACAGCACCGGTGACGATGTCCAGTGGTTCACTATTGTCGATACACGCTACGGCCAGCCTGTAGTAGAAACCAGCGTGCCGCGCCGGGTATTCCGCGACGTCGCAAACCAGGAACGGCCACTGGAAGACCTTCGCCGCACCACTGAGCAGAGCGCGCCGTTACCGCAACAGGAAGAACTGGTTTATCAACAGAAACCCGATCCGTTCAGCTACAACCTAGGCCTGGGCTACAACCAGAGTATCGGTGGCCCCGATAATTTCCTGCTGTACCAGTTCACCGCTGATCTCGACAGCGAGTATCGCTTCACTCCGAGCCTGTGGTGGAACGGACTGCTCAGCGCCAATCTGATCAACAATTACGACGACTTCACCTACGACGCACCGAGCAACCTGCCACGGGTACGCACCGACATCCGTCAGTACATGACTACCTCCAGTGTCATGTTGCCCACCTTCCAGCTGAACAAGACCGCACGACTGGACCAGGACCTCTACGGCATGGTTTATGGCGGTTACCTGGAAAGCATGTACGCCGGCATTGGTGGCGAACTGCTCTATCGCCCGATGAACGAAGCCTGGGCCGTAGGTGCCAATCTGGACCTGGTCCGCCAACGCGATTTTGATCAGCACTTCGGCCTGCGCGATTACCAGACTGCGACGGGCTTCGTCACGCTCTACTGGCAAACCGGCTTCGAAGACATCCTCGCCCAGGTCAGCGCTGGTCGTTACCTGGCTCGCGACTGGGGCAGCACGCTCGATCTCTCTCGGCAGTTCCGCAACGGCGTGCGTTTTGGTGCCTGGGTTACCCTCACCACGGCCAGCAAGGATGCCTACGGCGAAGGCAGTTTCGACAAGGGTCTCTACGTCTCGATCCCCTTCGACGAGCTGATGAGCAGCTCGACCATGCGCCGAGCCAATCTTTCCTGGGACCCGCTGACCCGCGACGGTGGCGCTCGCCTCAACCATTATTACTCGCTCTACGACCTCACCGAAGGGCGTGACCCAGTGATGTTCCAGAACTTGTTCGGACGCATCGTGAAATAACTCGAAGCTCTCCCGGATCATGGCGCGGAAACCAAAGTCACCCACAATGGTCTGACGCGCCCTGGATCCAAGGAGAGTTCCCTTATGAAAACCCTACCCCTGCTACTGATGGCCGGCCTGCTCGCCGCGTGCAGTTCCACTCCTTCCGGAGACAAGGCGTCGCTGGACGGCGAAGTCTTCTACCTGCAGCGCATTGCTCTACCGCCGACAGCCCAGGTGACTGTCAGCCTGCAGGACGTTTCCCTGGCCGACGCGCCCGCCACCGAACTGGCCCGGCAGCAACTGGAATCCGGTCGCCAGGTGCCACTGGCGTTCCACCTCGACTACGACCGTAGTCAGGTCAAGCCGGGCCACAGTTACGCCGTCAGTGCTCGCATCGAGGACAACGGCCGTCTGCTCTTCATTACAACCGAGCGCCACAGCGTCAAACTCGACGGTAACGACCCGCAACCACTGAGAGTCCGCGTCGACCCCGTGCGCTGATTCACCGCGCCGCCGGGTTTTCCCCGGCGGCCTTCCTCCGTTAATCTCCCCCCTCCATTCTCCACCACGGGGCCGCCCCGGCCGCCGTGTTTCGCTCAAGGAAGTATCGATGCTGCGATTCCCCGTTCTGCTGGCCGGCGCCCTGCTGTCCGTCAATGCCTTCGCCCTGTCCCTTTCCGACCTCAGCCAGAGCGACGCCGCCGGCGGCCTGAAGGATGCGCTGACTCAGGGTGCGCAGGTGGCCGTGAAGCAACTCAGCCAGCCCGGCGGCTTCAGCAACGACCCGGCCGTGCGCATCGAGCTGCCCGGCAAACTGGGCAAGGCCGCCAAGACCATGAAGCAGTTCGGCATGGGCGCCCAGGTCGACCAGCTCGAAGCGAGCATGAACAAGGCCGCCGAAGCCGCCATGCCGCAGGCCCAGGCGCTGCTGGTGGATGCAGTGAAGAAGATGAGCGTGACCGATGCCAAGGGCATTCTGCAGGGTGGCGAGCACTCGGCGACGGACTACCTGAACCGCAGCAGCCGCGAGCAACTGCGCGCGAAGTTCCTGCCGATCATCAAGCAGGCCACCGACCAGGTGGGCGTAGCCAAGCAGTACAACGCTTTCGCCAGCCAGGCCGCCGCCTTCGGCGTGGTCGATGCGAAGAGTGCGAACATCGAGAACTACGTGACCGAGGAAGCACTGGACGGCCTGTTCAAGCTCATCGCCGAGCAGGAGAAGACCATTCGCCAGAACCCGACGGCCGCCGCTACTGGCCTGGCGAAGAAAGTATTTGGAGTGCTCTGAGCAGACGTGCGCCGCGGGCGCCAAGAGCGTTCGCGAGCAAGGACTGGGCGTCCCCCTCGCTCCTACAGGTAAGTGAAAGCCCGGCCAATGCCGGGCTTTTTCATGCCTACAGATTGGTGTCACGCGAGCCCCCCTGCAGGAGCGCGCCCTGGGCGCTAACTGCGGGCATAGACCACTCCTGCAGGTGCTGCGAGCGATGGGTATCGCTGCGCCTCACGCCATCCTATGAGAAGCTGCCGCGCTCCAGTAATCGGCCAGCGTCGCCGAGGCGTAGCCATACGCTGCCTTGCCACTCCAGTACGGTCAGCGGGTAGCCCTGTACCTCGCGCACAGCCTGACGAGGACCATAGCCCGTTGGCAGTTGGGCATCGCGCAGGGTCGGCACGACTTCGTTGCTCAGCCACTGGCGCAGGTTGCGGTTTTCCGGGTGGTAGAAGTAGACCAGCAGCAGTGTGTAGAGGCCGCTTTCGTTGACCAACAGTTCGTCCTCGCTGCCACCGAGCAGGTGCTCCCAGCGGTACTGGTCGGGATCGAGCTTGCGGGTGGTTCGGCCGCTTACGTCGGAGTTGGTCAGGCGGGCCAGGTCGCGGGTGGAGAACCAGGCCTGGCGGTCGATCATCAGGCCACGCAGGGTGCGGTCGAAGCGCTGAAAGGTTTGGAAGCTCAGGCCTTTGTCAGCTGGGAACAGCTTGGAAGGGTTCATGCGGTCTCTCCTCATACAGCGAAAGAGCCGCCCCCGGGAAAAGGGAGGCGGACCGTGCAAGGGTGGAAAACCGGGTGCTACAGCTATAGACCGGTCGGGCCGAAGCCCGCCTCACACGGTCCGCCATAGACAGCCAGAGTTGGCCCGGCCTACGAAAGGCCGGGCCATCCCTGCTATGGCGATAGCTGGAGCACTACAGGTTTCCACACCTGACCACGGCTGTTCCGTGGCGGAGAGAACGCTAAGCAGCAGGCTTGTAGGACCGCAACGCCATTGATGAGTCAGGCGGTTCCTGAACGATGACCAAGCACCTTACGGAACGATCCGTGTCTGGGAATCGGCTTCAGGAAAAGGTCATGAGGGTGACAGGTAGAAAGGTTCGCGTATGTCGGACGATTCGTTTCGAGCAGCCAGACGGCGGATAACGCTGCGCGTTATTCGCCCTACGCCGAGGTTCGATGGGTGGAGTCTGTCTGTAGGAGCGAAGGGGACGCCCAGTCCTTGCTCGCGAACCCGTTCAACGCCGGAGTCGCTGGGAAGCCAGTTCGCGAGCAAGCTCGCTCCTACAGAAAGCCGAAGCACCGTAGGGCGGACAACGCTGGCGCGTTATCCGCCCTGCATGCAGTTACTCACACTGCCCCATGCCTTCGTCAGGCTTCCTTCTTCACCCTGAACCACGCCGCATACAGCGCCGGCAGGAACAGCAGCGTCAGCGCCGTGGCGACGATCAGGCCGCCCATGATCGCCACCGCCATCGGGCCGAAGAACACACTGCGCGACAGCGGGATCATTGCCAGCACCGCCGCCAGGGCGGTCAGCACGATGGGGCGGAAACGCCGCACCGTGGCTTCGATGATGGCGTGCCAGGTATCCATGCCATGGGCGCGATCCTGCTCGATCTGGTCCACGAGGATCACCGAGTTGCGCATGATCATCCCCGCCAGGGCGATGGTGCCGAGCATGGCGACGAAGCCGAAGGGCTTCTGGAACACCAGCAGGAACAGGGTTACGCCGATCAGGCCCAGCGGCGCGGTGAGGAACACCATGATCATCCGCGAGAAGCTGCGCAGCTGGATCATCAGCAGGCTGAGAACCACCACGATGAACAGCGGTACGCCGGCGTTCACCGAATCCTGGCCCTTGGCCGAGTCTTCCACGGTGCCCCCGACCTGCAGCAAATAACCGTCCGGCAATTCGGCCCGGATCGGGTCAAGCGTCGGCGAGATCTGCTTCACCAGCGTCGCCGGCAACGAGTCGTCGTAGATGTCGGCGCGCACGGTCACAGTCGGCAGGCGGTTACGCCGCCAGATGATGCCTTCTTCGAAGCCGTATTCCAGCGTCGCCACTTGCGACAGTGCCACGCTGCGGCCGCTGCTGGTCTGCATCGACAGGCTGGGCAGCTGCGAGAGGTCATGCCGGCCGCGCTCGTCGCCGCGCAGGAGGATCTCGATCAGCTCGTTGTCCTCGCGGTAGTAGCTGACGGTGGAACCGGTCAGCGAGCTCTGCAGGAACTGCGAGATATCCGAGGTGCTCACGCCCAGGGCGCGGGCGCGCTCCTGGTCTATGTCGAGGAAGATCGCCTTGCTCGGCTCTTCCCAGTCCAGGTGCACGTTCACCACATGGGGGTTCTCGCGCATCTTGTCGGCAACCTTGCGCGCCAGCTCGCGGACTTCCGGGATGTGCTCGCCGGAGACGCGGAACTGCACCGGGTAGCCCACCGGCGGACCGTTCTCCAGGCGGCTGATGCGCGTGCGCAGGGTCGGGAAGTCCTCGTTCATGTGCTTGATCAGCCACTGGCGGATTTCCTCGCGCGACTCCAGGCTCTTCGCCAGGACCACGAACTGCGCAAAGCTCGCCGCCGGCAGTTGCTGGTCCAGCGGCAGGTAGAAGCGCGGCGAACCGGTGCCGACATAGGCCACGTAGTTGTCGATGCCCGGATGCTCGGCGAGCATTTTCTCCAGGCGATTGACCTGCTCGGTGGTGGCGGTGAGCGAATCGCCCTCGGCCAGTTTCAGGTCCACCAGCAATTCCAGGCGCGCCGACGGCGGGAAGAACTGCTGCGGCACCAGGCGGAACAGCATGATCGAGCCGATGAAGGCTGCCACGGTCAGCAGGATCACCGTCTTGCGGTAGCGCACGCACCATTCCACCACGCGGCGGAAACGCTGGTAGAAGGCAGTGGAATACGGATCGTGGCCTTTGTCGGTGCCGCCGTGTTTTTCCGCGTAGCGCTTGGCAAGGTCGGGCAGAAGTTTCTCGCCCAGGTAGGGCACGAAGACCACGGCGGCGATCCACGACACCAGCAGCGCGATGGTCACCACCTGGAACAGCGAGCGGGTGTACTCGCCGGTACCCGATTGCGCGGTGGCGATGGGCAGGAAACCGGCAGCGGTCACCAGCGTGCCGGTGAGCATCGGGAAGGCCGTACTGGTCCAGGCGTAACTCGCCGCCTTGAGCCGGTCGTAGCCCTGCTCCATCTTCACCGCCATCATCTCCACGGCGATGATCGCGTCGTCCACCAGCAGGTCCAGCGCCAGCACCAGCGCGCCGAGGGAAATCTTGTGCAGGCCGATACCGAAGTAGTACATGCAGGCGAAGGTCATCGCCAGCACCAGCGGGATCGATAGCGCCACCACCAGGCCGGTGCGCAGGCCGAGGGAGAAGAAGCTCACCAGCAGCACGATGATCAGCGCCTCGGCCAGCACGCGGACGAACTCGCCGACGCCTTCGCGCACCGCTGCCGGCTGGTCGGACACCTTGCGCAGCTCCATGCCTGCCGGCAGCGTCTGCTGCAGGCGTTCGAATTCCGAGTCGAGCTTCTTGCCCAGCACCAGGATGTCGCCGCCGTCCTTCATGGCCACGGCGATGCCAATGGCATCCTCGCCCATGAAGCGCATACGCGGCGCGGGCGGGTCGTTGAAACCGCGGTGCACCTCGGCCACATCGCCGATGCGGAAGGTGCGGTCGCCGACGCGGATCGGGAAGGAGCGGATGTCCTCCACCGAATCGAAGCGACCAGACACGCGCAGTTGCACCCGGTCAGTGGCCGTCTCGAAGAAGCCGGTGGCAGTCACCGCGTTCTGTTCTTCCAGTGCCTTCTGCACCGCCGCCAGCGGCAGGCCGAGGGTGGCGAGCTTGGTGTTGGACAGGTCGATCCAGATTTTCTCGTCCTGCAGGCCGACCAGTTCGACCTTGCCGACGTCCTTGATGCGCTGCAGCTGCAGCTGCAGGCGGTCGGCGTAGTCCTTGAGCACCGCGTAGTCGAAGCCCTTGCCCGACAGCGCGTAGATATTGCCGAAGGTGGTGCCGAACTCATCGTTGAAGAACGGCCCCTGGATGCCCTGCGGCAGGGTGTAGCGGATGTCGCTGACCTTCTTGCGGATCTGCTACCAGAGCTCGGGAATGTCGCGGGAGTGGAAGTCCTCGCGGGCGACGAAAGTCACCTGGGATTCACCGGGCCGCGAGAAGGAGATGATGCGGTCGAAGTCGCCGGTCTCCATCAGCTTCTTCTCGATGCGCTCGGTGACCTGGCGCGAGACTTCTTCGGCGGTCGCGCCCGGCCAGTTGGTCTTCACCACCATGGCCTTGAAGGTGAATGGCGGGTCTTCGCTCTGCCCGAGCTTGGTGTAGGACAGCGCACCGACTATGCCCAGCAGCAGCATGAGGTACAGGACGATGGAGCGGTTCTGCAGCGCCCAGGCGGAAAGGTTGAATTGCATCGGGCGTTACTCCTTCGCCACCAGCTTGATCGACCGGTTCTCCCGGTCGACAGGCCTTACCTCCTGCCCTTCACGCAGCACCTGGACACCGGCTGCCACCACCCAGTCGCCATCCTTCAAACCTTCGAGCACCGGCACGCGGTCTTCGGCGTAGGGACCGACGCGCACCGGGCGACGGTGCAGGGTGGAAGTCTTCGGATCGACCACCCAGACAAATGGCTGGCCTGCCTCCGAGGTCAGCGCGGCCAGTGGCACCGCCAGCGGCACGGCGCCCTCGGCATGGACGTAGACGCGGGCGCTCTGGCCCAGTTCGGCGGGCACTTTCGGATCGTCGAAAGCAACGCGCGCTGCAAAGGTGCGCGATTGCGGATCGGCCGCCGGCGAGAGTTCGCGAATCTTGCCGCTGAAGCGCTTGTCACGCTGCGACCAGAGCTCGACGCTCACTGCTTCACCAACGCGGAAGCGCTCGAAGGCATGTTCGGGGAAGCTGATCAGTACTTCGCGGTCGCCATCGGCGGCCAGGGTGAAGACGGTCTGCCCAGCGGCGACCACCTGCCCCACCTCCACACGGCGCGTGGCGATCACGCCGTCCTGGGGCGAGCGCAATACCGCGTAGCCAGCCTGGTTGCTGGCCACGTCGTATTCGGCGCGAATCTGCTTCACGCGCGCTTCGCCGGCGCGGTAGGTGTTCTCGATATTGTCGAACTGCGACTGGCTGACCAGCTGGCGCTCCAGCAGGGTCTTGTAGCGGGTGTATTCGGAGCGGACGGTCTGCAGGTTGGCTTCGGCTGCCGCCACCTGCGCACGAGTGGCTTCGAGCTGCAGACGAACGTCTTCAGGATCGAGTTCCGCCAGCGGCTGGTCCTTCTTTACCCGCTCGCCGGTTTCCACCAGGCGCTTGCTGACCTTGCCACCAATGCGGAACGCCAACTCCGGCTCGTGGCGGGCATGGACTTCGCCGGGATAGGCTTCGGTGATGTCACGCGCCGGCAGCGGCTGTACCACGATGGCCGGACGCACAGCGGGCTTGGGAGGCTCGCCATTACCGCAGGCAGAAAGGGAAAGGATGAAGGCAGCAGGCAGCGCGACAGACAGAGCATGGCGGAACATGATGTGTGACCTTTCGCAAAACGCGGTTGGAATTCTTATACTCCCCGGTATAGTAAAAATACAGAACCCATCAGTCCAGTATTAGAAATGTAAAATCATGTCGCCATCGAACTCATCGAACGGCCCGGGTCGCCCCAAGGACCCCGCCAAGCGCCAAGCCATTCTCGAGGCCGCCAAGGAGCTGTTCGTCCGCCATGGCTACGACGGCAGCAGCATGGAGGCCATCGCCGCCGAGGCCGGGGTGTCCAAGCTCACCGTGTACAGCCACTTCACGGACAAGGAGACGCTGTTCGTCGAAGCCGTGCAGGCCAAGTGTGCGGAGAACCTGCCAGAGCTGTTTGCAGAGCCATCGGCCGATGCGCCGCTGGAAAGCCTGCTGCTGAACCTGGCGCGCGGCTTCAATCAGTTGATCAACAGCCCGGAGGCCATTGCGCTGAGCCGGCTGATGATTGCCCAGGGCGGGCAGAACCCGCATCTGTCACAGCTGTTCTTCGACGCCGGCCCGCAACGCGTGCTGGACCAGATGGAGCGCCTGCTGGAGCAGGCTCGCCAGCAGGGCAAGTTGGCGATGGACAGCCCGCGCCGGGCCGCCGAGCACTTCCTGATGCTGGTGCAGGGCTGCGTGCACTTCCGCCTGATGATCGGTTGCGTGGAGCCGCCGACCGAGGAGGAGTCCGAGGCTCACGCGCAGGAAGTGGTGGCGCTGTTCCTCAAGGCTTTCAGGCCCTGACTCACGCCGGAGTGCCTAGGGAAGAAGCGAGCTTGCTCGCGAACAGGACTTCCCGGCGAGTTCGGCGTTAGGCGGGTTCGCGAGCATGCTCGCTCCTACAAGAATATCAGCCCCCGCAGACTGGCCCGCACCGCCGGTGTAACGGACTTCCCTCCCCCCAGCGCCCCGCTCCTGAGGGAGAGGGAGCAGCACAGTCTCATCCTGCATCGATCGGTCCCCTCTCCCTCAGGAGCGGGGCGCGTAGCCAGGGTTAGGGTGAGGGCTGGATCGCGCGAGGCATTATCAGCCAGGAGCAGACCCGCAAAGTGGCCGTCAGCCCTTGAGGCTCTTCAGCGGATAGATGTCATAGCGGCTGGACTTGCCTTCCAGGCTGTAGCTGGGCTTCTGCCCCTCGATGATCGGCGCTTTGCGCGGGCGCTTGACCACCACCCGGTGGCTGGCCAGCTTCAGCGCCGCATCCAGCAGCGCCGGCGCGTCCAGGTCGTCGCCCACCAGTGGGCGGAACAGGCGCATTTCCTTCTTCACCAGCGCACTCTTGTCGCGGTGCGGGAACATCGGGTCGAGGTAGATCACCTGCGGCGCCTCGCCTTCCCAGGCGGCCATGCGCTCGATCGCATTGCCCTGCAGCAGGCGCATACGCGCGACGATGGCGCCCACCTCGAAATCCCCGGCGGCACGGGCCAGGCCGTCTTCCAGCAGCGCGGCGATGATCGGTTGGCGCTCGGTCAGGTGCATCTCGCAACCCAGGGTCGCCAGCACGAAGGCGTCCTTGCCCAGGCCGGCGGTGGCGTCCAGCACACGGGGACGCACGCCCTGCTGGATACCCACGGCCTTGGCAATCATCTGCCCGGCGCCGCCGCCGAACTGGCGACGATGCGCGGTGGCGCCTTCGAGGAAGTCCACCCGCACCGGGCCGGGCGAGTCCGGCCCCAGTTGCAGCAGTTGCAGGCCTTCATCGCCCAGTTGCAGAGCGAAGTCCGCATTCCCCTCGCCCAGCGGCAGCCCGAGCCGCTGCGCCCACTGCTCGGCGGACGCCTGCCAGGCAGGCGCCAGGGCCTGGACGACGATGCGCGGCGGAGTGAGGACTTCGGTCATGGCGGGGCGATCCTGGAAAAAACCGCAATTCTACCGCAGCGCGCAGCCGGCGGGCTCAACGGCAGATCTGCCAGCCGCCCAGGTCGAGGTGAAAATGGTCATGGTGGGCGCGGTTGTAGTCCGGTCCCAGCACAGCGTCGAAGTTGCCGCAGGCGCCGTCGCGCACGGCACGCAGGAAGCGAGCGGCATCGCCCTCCCCCGACCAGTCCCTGGCCACGACGATGCGCCGGCCGTCGGCGAGGCGGAAGGCGGCAATGTCCAGCGCGTTGGCACTCGCGTGCTGGCTGCGGCGGGCATCGGCGCGCCCGTAGATGTTGCGGCAGGCAAAGCTGCCCAGGTGCTCCACGCCAACCACCGGCTGGCCGTAGACGGCCCTTGCAGCCGGTTGCAGCGAGTGCCGCTCGAACAGCGCGAAGCTCACCGCCAGCGGGCAACTGGCGAGGAAGCTGCTGCTCAGCTTTACCTCGGCGGCCTGCACGCGCCAGACGTTCTGCAACGGGCAACCGGCGACCGGCTCGCTGTCGGCCATCGACTGCGCCTTGAGATCAGAACTCTGCAACGCCAGGCGGCACAGGTCGACGTCGTCACGCAGTCGCCAGAGCTTGTAGCGGGTCAGCAGGTTGGGCTCATCGCGCACATCCAGCGGTGCCCAAGGATTCCAGCGAGCTGGCAGGCTCAGCCACTGCTGCTGCACCGATAACGCGAACCCCGCGCAGGCGAGGACGAAAGCGAGCAGCCACCAGCGCAAGCGTCAGCCCCGGAAGAGTCCGTTGATGCGGTCGAAGGGCATGGCGTTGTGCATCGGCTTGAGGTCGCCCTTGGCCAGCGCTTCGGCGCTACTGAAGAAGGCGCCGTAAGCCGCGCGTGCCAGGGTCGAACCGACGCTGACGCGCTTCACCCCCAACGCTGCCAGCTCCTCCAGGCCAAGTTGCACGGCGGGCGAGCCCACCAGCACGTTGACCGGTCGCGGTGCCACGGCGCTGACCACGGCGGCGATTTCCTCGCGAGTCTTCAGGCCCGGCGCGTAGAGCACGTCGGCGCCGGCTTCGGCGAAGGCCACCAGGCGGCGAATGGTGTCATCCAGGTCGGCACGGCCATGCAGGAAGTTCTCCGCCCGCGCCGCCAGGGTGAACGTGAAAGGCAGGGCCCGGACCGCCTGCACGGCGGCGGTGATGCGCTCGACCGCCAGCTCCAGCGGATAGATGGGTGTGTCCGGGCGGCCGGTGGCGTCTTCGATGGAACCGCCGACCAGCCCGCAGGCGGCAGCCAGGCGGATAGTCTCGGCGCAATCGTCAGGCGTATCGCCGTAGCCATTCTCCAGATCGGCGGCAACCGGCAATGGCGTCGCCTCGATGATCTGCCGCGCATTGGCCAGGGCTTCGTCGCGATTGACGGCGCCTTCGGCGTCGCGGCGTCCCAGCGCGAAAGCCAGCCCGGCGCTGGTGGTCGCGAGGGCTTCGAACCCCAGATGGGCAAGCATCTTTGCCGAGCCGGCATCCCAGGGGTTGGGCAGGACGAACAGGCCCTCGCGCTGGTGCAGCGCGCGGAAGGCTTCGCCGCGTTGTTGTTGATGGGTCATGGCTGTCTCCTTGCCGAGCGGGAAGGAGCAGGTTAGCCCCCTCGCCCGCTCGCCGCCATGCACAGTTGGGGTGTCAGAGCAGGCCGAGCTGCTCCACTTCCGGCTTCGGCTCGAACAGTGCCGGCAAACCTGGAAGGCGCTCGCGCAGCAAGGCATGGAAGCGCTGCGCCTGTTCGGCGGCGCGGTGGTTGTCCGGCGTGTGGAGGAAAACGTAGGGCGTCAGGCCCTGCTCGATCCACTCGGCCACCTTGCCGACCCAGGGCGCAAGGTGAACGAGATTGGCGTCCAGGTCCGGCCCACCGATGAAGCGCACCTGCGGGCTGTCGCTGAAGGCCGCCGGGCGCACCGGTACCTTGGGCTTCTTCGACTGTGCGTGCAGCACGTCAGGGTCGTCAGACCGGCAGGCAAACAGCGCCCGCGAGTCCAGGCAGATACGTTCTACACCACGATCCAGCAGCAGCCGGTTGAGCGCCCGCTCCTCCTCGCCCTTGGCAAAGAACGCCGGGTGTCGCACCTCGACGGCAAGGCGACGCTCGGCGAAGGCGTCGAGCCAGGCCGCCAGCTCGCCCAGCCGATCCGGTCCGAAACTGGCCGACACCTGCAGCCACAGCGGCGCGACGCGCTTACCCAGCGGCCTCAGCAGATCGAGGAAATCCCGCGTGTTCTCCAACTGGCCGCGCAGGTCGCCCTCGTGGCTGATATCGCGGGGCAACTTGGCGCAGAAGCGGAATGTCTCCGGCATGGTCTGCGCCCAGCGCGCGAGGGTATCGGCGTTGGGGCGGGCGTAGAAAGTGGTGTTGCCTTCCACAGCGTTGAACACCTGGGAGTAGAAGCCCAGGGTATCGGCGGGACGCAGGTCAGCGGGATAGAAGGTGCCGCGCCAGGCAGGCTCGTTCCAAGATGGACATCCGAGGAAATACGGCAGCGACATCGAATCAGGCGTAGAGGTCGAGACCGAGGACTTCCTGGCCTTCGTACTGGCCGGCCATGCTGGCGGTGCTGGTGTAGCTGGCCAGCGCCTGGGCAGCACGGGAGCTCAGCGGGCGCTGGTACTCGATGTCTCGCAGGGTCGCCGGCACGCCGTAGCTGCTGGCGCTGGAGGATTCGACGCGGCGGGTCTGCGGCTGCGAGTCCAGCCCCTGGCTCGCCGAGGTCGGCGCGGGTTGGTCGCGGCGGGCTTCGACGTCACTCTGCACATCCCGATACGGCGTGACCGCAGTGCCCGTCCGGGAACCGCGCTCAGGCGTCTGGGATATGGAAGTGAAACCGTCGATACGCATGTCAGAAACTCGGTGGGAATGCGCTCACTCTAGCGAGCGCTCCAGGCTGCGGTCAATTGGCACAGGTCAGGCTTTCTTGGGTGTCGCCACGTTGTCCCGCAGGTAGACGGGCTGCGCGTGCTCTGCGTCAACCGACTCGCCCCGCGCCCAGGCGAATTCGGCCAGGGTCAGCAGGTCTTCGGCGTGCGGCAACAGGCTGGCATCGCAGGCGGCAACCTTCACCGCCAGGCGCTCCTCGAAGCCCCAGCCGGTGCCGGAGCCGAACCACTCGCCCTGGGCATCGCGCGGCAGCTCGACGCGCTCGGGCGGCAGCACCGCCTCGGCGCCGGCCAGACGCATCTCGCCCTGCTCCACGCGGTAGCAACCCCAGTACACCTCGTCCATGCGCGCATCGATGGCAGCGGCAACCTGGGCGGCGCCGTGCTCGCGGTGCGCACGCTGGGCCAATACCGCCAGGTCGGAGATCGGCAGCACCGGCTTCTGCAGGGCGAACGCCAGGCCCTGGACGACGCCGATGGCGATACGCACACCGGTGAAGGCGCCGGGGCCGCGGCCGAAGGCGATGGCGTCGACGGCGGACAGCGCGATGCCGGCCTCGCCGAGGATGTCCTGCACCATGGGCAACAGGCGCTGGGCGTGCAGGCGCGGGATCACCTCATGGCGCACGAACCGGCGGCCGTCATGCAGCAGGGCGACGGAACAGGCTTCGGTCGAGGTATCCAGGGCCAGCAGCGTGGGCATGGTGCTTTCCATTAGTCGATAAAAAACGGGCGGGCATTATAAACGCCAAAGGCCCGCATGTGCGGGCCTTTGGCAGACGCGGGAGCGATCAGCTCAGAGCGGCGAGCACCTTGGTGGTGATCTGCTCTACCGAGCCGACACCCTCGACGCGGGTGTACTTCGGGGTGCCTTGGGCGGCGGCCAGCTTCTGGTAGAAATCGACCAGCGGCTTGGTCTGCGAGTGATAGACCGACAGGCGGTGACGCACGGTGGCTTCCTTGTCGTCTTCGCGCTGGATCAGCTCTTCACCGGTCTCGTCGTCCTTGCCGGCAACCTTCGGCGGGTTGTGCTCGACGTGGTAGACGCGGCCGGAAGCGGCATGCACACGGCGGCCGGCGATGCGGCTGACGATTTCTTCGTCTTCAACGGCGATCTCGACGACGTTGTCGATGGTGACGCCCGCTTCCTTCATGGCCTCGGCCTGGGGAATGGTGCGCGGGAAGCCATCGAACAGGAAGCCGTTGGCGCAGTCGGGCTGGGCGATACGTTCCTTGACCAGGTTGATGATCAGGTCATCGGAGACCAGACCACCGGCGTCCATCACGCTCTTGGCCTGCAGGCCCAGTTCGGTGCCGGCCTTGACCGCTGCACGCAGCATGTCGCCGGTGGAGATCTGCGGAATGCCGAACTTCTCAGTGATGAAGCGAGCCTGGGTACCTTTGCCGGCACCGGGCGCCCCGAGCAGAATCACACGCATCGATATGCTCCTTAATACTTGTTAAGCGAAATCACGGATCCGCCTCTTGGGGCCAATCTCATCGTGCTGGAATGGCGCAGACATGCGCCGAAAGGTTGCTCACGATACACAGCGGTCCCCTGCCAGACAAGCCGGCCATGGGGACTGCGCGAGCCGGTCCCGGGCGCTTGATGGCACCTGGAACAGCCATCAAATTAATCTCATTTGCCGGCTCGGCAATCCACCTTTGGTGGGGGGTGATGTGCCCTCAACCGGTATTGCGCAGCCCCGCGGCTATCCCCGCGACCGTGACCAGCATGGCCTGCTCCAGACCGCCGCAGGCATCGCCGGTGCAGCGTCGCGAGCGGGCCAGCAGCTCGGCCTGGAGCAGGTGCAGCGGGTCCAGGTAGGTATTGCGCACACCAATGGATTCGCGCGTCTCGGCGGCGTGAGCGAGCAGTTGGGACTGCCCGGTCAGGCCCAGCACCACGCGCACCGACTGCGACAATAGGTCGCGCAAATGCGCACCTAATGGTCGCAGTTCCGATTGCACCAGGCGCTCGTCGTAGAGTTGGGCAATTTCCCGGTCGGCCTTGGCCAGCACCATCTCCAGCATGTCGATGCGGGTGGTGAAGAACGGCCACTCCTTGCGCATACGGGACAACAGCGCGCCCTCGCCACGCTCGATGGCCTTGAACAACGCGTCTTCCCAACCCAGCCAGGCCGGCAGCATCAGGCGCGTCTGGGTCCAGGCGAAGATCCAGGGAATCGCCCGCAGGCTTTCCACCCCGCCCTCGCGTCGTTTGGCCGGGCGGCTGCCCAGCGGCAGGCGGCCCAGCTCCTGCTCCGGCGTGGCCTCGCGGAAGTAGTCGACGAACTGCGGGTTCTCCCGCACCACCGCGCGGTAAGCGAGCACGCCATCGGCGGCCAGGCGATCCATCTCCTCGCGCCAGGCCGGCTCTGGCACCGGCGGCGGCTGCAGGGTGGCTTCCAGCACCGCGGCGAGATAAAGGTTGAGGTTCTGCTCGGCGATATCCGGCAGGCCGAACTTGAAGCGAATCATCTCGCCCTGCTCGGTGGTGCGGAAGCGCCCGGCCACCGAGCCCGGCGGCTGCGAGAGGATCGCCGCGTGGGCCGGGCCGCCGCCACGGCCGACGGTGCCGCCACGGCCATGGAACAGCAGCAGTTCGATACCATGGTTGCGGCAGATGTCCACCAGCGCCTCCTGCGCGCGGTACTGCGCCCAGGCCGCCGCCAGAGTACCGGCATCCTTGGCCGAGTCGGAGTAGCCGATCATCACTTCCTGCGGCCCGGCCAGGCGGGTGCGGTAGCTGTCGAGGCTGAGCAGGCGGTCGATGCAGGGGCCGGCGTTGTCGAGGTCATCCAGCGTCTCGAACAGCGGCACGACGCGCATCGGCCGCTCCAGGCCGCATTCCTTGAGCAGCAATTGCACGGCGAGCACGTCGGACGGCTGGCCGGCCATGGAGATGACGTAGGAGCCCAGCGACGCTGCCGGCGCCTGCGCCACCACGCGGCAGGTGGCGAGTACTTCGGCGGTCTCGGGGCAAGGTTCGTAGTTCGCCGGCAGCAGCGGGCGACGGCTGGCGAGCTCTTCCAGGAGGAATTCCTGGCGCACGCTTTCGTCCCACTCGGCGTAGTTGCCCAGCCCGAGGTAGTCGGTGATCTCGCTCATCGCCCTGGCGTGGCGGGTGGAATCCTGGCGCACGTCCAGCCGGGCCAGGAACAGGCCGAAGGTGGCGGCGCGGCGCAGGGTATCGAGCAAGGCGCCATCGGCGATTACGCCCATGCCGCAATCGTGCAGCGAGCGGTGGCAGAGTTGCAGTGGTTCGAGCAGCTCTCGGTTGTCTTGCAGCACCTCGCTGCCGGGCTCTTCGCCGGTATGGATAGCCCGCTCGGCCCACGCACGGGTGGCACGCAGACGTTCGCGCAGTTGCTTGAGCAACGCACGGTAGGGCTCGGCAAGCTCACCCACGTCGGCGCGCAGTTCTTCGCTGGCCTGCTGCATGGATAGATCAGCAGCCAGGCTATCCACGTCGCGCAGGTAGAGATCGGCGGCCATCCAGCGCGCCAGCAGCAGGACCTCGCGGGTGATAGCGGCGGTGACATTGGGGTTGCCGTCGCGGTCGCCGCCCATCCAGGAGGCGAAGCGGATCGGCGCGGACTCCAGCGGCAGCCGTTCACCGAGGGTTTCCTGCAGGGTGCGATCGACATGCCGGAGGAAGTCCGGCAGCGCGTGCCAGAGGGAGTGTTCGATCACCGCGAAGCCCCATTTCGCCTCGTCCACCGGGGTCGGCCGGGTGCGGCGGATTTCGTCGGTGTGCCAGGCCTCGGCGATCAGGCGCTGGAGTTTTTCCTGCACCGCCTGGCGCTCTTCGGGCAACAGGTCGCTGTGGTCACCAGCGGCCAGTTGGCCGGCGATGGCGTCGTACTTCTGGATCAGCGTGCGGCGCGCCACTTCGGTGGGGTGCGCGGTGAGCACCAGTTCGATCTCCAGCTCCGCCACCTGCCGCGCCAGGCCTTCGGCACCCAGGCCGGACTTGCGCAGGCGCCCCAGCAATTCTGTCAGCACGCGGTTCTCGAAGGGCTCCGGCTCCTTCGGCGTTCGGCGACGAATGCGGTGGTACTGCTCGGCGATATTGGCCAGGTTGAGGAACTGGTTGAAGGCGCGCGCCACCGGCAGCAGTTCGTCCTCGCCCAAGTCGTCGAGGGTCGCGGTGAGCTGCTTGGCGCCTTCCGCCGAGCCACGCCGCGCGGCCTTGGCGCCGGTGCGGATCAGCTCGATCTTGTCGAGGAAGCCCTGCCCGTACTGGGCGCGGATGGTCTGCCCGAGCAGTTCGCCAAGCAGGTGAACGTCCTCGCGCAGGCGCGCATCGATATCCGGCATCGCGGTCTCCTTGGAGTGAGAGCGCCCATTGGAAAGGGCCACGCTGAGAGTTTCACAGTGCCGCCAGGTGTGGCGGCTGACAAGCGCTCGACGAACGCCCGCAGTCATGCTCGGACAACGTCTAGGCTGAAAGTTATCCCCATCGTCGGGAAAACCTGCGGCGGCCTCACGAGGGCCGACCGCCACGTAACGACCCTAGAGGTGAATATGAAGATCCGCGAGCTGGTACGCCATTGGGAACAGAACGCCAGGGGGCGCATGACCAACCACCAGTACAGCATTCCGCTGGACGTCGAGACCGCCGCGCGTCTGGCCGCGCTGCACGACATGTACCCCAAGCGCAGCGACGAGGAGCTGCTGGGGGAACTGGTCAGCGCGGCGCTGGAGGAGCTGGAGGCAAGCTTCCCCTACGTGCAGGGAAACAAGGTGGTGGCCCAGGACGAACAGGGCGACCCGATCTACGAGGACACCGGCCCGACGCCGCGCTTCCTGGCGCTGTCGCGCAAGTACCTGCATGAGCTGACGGAGGCGGAGCACTCCTGAAACCCAGCGCCCTGGAGTTTTCCGGGGTGCTGGATTCTATTTGTTGGAGCGAGCTTGCTCGCGAACAGGCCTGCCGGCAGCTCCAGCGCTGGGCGGTTTCGCGAGCAAGAACTAGGCGTCCCCCTCGCTCCTACATAAAAGCGGTGCCAACTGTCCGTTCCTACGCATGGCCTCAGATCAACAAATTGGCCCAGTAGGACCCATGCCCTGGGACAGGTTATGCGCCAGCCGGCGCTCAATGGCGGATAACGCTGACGCGTTATCCGCCCTACGAATTCTCGAGCCCGACAATACGATCAATGCCGGCCATGCACGCCTGGCACATGCAAATGCCCCGCCTCGGCGCACGCATCGGGAATCACCGAAGGCTCCGCCGGCTGTTCCAGCTCGCGCAAGATGCCGCAATCCACGCTGCTGCCCTCGCCCTGGCACTGCGCGCGCAGGTCGCGCAATTGCTGGCTGAGCGACTGCAGTTCGGCGATGCGCACCTCGACGTGGTGCAGGTGCTCGTCGATCAGCCGATTGGCGGTACCGCAGTCGGACTCGGGGCGGTCGCGCAGGCCAAGGAGGATGCGGATTTCCTCCTGGGTCATGTCCAGCGAACGGCAATGGCGGATGAACGACAGCCGCTCGACGTGGCTGGCGTCGTACTGGCGGTAGTTGCCCTCGCTGCGCGACGGCGCGGGCAGCAGGCCTTCGCGCTCGTAGTAGCGGATGGTTTCCACTGGGCAGCCGGTCAGTTTCGCCAGTTCACCGATCTTCATTTTCGACTCCTCGCCAGCAGGTGCTTGACTCTGTAGTTGCTACAGGGTGTGCAATCAGCAGCAACTCGTCAAACAGGAACGGACGACATGACTGCCAATCGCCAGGGCCCGATCATCCACGGTCCCGCCCCAATCCAGGATCAGCACCGCGAACAGGAAGCCGCCGGCTGCTGCGGCTGCGACAAAGGCGCGCTACTGCGCGCTCCGGCCGCCGAACCTGCCCCGCACGCTCACGACCATGCCCATGATCACGATCACGATCACGATCACGATCACGATCACGATCACGATCACGATCATCAGCATGAGCGTATCGATCCCGCGCAAGCGGCAAGCGCCGTGGCAGGGGCTGCGGCCGGCGAGCTGCGCTGGACCAGCCTGCGCATCGAGGCCATGGACTGCCCCACCGAGGAACGCCTGCTGCGCGACGCACTGGGCCGCGTGCCGGCGGTGGAGGACCTCGACTTCAACCTGATGCAGCGCCTGCTGCGCGTGCAGCACCGCTTCGATAGCATCGAGCCGCTGCAGAAGCTGGTGGCCTCCCTCGGCATGCAGGCCGAGCCCGTGGACGAAAACGCTCCTGCGCCCGCACAACCCGCCCAGCAGAAACCCTGGTGGCCGCTGGCGCTGGCCGGTGTCGCGGCGGCGGGTGCGGAGTTCTTCGAGTGGTTCGCCATCGGCCCGCACTGGCTGGTGGCGGTGCTGGCCATCGCGGCGATCCTTGGCGCCGGCCTGCCGACCTACCGCAAGGGCTGGATCGCCCTGAAGAACCGCAACCTCAACATCAATGCCCTGATGAGCATCGCCGTGACCGGCGCCATGCTGATCGGCCAGTGGCCGGAAGCGGCCATGGTCGCCGTGCTGTTCGCCATCGCCGAGCTGATCGAGGCCAAATCGCTGGACCGCGCGCGCAACGCCATTCGCGGCCTCCTGCAACTCGCCCCGGAGCAGGCCACGGTGCTGGTCGACGGCCAGTGGCAGGAGCTGCCGGCCAAGACCGTGACGCTCGATGCCCGCGTGCGGGTGCGCCCGGGCGAGCGCATCGCCCTGGACGGCGAGGTGCTCGACGGCCGCTCCAGCGTCAACCAGGCGCCCATCACCGGTGAAAGCCTGCCGGTGGAAAAACAGGCCGGCGACACCCTGTTCGCCGGCACCATCAACGGTGAAAGCGCGCTGGAATACCGCGTCACCCGCGTGGCCGACGACAGCACCCTGGCACGCATCATCCATGCGGTGGAAGAAGCCCAGGGCTCGCGTGCGCCGACCCAGCGCTTCGTCGACCAGTTCTCGCGCATCTACACCCCGGCGGTGTTCCTCATCGCCATCGCCACTGCGCTGCTGCCGCCGCTGTTCTTTGGCGGCGCCTGGCTCGACTGGGTCTACCGCGCGTTGGTGCTGCTGGTGATCGCCTGCCCGTGCGCCCTGGTCATCTCTACTCCGGTGACCATCGTCAGCGGCCTGTCAGCGGCGGCTCGCCTGGGTATCCTGATCAAGGGCGGGGTGTTCCTGGAAATGGGTCGTTCGTTGAGCTGGATCGCCCTCGACAAGACCGGCACGCTCACCGAAGGTCGCCCGCGCCAGACCGATTTCACCGCCCTGCGGGAAACCACCGCCGGCGACGTTCGCGCGCTGGCCGCCAGCCTTGCGGCGCGTTCGGATCACCCGGTCTCGCACGCCGTGGCACAGGCCGCCGAGGCAGACGACATTGCGCTGTACAGCGTCGGCGAGCTGACTGCCCTGCCCGGCCGCGGCGTGAAAGGCGAGATAGACGGGCGAACCTACCACCTGGGCAACCACCGCCTGGTGGAGGAGCTGGAGCTGTGCTCGCAGGAACTGGAGGCGCGCCTCGACGCCCTGGAACAACAGGGCAAGACGGTCATCGTGCTGCTCGATAGCGAGGGCCCGCTGGCACTGTTCGCCGTGGCCGACGGCGTCAAGGAGACCAGCCGCGAAGCCATCGCCCAGTTGCACGCGCTGGGCGTGAAGACGCTGATGCTGACCGGCGACAACCCGCACACCGCCAACGCCATCGGCGCCCAGGTGGGCATCGACGAAGCACTGGGCAACCTGCTGCCCGAGGACAAGCTGCGCGAGGTAAAGCAGCGCCAGGAAGGTGGCCAGCGCGTCGGCATGGTCGGCGACGGCATCAACGACGCTCCCGCCCTGGCCCGCGCCGACATCGGTTTTGCCATGGGCGCGGCGGGCACCGATACCGCCATCGAAACAGCCGGCGTCGCGCTGATGGACGATGACCTGCGCAAGCTGCCGTCCTTCATACGCCTGTCGCGCCAGACCCATCGCGTGCTGATACAGAACATCACCCTCGCGCTGGGCATCAAGGCGGTGTTCCTCGCCCTCACCCTGGCCGGCGAAGGGACCCTGTGGATGGCGGTCTTCGCCGACATGGGTGCCAGCCTGCTGGTGGTGTTCAACGGTCTGAGATTGCTGCGTCATCGCGGCTGATCCCAGTGGATCGTCACCAATGCCCGCCAATACGGCGGGCATTTTTTTTGAACCCCCTGACAAAACCCTTAGTCCCCTAATCAGATGCCCACGAAGCCGCAGACCAGCGTGGCAGGCATCCACCGGCACTCGAATCGCCGAGGGAACCCCTTACCAAACGTCAGAGGATTCACCCAATGGAACTGAAATCTCAGAGCGCTCGAACCGTCCCGACCGCCTCCACCTGCGCCTCCCTGCGCCTCAGCCTGCTCGCCCTTGGCAGCGCCGTGCTGCTGGCTGGCTGCGCCGGCAACCCGCCCAGCGAACAGATGGCCGTCACCGAATCGGCGGTGAACGCCGCCGTCAGCTCCGGTGGACCGGAATTCGCCCCGGTCGAAACCAAGAATGCCCAGGACAAACTCGCCCAGGCGCGCATTGCCCTGAACGACAAGGAATACGACCAGGCCAAGCGCCTGGCACAGCAGGCCGAATGGGACGCTCGCGTGGCAGAGCGCAAGTCGCAGGCCGTGAAGGCGCAGAACAACGTCAAGGACGCCCAGCAGGGCGTGATGGAGCTGCGTCAGGAAGGCCTGCAGCAGGCCCAGTGATCCCGCCCCTACGTCCGGTCATATAAGGAATTCCGACATGAACAAGCTCATCGTACTGCCCGCCATCTCGACTCTCGCCCTGGCCCTGGCCGCGTGCTCGACGCCGCCCAACGCCAACCTGGAGAAAGCCCGCAGCGACTTCCAGGCGCTGCAGGCTGAACCCCAGGCCACCCAGCAGGCCGCGCTGGAAACCAAGGACGCCGGTGACTGGCTGGCCAAGACCGACAAGGCCTACCGCGACGGCGCCGACCAGAAGGACGTCGACCAGATGGCCTACCTGACCCAGCAGCGCATTGAGCTGGCCAACCAGACGGTGGCCCTGCGCAACGCCGAGGACCAGATGAAGAACACCTCGGCCCAGCGCGCCCAGGCCCGTCTGGATGCCCGTACCGCACAGCTGAACAAGCTCAAGGGCGAGCTGAACGCCAAGCAGACCTCGCGCGGAACCATGGTGTCCTTCGGCGACGTGCTGTTCGATCTCGACCGCGCCGAGCTGAAGTCCGGCGCCATGAGCAATGTGCAGAACCTCGCCGGCTACCTGCAGCAGAATCCGGAACGCAAGGTCATCGTCGAGGGCTACACCGACAGCAGCGGCTCGTCCTCCTACAACCAGGGGCTTTCCGAGCGCCGCGCCGACGCTATTCGCCTGGCCCTGCTGAGCCAGGGAGTCACGCCCGATCGCGTCGTATCCCGCGGTTACGGCAAGGAGTATCCGGTGTCGAGCAACGCGACCCCGGCCGGCCGCGCCATGAACCGTCGCGTCGAGGTCACCATTTCCAATGACGCCAACCCGGTGCAACCGCGCTCGGCGGTGAGCGGTACTTATTGATCCTTCGGGATACAGCGCTCTTGTAGGATGGCGTGGAGCGAAGCGATACCCATCGATCACTGCACCTGCAGCATGGGTATCGCTCCGCGCCACCCATCCTACGACCTGCGTTTCCTGTTGGAGCGGGCCACGCCCGCGACCATGGGCGTTTATTCAGGCCAGCGTTCAGCCCAGCAGGCGCCGGTACAGCTCGGCCATCTCGGCCGAGAAAGGCACCAGCACCAACTCTTTCAGCGAACTTCCTTCACCGAGCAGACGACGCAGTTCGTCCACGGCGACCTTCGCCGCGGCTTCGGCGGGATAACCGTATATACCAGTACTGATGGCGGGAAAGGCGATGCTGGCGAGGCCGTTGTCTTCGGCCAATTGCAGGCTGTTGCGGTAGCACTGGGCGAGCAGCCCGGGCTCGCCGTGCTCACCACCGCGCCAGACGGGTCCGACAGTGTGGATGACGAAGCGCGCCGGCAGGCGGAAGCCAGGAGTGATCTTCGCCTGGCCAGTCTTGCAGCCACCCAGCGGGCGGCACGCGTGGACCAGCTCCGGGCCGGCCGCACGGTGAATGGCGCCGTCGACACCTCCACCGCCCAGCAGCGAACTGTTGGCGGCATTGACGATGGCATCGACGTCGAGTCGGGTGATGTCGCCCTGCCAGACGCGGATTTCGGGGTGGCTCATGATGCTTGCTCCCTGCCTCTGCGACGGCGGGCCCGTCGTCATTTGACCTCTTGCGGGGTCTCTTCACCCATGCAGCGCACGGCGCGCTTGCGGCCATCGACCAGCACACCGGTCAGGCCCTTCTGGGTCATGTCGAACATCACCAGCACGCCATCGATGCACTGCGCCTGCTGGTCGGCCGGGTCCAGGGAGAGCTTGGTGCTGTCCTGGCCGGGAATGCTCTTGAGCATGGTGAACTGGGTCAGTTCCAGCGCGTCCTCGGGCTTGGCGAAGTGCAGGTAGCCGTAATACCAGAGCGTGCCAACCGAGACGAAGATGGTGGCGATGACAGTGAGGATGTAGGAGATCGGATTGCGGTCGTTCATGGGGTGCCTTGTTGTTTCGGGTCCGCCTGCGATTCCTGTGGCTTCGCCGGAGAGGGAGAGTTCGGGACTTCGGCCAACCGGCGCAGGCCGGTGAAGTGCTGCGGATCGTCAAGGAAGCGCAGCATCACTTCGCGCCACACCGGCTCCCCGAAGGTTTCCACGTGATTGCCGCGTGTCAGCTGGAAGACCTTGGGCGGCGGCGCGGCCTTGTAGAGGGTCAGGCCGTTGTCCAGGGGCACAATGGTATCGTCGATGCTGTGGAAGAACAGCACGGGTGCGCCAGAAAGTCGCGGCATGGAGCGGATCGCGCTGTCACCGTCGGGCACCAGCCAGGACAGCGGCACCTGCAGCGGCCAGGTCAGCCAACTGGTGCTCAGGGTGTATTGCGCCACATCGCGGTAACTGGCCGGCACGCCATCGAGCACCACGGCATTCAACTTCTTCTGCCGCTCAGGGTGCATGCCCAGGTAATGCACCGCCATGGCGCCGCCCAGGCTCTGGCCCAGCAGGATCACCGGTTTGCCCTGCACCTCCGGTGCCTTGTCCAGCCAGGCGAAGGCGGCGTCGATGTCCTGGTAGATTGCCGGCAGGCTCGGCTCGCCCTCGGACTTGCCGTAACCGCGGTAATCCAGCATCAGCACCTGGTAGCCCTGCTCCGGCAGCCAGTACGCGCCGCCCAGGTGCCAGGCCATGTTGCCGCCATTGCCGTGCAGGTGCAGCACGGTTCCCTTGACCGGCACACCCGCTTTCGCCGGCAACCACCAGCCGGCGAGCTTCACGCCATCGGCAGTGGTGAACGTGACGTCGCGGAACTCCAGTTTGGCCCGCGCGGGGGTGATGGCGACGTCGTCGCTGGGGTAGAACAGCAAGGAGCTGCAGGCGGTCAAAAGGAGAGTGCTTGTCAGTAGCAGGCAGGCTTTCAGCAATCGAGTCATGCAGCAGGTGTCCTTGTGTAGCGGCAGCCAATCACCATGCGGGGCGCCGCGCGGCGGTTATTTACGCCCGAGTATCCGCAGCACCCGCAGGAACAGGTTGATGATGTCCATGTAGAGCGCCGCTGCACTGTCGATAGCGTTATCGAGCGTCTTGGGAATCTGATTCGCACGAGCCCAGTCGTAACCGATGTATCCGCAGAAGATCACGGCGACGATCCAATCGAGGATGCCGTGGTGCACTCCGAAAACGAAGACTTCCACCAACTCAACCACGATCACCAGTAGCAAGGCGATGAGCAGTGTCGAACCGATTCGCTGGAAGAATGCCGGGAACAGGCTTCCGGCACACATCATCCCGACCGTAACCAGACCTGTGACGCGTATTGCTTGCAGCACAAGTTGCGGGTCGTACCGGGCGACGACCAGATTGACGATCAGGCCGAACGGAACCACCACGAGGTTGTAGCCCAGGAAGCTCACCACCGGGTTGCTGGACGAGCTGAACAGGTAGGCGCCGGCCAGACAGCAGGCAAAATAACCAATGTAGAAGATCCAGGGATTGAGGCCGCGAATCCACTCGACCGGGACGTTTCCCACCATCCACCAGTTCACCAGGAATCCCCAGCAGAGGGTCAGCCCGATGATCAGGTTGTAGGCGGCTGCGCCGATCGGGCGATCCTCGAAGTTCGCCTGCCTGTCGAATACCGAATGCTCCATTGCAATGCGCTCCTTGCGCCTGGATACCGACAAGTTCTCTCACCGCTGATTGGCAAAGCGACTCAGAGGATATTGGCGTAGTCCGCCTCGATGCGGTCGAGGCTGAGGTGGTTGAGGAAGTTCGAGAAGCACATCCACGCCGACAGTGCGTTGAGGTCGCGGAACTGCGGCGGCAGGTACTTGGGCGGTACCACCAGGCCCTCGTCCACCAGTTGGCGCAGGGTACGCATGTCTTCCAGGGTGGCCTTGCCGCAGAACAGCAGCGGGATCTGCTCCAGCTTGCCCTTGCGCACGGCGAGCTGGATGTAGTTGTAGATCAGGATGAAACCCTTGAGGTACGACAGGTCCTTGGTGAACGGCAGGCCCGACGGCGTCGAACCGCGGAACACCCGGCTGGCGTTCTGGTAGCTGCTTTCCGCGCTGTAGTTCTGCTCGCGGTAGAAGTTGAACACTTCCAGGAAGTCCGCGCCCTCCTCCGCCATGTGGATGGCGCGGGTGCGGTTGGTGAGCTTGCGCAGGCGCGTCGGGTAGGAGGCGAAGGCGATCACTTCCATCAGGATCGCCAGGCCTTCCTGGGTCACGGTGGACGACGGCGGGCCCTTGGCGAGGAAGGTGCAGATCGGCTGGTTGAGGCCATTGAGCGTGGTGCCGACGTGCACCAGGCCTTCGTGGACTTCCAGCGCGCGCACGTCGCGCTCGTTGAACATGGCGTCGGCACGCACCTTGATGTAATCGGCGCCGGCCGCCGCGTCAGCGACGATGCCGTCGGACTCGAAGACGCGGATGGTGTCCTCTTTGCCGTCGAACACCTTGTTGAGGCGCTCCTGCAACATCCGCACCGCGTCGCTGGCGGTAAGGGTCTTGGGTTCGTCCTTGAGGTCGCCTCGGTCGGCGATGTTGTTCAGGTAGTCCGAGAGCATCAGGCCGAGGTCCGCCAGGGTCGGATCGCCGGCATGAAAAGCATCGGAGGCAGAGCCGTAGAGTTCCTGGGAAATCAGCCCGAAGTCCTGGGTGCCGCGTGCTTCGAGCATGCGGATGACCATGCGGTATTCCTTGCACATGCGCCGCATGATCTGCCCGACCGGGTTGAACTGCCCCAGGTGGCGGGTGATGTCGCGCTCGATGTTCTGGAATTCCTGCTTCTTCGCGCTGCTGTCGAAGGACAGTGGGCGACTGTCGTAGTAGCTGCGGTCGACCTTGGGCGCGTGCTTGCCGCGGCCCTTGAGGAAGTCGTCGCGGATGCTGTCATCCCACTTGATGGCATCGAGTACGCGGATCGGTGTCTGCGCCTCGACGATCCGATCGGACAGGCTGCGGATGATCTGCTGGTACTCGTTGGGCGTGGACTTCTTGCGCCGTGGGGTCATTGCTTTTCTCCCGGGGTCACGCGCGAGAAGCGCAGCGCTTCGACGAACACGTCGGAATTGGCCGGATCATTCAGGTAGGCGATGACGTCGGCGAGCGGGCTGCTCACCAGCGCACCAGCACCCTGCTCGGTGTCGACCTTCTCGCCCTTGAGCGCGCCTTCCTTCATGTCCTGCAGGATATGGTCGACATCCAGGTTATAGATCACCAGTTCGTCCTTGTCGGTGATCTCGAAGCCGGCCAGGGCGAAGTTGCCGCCCATGCTCTTCGGCAACCCGGCCGAGAGGTACCAGCGACTGCCGTGATGGGCGACGGTGAAGCCGAAGTCCTCGACACTGTCGGTGTTGTCCTTGCTGTCGACGTAGCTGAGCGCACGGTAGAGGTTGGAGCCGGAGCGGGTGACCTCGAGGAACTGCTCCTCGCCGTACTCGTCCACACGCGACCACTGGCCCAGCAGGTGAGCCGGCGCGGGCTCGTTGGCCGGAATCGGGTCCTTGAACGTCACCAGACAGCCACTGAGCAGGCAGATGCTCAACAGCAGCAGTGCACGCCAGACTTTCATCACGCCCTCCTTAGGTCCGGATGCCTTCTCATGCGATACGCGCAGGCGTCCGGAGTTCCGACACGAAAACCCCGCCGGCCGGCGGGGTTGGAATGCAGCAGTTGGCGCTACAAACCCATCACCAGGTCGAGGTAGCGGCTAAGGATGGCACGCATTTCCTCGATCTGCAGATGGTCGGCGCCGTCCAGCAGGCCCTGATACTCCATCTGCAGGATGATGGCCGTCAACACCCGGGCATCCTGCTCGGGCTGCTTTGAACCGAGCACTTCGAAGAAATGCACCACGCCCAGGGACAGAATCCGTCGGTGGCGCTGTGCCAGATCGCTGAGGCTGGGGTTGAGCAGCGCCTCCTGGCGGAAGGCCTGTTCGGCCAGCAGATGCTCGCGGCGCTCGTTGAGCTGGACCATCACGTACTGGATCGCCAGCTCGACGATATTCGCGGTCAGTTCGCGGCGCGCCTGCGGGTCGTCCTGGGCGAGACCGGCGGCCATGGCCTGGAGGTCACCCTCGACGCTGCCCCAGAAGGTCGACAGGGCTTCGGCGCTGCGTTCGACGAAGAGCGCGAAGGTATCGGTGATGAGGTCCTGGATGTCCTTGAAGTAGTAGGTGGTGGCGGACAGCGGCACGCCGGCCTCGGCGGCCACGGCACGGTGGCGTACGGCGCGGACGCCATCGCGCACGATGATCCGCAGCGCGGCGTCGAGGATCGCCTGGCGGCGCTGCTCGCTGCCTTGGCGGCTGGCCTTGCGGCCCTGGTATTTGACACTTTCGGCGATGGCGCTGGCGACTTGCGCGGCACTGTCTCGCGGGGACACTGGGGTCACGGGCATTACCTCCGACGGCGCGGCCTGATGGCGCATTGTTCGAGCTTTTCTGTGGGAAAACAATCGCCGCCATGTGGCTGCGACACCGGCGCACGAAGCAGGCCGCGAGGCAGAGCAGGCGGCAGGGAGTCAGGCCTGGGTGTATGACGTGCCACATAGCGCACGAGCCACGGGAATGACCTGCATTTCGTCGGATGGTATACCGCCAGAATCCCTGGCATCTGCAGGAGCGAGCTGGCTCGCGAACGGGCTGCCCGGCAGCACCGCCACGCAACGGTTCGCGAGCAGGCTCGCTCCTGCGAATAACAACGGAAACGAAAAAGGCCGCCCGAGGGCGGCCTTTCTTTCCAGTTCCTGCGCTTACGCCTGCGGGCGCATGTGCGGGAACAGGATGACGTCGCGGATCGACGGCGAGTTGGTCAGCAGCATCACCAGGCGGTCGATACCGATACCTTCGCCGGCGGTGGGCGGCATGCCGTATTCCAGCGCGTTGACGAAGTCGGCGTCGTAGTGCATCGCCTCGTCGTCACCGGCGTCCTTCTCCTTCACCTGCAGCATGAAGCGCTCGGCCTGATCTTCGGCGTCGTTGAGCTCGGAGTAGGCGTTGGCGATCTCGCGGCCACCGATGAACAGTTCGAAGCGATCGGTGACGCTCGGGTCGTTGTCGTTGCGGCGCGCCAGCGGGGAGACTTCGAACGGATACTGGGTGATGAAGTGCGGCTGCTCCAGCTTGTGCTCGACCAGCTCTTCGAAAATCATCACCTGCAGCTTGCCCAGGCCTTCGTGGCCGAGGACCTTGGCGCCGGCCTTCTTGGCGATGGCGCGGGCCTTCTCGAGGTCGGTCAGGTCAGCCGCGGTCAGTTCCGGGTTGTACTTGAGGATGGCATCGAACACGGACAGGCGGGCGAACGGCTCGCCGAAGTGGAAGACCTTGTCGCCGTAGGGCACGTCGGTGCTGCCGAGCACGGCCTGGGCCAGCTCGCGGAACAGCTCTTCGGTCAGGTCCATGTTGTCTTCGTAGTCGGCGTAGGCCTGGTAGAACTCGAGCATGGTGAACTCGGGGTTGTGCCGGGTCGAAACGCCTTCGTTACGGAAGTTGCGGTTGATCTCGAAGACTTTCTCGAAGCCACCGACCACCAGGCGCTTGAGGTACAGCTCCGGGGCGATACGCAGGAACATGGCCATGTCCAGCGCGTTGTGGTGGGTTTCGAAGGGCTTGGCCGCCGCGCCGCCAGGGATGGTCTGCAGCATCGGGGTTTCCACTTCGAGGAAGCCGCGATCGGAGAGGAAGCGACGGATGTGGGCGATGACCTGCGAACGCACGCGGAAGGTGTGGCGGGTTTCCTCGTTGACGATCAGGTCGACGTAGCGCTGGCGGTAGCGCTGCTCGGTGTCGGTCAGGCCGTGGTGCTTGTCCGGCAGCGGGCGCAGGGACTTGGTCAGCAGGCGCACGCTGGTCATCTCGACGTAGAGGTCGCCCTTGCCGGAACGGGCCAGGGTGCCTTCGGCGCCGATGATGTCGCCCAGGTCCCAGGTCTTGATCTCGGCCAGGGTTTCTTCCGGCAGGGTCTTGCGGTTCACGTAGGCCTGAAGGCGGCCGCTGCTGTCCTGCAGGACGATGAACGAACCACGGTTGAGCATGATGCGACCGGCGACCTTGACCGGGATGGCTGCAGCTTCCAGCTCTTCCTTGGTCTTGTCGGCGTACTGTTTCTGCAGGTCCGCGAAGTAGTCGGCGCGGCGGAAGTCGTTGGGGAAGGCAATGGCCTTGGCCTCACGCACGGCGGCAAGCTTTTCCTTGCGCTGGGCGATCAGCTTGTTTTCTTCCTGTTGCAGTTCGGTCTGGTCGAGTTGTTGGTCGCTCATGGTCGTCTATCTGCCTGGCGTCTAAATCAAATTGGGGGATACGTGTAGGAGCGAGCTTGCTCGCGAAGCTCTTGGACGGGTTCGCGAGCAAGCTCGCTCCTACAGTAGAGCTCTGCGTCAGAGCCCTTGTTTGAGGCTGGCCTCGAGATACTCGTTGAGGTCGCCGTCGAGCACCTTGTCGCAATCGCTGCGTTCCACGCCGGTACGCAGGTCCTTGATGCGCGACTGGTCGAGCACGTAGGAACGGATCTGGTGGCCCCAGCCGATATCGGACTTGGTGTCTTCCAGCGCCTGCGAGGCGGCGGTGCGCTTCTGCATCTCCTGCTCGTACAACCGGGCCCGCAGCATCTTCATGGCGGTGTCCTTGTTGGCGTGCTGGGAGCGTTCGTTCTGGCACGCTACCACGGTGTTGGTCGGTACGTGGGTGATACGCACCGCGGAGTCGGTGGTGTTCACGTGCTGACCGCCCGCGCCGGAGGAGCGGTAGGTGTCGATGCGCAGGTCGGCCGGGTTGATCTCGATCTCGATGTTGTCGTCGATTTCCGGCGAGACGAACACCGCGGTGAACGAGGTGTGGCGACGGTTGCCGGAGTCGAACGGGCTCTTGCGCACCAGGCGGTGCACGCCGATCTCGGTGCGCAGCCAGCCGAAGGCGTACTCGCCCTTGATATGCACGGTGGCGCCCTTGATGCCGGCGACTTCGCCCTCGGACAGCTCGACGATCTCGGCATCGAAGCCGTTCTTGTCGGCCCAGCGCAGGTACATGCGCAGCAGCATGTTGGCCCAGTCCTGGGCTTCGGTGCCGCCGGAGCCGGCCTGGATGTCCAGGTAGGCGTTGTTGGGGTCCATCTCGCCGCTGAACATGCGGCGGAACTCGAGCTTCTCGAGGATTTCGCGCAGGCGCTGGACTTCGGCTTCGACGTCGCCAACGGCGCCTTCGTCATTCTCCTCGACCGCCATGTCGAGCAGGTCGCGGGAGTCGGCCAGACCGCCGGTGAGCTCGTCGAGGGTCTCGACGATCTGCGCCAGCATGGCGCGCTCGCGGCCCAGGTTCTGGGCGTATTCGGGCTTGTTCCAGACCGCCGGGTCTTCCAGCTCGCGGTTTACTTCGATCAGACGATCATGTTTCAGATCGTAGTCAAAGATACCCCCGAATCGACTGGGTGCGGTCGGTGAGGTCCTTGATGCTGTTGAGGATCGGTTGGATTTCCATGGCGGGCATCTCTCACGGGTAAAGGGCGTAGAAAAGCCGGCAAGTATACGTGATTTTTCGCCACCTTTTCAGGCTTTGCGACAAAGCACGCCCACCGTTTTCGCGCCCTCCCCGCCCGTTCAGCCGGCGATGGCCACCTGGTTGCGGCCGCCGTGCTTGGCGTTGTAGAGCGCCTGGTCGGCCAGTTCGATGAGCTGGCGGCAGGCCTGCCCGGCCTGGGGGATCAGCGTCGCCACACCGATGCTGATGGTCAGCGACGAGCCCGGCGTGGGCAGTTCGTGGCGGATATTCAGGTCCTGCACCAGGCGCCGCAGCTTTTCCGCCAGCAGGCGTGCACCGCCGGGCGAGGTGTTAGGGAGGACCATGACGAACTCCTCGCCGCCGTAGCGCGCGGGCAGGTCCGAGGGGCGGCTGGCGCTGGCGCGGATCGCCCCGGCCACCTGGCGCAGCGCCTCGTCGCCCTGCACGTGGCCGAAGGTGTCGTTGTAGGCCTTGAAGTGGTCGACATCCATCAACAGGATCGACAGCTGGGTCTGCTCGCGCAGGCCGCGGCGCCACTCCATTTCCAGGTATTCGTCGAAGTGCCGGCGGTTGGACAGCCCGGTGAGGCCGTCGGAGTTCATCAGCCGCTGCAGCACCAGGTTGGTTTCCAGCAACTGCTGCTGGCTCTCGCGCAGGGCCCGGTAGGCCTCGTCGCGCTGCAGCAGGGCGAGGTAGGAGCGCGAGTGGTAGCGCACCCGCGCGATCAGCTCGATGGCGTCGGGCAGCTTGACCAGGTAGTCGTTGGCGCCGGCGGTGAACGCCGCGCTTTTCACCGCCGGGTCTTCCTTGGTCGACAGGACGATGATCGGCAGGTCACGCGTAGCCGGATTGGCACGGTACTCGCGCACCAGCGAGAGGCCGTCGGCGCCGGGCATCACCAGGTCCTGGAGGATCACCGTGGGCTTGATCTGGATGGCCAGGGCAATGGCCTGGTGCGGATCGGAGCAGAAGTGGAAGTCGATGCTGGGGTCGTCCGCCAGCGCGCGGCGCACGGCTTCGCCGATCATCGGCTGATCGTCCACCAGCAGCACCATCACAGCGGAATCGCCTGGGATGTTCACGGGGTAGTCACTCGTCAAAGGGTTCATCTGATGGGGCTCCGTAGCCTGCACTCAGGCGCAGACTTCAGCGAGTCTTCGGGCGATGTCGCCCAGCGCGCGAATCTCCACGGCGGCACCGATCGCCGCCGCGGCCTTGGGCATACCGTACACGGCGCTGCTGGCCTGGTCCTGGGCCAGCGTCAAGAAACCGCGTTCGCGCATGCGCTTCAATCCCTCGGCGCCGTCCCGGCCCATGCCGGTCAGCAGCACACCGACGGCATCGCCGGACCAGTACTCCACCACGCTGTCGAAAAACACATCGATGGATGGCCGGTAGATGTGGCCGCTGGGTTCGGCGGTGTAGGCCAGTTCGCCGCCCTTGACCAGCCGGATATGGTGATTGGTGCCGGCCAGCAGCACGCAGCCCGGCTGCGGCGGCTCGCCGTTGCGCGCCAGGCGCACGGGAATCGTCGACTGGGTGGAGAGCCACTCGGCCATGCCGGCGGCAAATACCTCGTCGACGTGCTGGACGACCACGATGGCCGCCGGGAAATCCGCCGGCAGCTTCGCAAACAGATCCGCCAGTGCCGCCGGGCCGCCCGCCGAAGAGCCGATGGCGACCAGCTTGCGAGCACCACCGCCCTTGCGCGCCGGCACCGTGCTGGTGGCAGGGCGGCTGTCGCGCGGTGCATTGAGCCAGGCCAGGTTCTGCAGCTTGCGCAGCAGCGGGCGAGCCGCCTCGGCGGGGTCGCCGGCGCCCATGCTCGGGGTATTCACCGCGTCCACCGCGCCATTGCCCATGGCGTCGAACACGCGGCTCATGTTCTGTTCCAGGTCGACCGTGACGACGATGATCGCACAGGGGCTCTGGGCCATGATCCGACGCGTGGCCTCGACGCCATCCATCACCGGCATCAGCAGGTCCATGAGGACCACGTCGGGCTTGTGCGCCGCGCACATCTCCAGCGCTTCGGCGCCGTTGGCGGCGACCCAGACGATGCGATGCGCCGGCTCGAAAGCGAGCGCGCGGCGCATCGCCTCCACTGCCAGTGGCATGTCGTTGACTATCCCTATCTTCACCCGTGGGCTCCTCCGATCAGGTCGACCACCGCGTCCAGCAGGGCCTCGTCATGGAAGCTGGCCTTGGCCAGATAATAGTCGGCGCCGGCATCCAGGCCGCGTCGACGGTCTTCTTCGCGGTCCTTGTAGGACACCACCATCACCGGCAGCGATTGCAGGCGGGTGTCGCGGCGGATCAGGGTCACCAACTCGATACCGTCCATGCGCGGCATGTCGATGTCGGTGATGACCAGATCGAAATGCTCAGAGCGCAGGGCGTTCCAGCCGTCCATGCCGTCCACCGCCACAGCGACGTCATATCCCCGCCCCAGCAGCAGCTTGCGTTCCAGTTCGCGCACGGTGAGCGAGTCGTCCACCACCAGCACGCGCTTGCGCGCCGGGCCGGCGAGGCGCCCGGCAGGATCGATGCGTTCGAGCCGGCCGGTAGCCAGGAGCTTCTCCACCGAGCGCAGCATGTCCTCGACGTCGAGGATCAACACTGGCGTGCCGTCATCCAGCAGCGCACCGGCGGAAACGTCCTGCACCTTGCCCAGCCGCGCGTCCAGCGGCACCACCACCAGGGTGCGCTCGCCGATGAACTTTTCCACTGCCACGCCGTAGGCGCTTTCCCGATCGCGGATCACCACCACCGGAATCTCGTCCGGCGAGCCTTCGCCATCAGGGCGCTGCAACAGCTGGCTGGCGGAGACCAGGCCGACATGCCGTCCTTCATGCCAGAACTGCTGGCGGCCTTCGAGCTGGACGATCTCGTCCGCCGCCAACCGGCGCATGCGCTCGATGTGCGCCAACGGGAAGGCGTACGCCTCGCCGCCGATGGTGACGACCAGGCTGCGCACCACGGACAGCGTCAGCGGCACTTCCAGGTGGAAACGCGCGCCCTGCCCGCGTACCTGCTCCATGCGGATGCCGCCGCGCAGCTGGCGCACCATGTGCTGCACGGCATCCAGGCCGACGCCGCGACCGGACACCTCGGTGACCTGCTCGCGCATGCTGAAGCCGGGCAGGAACAGGAAGCTCAGCAGCTCGTCCTCGGTGAGGCGCGCCACGGTTTCCTCGGTGGACAGCTGGCGGCGGACGATGGCCGCGCGCAGGCGGTCGAGGTCAACACCGCCGCCGTCATCTTGCAGCTCCAGGACCAGCATGCCGGCGTGATGGCGGGCCAGCAGCTGGATGACGCCCTGTTCCAGCTTGCCGGCGCGGGCGCGCACCTCGGCGGATTCGATGCCGTGGTCGACGGCGTTGCGCAGCAGGTGAGTGAGCGGCGCTTCGAGCTTTTCCAGCACATCGCGGTCGACCTGGGTCGTTGCGCCCTGCACGTCCAGGCGCACAGCCTTGCCCAACGAGCGGCCGAGATCACGGACCATCCGCGCCTGCCCGGACAGCACGTCGGAGAAGGGACGCATGCGGCAGGACAGTGCGGTGTCGTAGAGCGACTGCGCGCGCTGGCCGGCCTTGAAGCTGAACTCGTCCAGCTCGGCGATCTGCTCGCTGAGCAGTTGCTGGCACTCGCCGACCAGGCGGCGCGCGTCGGCCAGGTAGGCCTGCGCCTCGGCGTCGAGGTTGGCCGTGCTGGCAGCGTCGCGGGCGCCATCCAGGACGCGGCTGGCACTGGCCTGGATTCGCTTGAGGCGCTGCAGGGAATCGAGCAGCGGCTTGAGGCGCTGGGACTCCACCAGCGACTTGCTGGAATAGTCGAGCAGTTGGTTCAGGCGCTCGGCGGTGACCCGCAGCACGCGTTCGCCAGCTTCATCGCTGTCGCTGGAGCGGCGACGGGGTGCCGGCTCGGCGGGCGCGGCAGGCGGCGTGGGCGATTCAGTAGCCGCCTCAATGGCGACGGGGGCCGGCTCGACCGGCATGGCAACGGGAGGCGCAGGCGGTGCCGGGGTCTTTCCGGAAAGCAGCGCCTGCAGGCGCTCGACCATGGCCGGTACGCCCTGCTGGGCCTGCTCCGCACGCTCGGGCTGGGCGTCGGCGATGTGCAGGAGGATATCGGTGCCGGCCAGCAGCGCGTCGATATGCCCGGAGGTCAGCAGCAGGCGGCCCTCCTGGGCGCCGACCAGGCAGTCTTCCATCACATGGGCGACCTGCACGCCGGCATCCAGCCCGACGATCCGCGCCGCGCCCTTGAGCGAGTGCGCCGCGCGCATGCAGGCTTCGAGCTGGTCGGCCTGGGTCGGGTTGCGCTCCAGCGCCATCAGGCCCTGCACCAGCACCTGCGTCTGGGCCTCCGCCTCCAGGCGGAACAGCTCCAGCATCGATGCGTCCTTCATCTGGTCCGGGGTCATGCGAGGCTCCGGGTGGCGGCATCGAGCAGGGCTTCCTGGTCGAGCAGGCGGATGCTGCGGTTGCGCCACTGCATCACACCACGGGTGAAGCGGTCATTGGCGGCGTGGCCCTGAGACGCGGCTTCGACGATGGCCTTCTCCTCCAGCTCATGAATGCCTTCCACCTCGTCCACCGGCGAGATGATCGGCCCGCCAACGGCCGCCAGGATCAGCATGCGCGGCACGACGCGGGCATCGTCACGAGTGGCCGTACGGTTGTCGAGGCCGAGCAGTTCACCGAGGGAAATGCACGCCACCAGGGTGCCACGCACATTGGCCACGCCCAGCAGCGCGGGCGAGCGCTGGTGCGGCAGCGAGTGCACGACGCAGGACGGTGCCACCTCGGCCAGGGCGCGGGTGGGCAGGCCCAGCCATTCCTCGCCGAGACGGAAGATCAGGTGCGGTCGGCCCTCTTCGATGGCTGCCTCAGTGGTTTCGACGGGCGCCAGCTGCGCTCCCTCGCTGCCCAGCGCGTAGCGGTCCAGCAGGCTGATGGCAGCGGCGGCATGCACCGGGCAGTTGCGGCAATGGATGTGCTCGGCCAGCTTCGGGCAGCTGCGGTCGCCGCGCACGCCGATGCGGTTCCAGCAGTCGTCCACCGTCGGCAGGTCGCTGTCGAAGACCGAGCTGCCGATGGATGAAGAGTCGCGTTCAACCATTGCGCTTCACTCCTCGCGCGGCGCGCTCCTGCAGGCGGCGGGCGCCGGCCGTGTCGCCCTGGGCCGCAAGCAGCGCGGCCAGGTGCTGCAGGCTTTCCTGGTGGTCGGGTTGCAGGTACAGGGCCTTGCGGTAGAAAGCCTGGGCCTCGCTGCCCTGGCCCTGGGCATCGGCCAGCAGGCCGAGCCAGTAGAAAGCTTCGGCGTCCGGGCCCTTCTCGGCCAGCAGCGCCTCGCAGCGCTGGCGCGCTTCGGCGGCCTGGCCGGAGTTGGCCAGCCGAGCGATCTCCGCCAGCGCGTTACCGGCAGGCACAGTGACCGGCGGCTCGGGCTTGGCGGCCAGGCGCGGGCGCACCGGCGCGGGCTTGGGCGGAGCCGGACGCGGAATCGGCGCCGGCGCGGTCCAGTTCAGCGGCGCCACGCGGGGAGTCGGTTCGGCGCTTTCCAGCGGGAAGGCGAAGGATTGCGGGACGCCCAGCGGGCGCAGGCCGATGCGCGACATCAGGCTGGCTTCGGCCGGGCCGATGAACAGCACGCCATCCGGCCGTGTCAGGCGACACAGCACTTCCACCACCTGCTCCTGGGTCGGCCGGTCGAAATAGATCAGCAGGTTGCGGCAGAACACGTAGTCATAGGGTGCTTCGCCGGCCAGCAGGCCCTGCGCCAGCAGGTTGCCGACGCGGAAGCGGACTTTGCGGCGCACCGCCTCGGCGAGCTGGTATTCGTTGCCATCGGCGCTGAAGTGGCGGTCGCGGAACTCCAGGTTGGAGCCGCGGAAGGAGTTGCGTCCATAACGCCCCTCTTCCGCCCGCTCCAGTACCGCACGGCTGACATCCAGCGCGTCGACCTGGAAGGCAGACGGCGCCAGTCCCGCATCCAGCAGCGCCATGACGATCGAGTACGGCTCCTCGCCAGTCGAACAGGGCAGGCTGAGCACGCGCAGCGGGCGGCTGCCGGCCAGCTCCAGCAAGCGCCGGGACGCGAGATCGGCGAGCGCGCCGAAGGATTCGGGGTAGCGGAAGAACCAGGTCTCCGGGACTATCACCGCTTCGATCAGTGCCTGCACTTCCTCGGCAGAACCCTGCAGGAGCATCCAATAGTGCTCGGCGTTGCCGTTGCTGGCCTTGTTGATGCGCTGGCGCACGGCGCGCTCGATCACGGCGTCGCCCACCGATTCGGCGTCCAGGCCGATACGTTCCTTGAGCAATCGGGCGAAGCGCGGATCGGTCATGCCGGCGCCCCTCCCGAGTCACGCAGCAGGCGCGCGCGGGCTTCGTCGCTGAGCAACTGGTCGACACCGACGCGCTGCAGCAAGCCCTGCTCATCCTCCAGCACGGGGCCGAGATAGCGGGCGCTGCCGTTGTCCAGTGGGTAATCGCGGAAAGCCTCGGGATCACGGCGCAGGGTGTGCGTGGCCTGTTCGAGGATCAGCCCGAGCCGCTGCTCCGGGCCATCGACCGCGGCGCGGTAACGCACCAGCACCAGGCGCGTGCTGGTGCGACGCGGCGCGCTGTAGCCGAAGGCCAACTGGCTCAGGTCGAGCACCGGCAAGAGTTCGCCGCGGTGCGGGAACAGCCCGGCAATCCAGTTCGGCGCTTCCGGCACGCGCTTGAGCGCAGGCACCGGCAGCACCTCGATGACGTCATGGACGTCCAGCGCATAGCGGTCCGCCCCCAGGCGGAATTGCAGGTACAGCCTGCCCGCCGCGGCGGCGTCAGACCTTGAAGCGGGAGACGCCATTGCGCAGTCCGTTGGCCACGAGGTTCAGCTCGTCGATGGCGAAGCTCGCCTGGCGCAGGGATTCCACGGTCTGCCCGGTAGCCTCGCCGAGCTGCACCAGCGCCTGGTTGATCTGCTCGGCGCCGGTGGCCTGGGCCTGCATGCCTTCGTTGACCATCTGCACACGCGGCGCCAGCGCCTGCACCTGCTGGATGATCTGCGAGAGCTGCTCACCGACCTGGCCGACTTCGGAAATGCCGCGACGCACCTCCTCGGAAAACTTGTCCATGCCCATCACGCCAGCGGACACGGCGGACTGGATCTCGCGGACCATCTGCTCGATGTCGTAGGTGGCCACGGCGGTCTGGTCGGCCAGGCGGCGCACTTCGGTGGCGACCACGGCGAAGCCACGGCCGTACTCGCCGGCTTTCTCCGCCTCGATGGCGGCGTTGAGCGACAGCAGGTTGGTCTGGTCAGCCACCTTGACGATGGTGGTGACCACCTGGTTGATGTTGCCGGCGCGCTCATTGAGGATCGCCAGTTTGGCGTTGACCAGTTCGGCGGCGCCCATCACGTGGTGCATGGTCTCTTCCATGCGCGCCAGGCCGAGCTGGCCGGAGCCGGCCAAGGTGGAAGTCTGCTCGGCAGCCGACGACACCTCGGTCATGGTGCGCACCAGGTCGCGGGAGGTGGCGGCAATTTCCCGCGAGGTGGCGCCGATCTCGGTGGTGGTGGCGGCCGTCTCGGTGGCGGTGGCCTGCTGCTGCTTGGAGGTAGCGGCGATCTCGGTCACCGAGGTGGTCACCTGGATGGCCGAGCGCTGCGCCTGGGATACCAGGCCCTTGAGCTCCTCGGCCATGCCGTTGAAGCCGGTTTCGATCACGGCGAATTCGTCGTTGCGCTCCATGGCCAGGCGCGTGGTGAAGTCGCCGCCGCCCATGACCTGCAGGCCTTTCACCACCTGGCGCACCGGCTCGGTGATGGCGCGCATCAGCAATAGCCCGCATACCGCGGCGGCCAGAATCGCCAGCAGCAGGGAAATGAGCATGATCACCTTGGCGGTGGTCACCTCGGTAACGATGTTCTCCGCGGCGGCATCGGCGATCTCCTTGTTCAGCGAGATCAACTGGTTCAGCGTTTTGCGGCCGTCCTCCCACATCGGCTCCAGGCGATCCAGCAGCAGACGCCGGGCACCCTCGCGGTCCGTGGTGTAGAGCTGCAGCACCTGTCCGAGCAGGGCGTCATACTCGTTTATCTGCTGCTTGAAGTGCGCGAGCATTTCCTTGTCGCGACTGTCGCTGACCGTCCGTTCATAGAGGGCAACGCGCTCGATCAGGGTGTCATGGTTGGCACGGAACTCCTGCCGGCGCGCCTCGTCGAGCGACTTGCCATCGCTCAGGCCAACCAGTACCTGGGTCAGCAGGATGCTGTCGGTCCAGGCCGAGCGCACCGTGGTCAGGGCATAGGTGCCGGGCATGGCATCTTCGCTGACCCGCTTCGTGCTGGCTTCCACGCGAAGCAGACGGGTGTAGGAAATCACCACCATCAGCAACATGATCGCGATGACGACGGCAAAGCTGGCCAGGATGCGTTGGCGTAGAGTCCAGTTCTTCACAGCGTTCCCCAGAAGATGTGTGGCGTGCCGACGGATGATGGATTCGGGCGAGCAGTCGCGCGAATGTAAATTCCTACTAAATCCTCAGCAAGATAGGACATATAGTATCCGGAGACGCTGGAACCTTATCTCTTTATTCCGAATTTTTAGTACGCCGGTTCTGCCATTCCGACGCCCCATTTCCCTCGGCCAATCCAAGACTCATGCTCAGCCTTGCCCTGGCCGCTCACCTTGGCCTTTTCCTCTCCGCCTTCGGCGCCGCCACCCTGCTGCCGCTGCAATCTGAAGCCGTGCTGGTCGGCCTGCTGCTGGGTGGGCAGCACCCACTGTGGTCGCTGCTGCTCGCCGCCAGCCTCGGCAACGTGCTCGGTTCGCTGGTGAACTGGCTGCTCGGCCGGGGCATCGAGCGCTGGCGCGGACGGCGCTGGTTCCCGGTGAGCGAGCGGGCGCTGGAAAAGGCCCAGCACCACTACCAGCGCTTCGGCAGCTGGTCGCTGCTGCTGAGCTGGGCGCCGGTGATCGGCGACCCGCTGACGCTGATCGCCGGCGTCATGCGCGAGCCGTTGTGGCGCTTCCTGCTGCTGGTCACGCTGGCCAAGTTCGGGCGCTACGCAGCGCTGGCCTGGCTCACGCTCGTCTGAATGAACCCCTCTCCAAAAGCGGACAGGTTTTTCGTCTGCTAGTCCTGTTTTGCCACTGCTGCGAAAAAATGGCGCCAAGTAATATCACTGCGCCATCACCGCACATGGCAGGCCCACGGGCCCAACACAATGGATGAAGAAAAGGGAAATTCACGATGTTCAGAAGCATGAGTATTGGCCGCCGCGCGTCCCTGGGTTTCGCTGTCATGGGCCTGCTCCTGGTGTTTCTCGGGTTGTTCTCGCTGTACAAGCTGTCGACCCTGCGCGCCGCTTCCGAGGAAATCGACAGCAACTGGCTGCTGAGCATCAACCAGATGAACCAGCTGTCGTGCGACATCGCGCGCATTCGCCTGGAATCCATGCGTCTGCTGGTCAACCACGACAGCACCGCGCGCCAGCACAGCCTGGCGCTGATCGCCGAGGCGCGGCAGGACAAGGACAAGGTGCTCGCCGACTACCGCCAGCTGATTCTCAGCGCCGAAGAGCAGCAGCGCACCGATGAGCTGCGCCAGACGCTGGACGGCTATCTCGGTTTCGTCGACCAGTTGGTGGAAAAGATCCGCCAGAACGACGACGAGGGCGCGCTGCACATCCTCAACGGCAACATCACCCAGCAGGGCGCGGAGCTGAACAAGCGTCTCACCGCACTGATCGACCTCAACCGCAATGGCGCCGCCGCTGCCGCCGACCGTGCCGTAGAGCAGTTCCAGAGCGGCCGGTTGGTGGTTGGCGCAATCCTCCTGCTGAGCGTCGGCCTGACCCTGCTGCTGGCCTGGCAACTCACCCGCAGCATCGTCGTGCCGCTTGGCCAGGCGGTACGCGTAGCCCGGACCATCGCCAGTGGCGACCTCAGCCAACGCTTCACCGTCGAAGGCCGCGATGAGCCGGCGCAGTTGCTCAACGCCCTGGCGGACATGCAGAACAGCCTGCGCGAGACCATTCGCGGCATCGGCAACTCGGCCAGCCAACTGGCTTCGGCCGCCGAGGAAATGCACAGCGTCATGGACGACAGCAGCCGCGCGCTGCAGCAGCAGAGCGACCAGATCGAGATGGCCGCCACCGCGGTCAACCAGATGACCAGCGCCGTGGAGGAAGTCGCCAGCAACGCCGCCTCGACCTCCGCCGCCTCCCGCGAGGCCATCGACGCCGCACGCAGCGGCAGCGAGCGGGTGGACGAAACCTCCAGCGCTATCGGCATCCTGGCTGGTGAAGTGGGCCAGGCTTCGCAGCAGGCCGAAGCCCTGGCGAACCAGGCGCAGGATATCGGCAAGGTGCTGGAAGTGATCCGCAGCGTCGCCGAGCAGACCAACCTGCTGGCGCTCAACGCCGCCATCGAAGCTGCCCGTGCCGGCGAGGCCGGGCGTGGTTTCGCGGTGGTCGCCGACGAGGTGCGCTCGCTGGCCCAGCGCACGCAGAGCTCGACCCGCGAGATCGAGGAGCTGGTGTCGGCCATCCAGAACGGCAGCGATCGCACCGTCACCGCTCTGCTCAGCAGTACCGCCCACGCCGAGCGCACCGTCAGCCGCACCGGCGAGGCAGGCGCCTCGTTGCAGGTGATCCTGGAACGCATGTCGCTGATCAACGAACGCAACCTGGTGATCGCCAGCGCCACCGAGGAACAGGCCCAGGTCGCCCGCGAGGTGGACCGCAACCTGCTGACCATCCGCGACCTGGCGACCCAGACCTCGGCCGGTGCCACCCAGACCAGCGCGGCGAGCCAGGAACTGTCGCGCCTGGCCGTGGACCTGAACGGCATGGTGGCGCGCTTCGTGGTCTGACGGCCTGTCACCCTACTCCCGTTTCGCCTTCGAACTAGCGAAACGGGACGGGGTGGCAGGGAATTTTTCCGGCAATTTCCTATCCAATGGCCATCATGGAACGCCACAGGGTGGATAGATGAAACTGTTGAAATTCTCGGCCGTGCTGGCCGCCGCCGCGCTGTTGAGCGCCTGCGGGGGTAACGAAGCGAAGGTCTGCGGCTCGGACGACGTGAAGAACCAGCTGGTGAAGATCTTCCTCTCCGGCGCGCTTTCCGCCCAATCCGATGCGCTGAGCAAGGCCGAGCTGAAAGACGTGGCGATCATCGACAAGGACCCGGACAGCGGCGTACTGGAATGCGTCGGCACCCTGACCGTACCGGTGGTCGGCCAGGTCGCCTCGGGCACCCTGAAGTACCAGATCGCCCCGGCGGCCAAGTCCGAGCACGACTACCTGCTGCTGCTTGCCGACGGTCCGCTGGCCAATGCCTTCGCCAAGCGCATCGAAGGAATGATCCCGCAGCAGTGAAGTTATCCACAGGCAATAAAAAACCGGCCCAGGTGGCCGGTTTTTTATTGGGCGTTTTTTGTAGGAGCGAGCTTGCTCGCGAACAAACTCCGCTGTGAACGACGGGTTCGCGAGCAAGCTCGCTCCTACAGATATGCGCTGCCCCTGGGGTTACCGCTGGGAATGGATTCCGCCAGGAGAATTTCGCGGTGGCCTACTGCAGGGGACTTTCGGCTCAGAATCCTTCCAGATCGATCAGCTCACCCTCGAAGCGCAGCCAGCCGCCCTCTTCATTCGCCTCGCCACCCTGGATCTCGCCGTAATAGGACAACCCGTTATCCAGCGTCACGCAGACGTGGGTCGGCTCTTCCGGGGCATCCAGCTGGCCCTTGAAACGCACCTCGATCACGCCCTCTTCGGGAGCGCTGAGGGTGATGGTGACGCGGGCGTTATCCACTGCTTCGGCTTCGCGGCCCCAGTGCTCGGCGCTGACGGTAACGGTGGCGATCTCTTGACTCATGCTCGAACTCCAATACGAATGGCCCGCTGCGCAGGCCAAGTCGGCATAGGGTAAGCGACACCGTGCCGCCGCGATACCTCCCCGCCATGAACAAGGCCCGCATTGCGCGGGCCTTGTTCAGCTCACATCGCCGGTCAATCGGCGTGAATATCGTTGTCCTTCGTCTCGCGCAGGAACAGCAGCGAGCACACCAGGCTCATCGCCGTCACCAGCACCGGGTACCACAGCCCGTAGAAGATGTTGCCGGTATACACCACCAGGGCGAACGAGATGGTCGGCAGCAACCCGCCGAACCAGCCGTTGCCGATGTGGTACGGCAGCGACAGCGAGGTGTAGCGGATGCGTGTCGGGAACAGCTCGACCATCAGCGCCGCCAGCGGGCCATAGCAGCAGGTGGCGATGAAGATCAGCGCGACGATGATGGCCACCACCATCGGCCGGTTCACCAGCGAGGAATCAGCCACGGTCGGGTAGCCGGCATCCTTCACCGCTGCGCCCAACGCGGCGGCGTCGAAGCCCTCGATGCGCTTCTCGCCCACGGTCACCACCAACTCGCTACCAGCCGGCGCGGCCACCGTGCTGTAGGGCACGCCGCCTTTCACCAGCAGGGTCTTGGCCTTGTCGCAGGCGCTGTCGAACTTGGCCTTGCCCACCGGATCGAACTGGAAGGTACAGGTGGCCGGGTCCGCCATCACGGTGACCGGCGCCTGGCGCGAGGCCGCGTCGATCTGCGGGTTGGCGTAATGGGTCAGCGCCTTGAACAGCGGGAAATACAGCACCGTGGCCAGCAGCAATCCGGTGATCAGCACCGGCTTGCGACCGACCTTGTCCGACAGCCAGCCCATGATCACGAACAGCGGCGCACCGATCACCAGCGCAACGATCAGCATCCCGTTGGATAGCGCCGGGTCGACCTTGAGCACCTGAGTGAGGAAGAACATCACGTAGAACTGTGCGGCGTAGAAGGTCACCGCCTGCCCGGCGTTGATGCTGAACAGCGCGATCAGCACGATCTTCAGGTTGCTCCAGCGGGTGAACGATTCCTTGAGCGGCGATTTGCTCACCTTGCCCTCGGCCTTCATCTTCAGGAACGCCGGCGACTCGTGCATGGACAGGCGAATCCAGGTGGAGATGCCCAGCAGCACGATGGAAATCAGGAACGGCAGGCGCCAGCCCCAGGTTTCGAACTCCGGCCCGGTGAGCTGGCGGCAACCCCAGATCACCACCAGCGACAGCAGCAGCCCGCCGGTGGCGGTGCACTGGATCCAGCTGGTGTAGGCGCCGCGTTTGTGGTCCGGCGCGTGCTCGGCCACGTAGATCGCCGCGCCGCCGTACTCACCGCCCAGCGCCAGGCCCTGCAACAGCCGCAGCACGATGAGGATGACCGGCGCCGCCACGCCGATGGTGGCATAGGCCGGCAGCAGACCGACGGCGAAGGTCGACAGGCCCATCAGCAGGATGGTGACGAGGAAGGTGTACTTGCGCCCGATCATGTCGCCCAGGCGGCCGAACACCAGCGCGCCGAAGGGGCGGACGAGGAAGCCGGCGGCGAACGCCAGCAGGGCGAAGATGAAGGCGGTGGTGTCGTTGACCCCGGCGAAGAAGTGCTTGGCGATGATCGCCGCCAGCGATCCGTAGAGGAAGAAGTCGTACCACTCGAACACCGTGCCGAGCGACGAGGCGAAGATCACCTTGCGCTCGTCGCGACGCGTAGTCGCGGGACGCTCATAGGAGCTGGGCTGTGCTACATCGGTCATTACGGGCTCTCCTGCCCCTTCTGGGGGCTCTTGTTTTTGTCAGCCTCGACTGCCACGGCTCTAACACCGCGCGATACCGGTTTTTGCGGCTCTCCGTAGGAGCGACTCTGTACAACAAATACGTAGGATGGCGTGGAGCGAAGCGATACCCATCGATTACTGCGCAGCTTCCGCATGGGTATCGCTCCGCTCCACCCATCCTACAAACCGTGCAGCTTTCGGCCGCACGCCGTCACGCCACCGGAGCTTCCTCCTGTGCGCGCCCACTGGAAGGGATGACCTCCGCGCCGCGCGCGGGTTCGCTCAAAATCATCTGCGCGGCCTTTTCCGCGATCACCAGCACCGGCGAACAGCTGTTGCCGGAGGTCAGGCTGGGCATGATCGAAGCGTCGGCGATGCGCAGGCCGGGGATGCCATGCACGCGCAACTGGCTGTCCACCACCGAGCCCTCGCCCTGCCCCATGCGGCAGGTGCCGGCCGGGTGGAAGATGGTCGTGCCGATCTCGGCGGCGGCGCGGTGCAGGTCTTCCTCGGTCTGGTAATCCGGGCCGGGCTTGAACTCCACCGGGTTGAAACGCGCCAGCGCGGGCGCGGCGGCAATGCGCCGGGTCAGGCGGATGGCATCGGCGGCTACGCGCAGGTCCTGTGGGTGGCTCAGGTAATTGGGCTGGATCACAGGCTTGTCACGCGGATCGAGCGAGCGCAGCGTCACAGTCCCGCGGCTCAGCGGACGCAAATCGCAGACCGACGCGGTAAACGCCGGGAAGCTGTGCAGCGGCTCGCCGAAGCGTTCCAGCGACAGCGGCTGCACGTGGTATTCAAGGTTGGCCGAACGCTGGCCGGGGTCGGACTTGGCGAACGCGCCAAGTTGGCTCGGCGCCATGGACAGAGGCCCGCTGCGCTTGAGCAGATACTCCAGGCCCATGCCCATCTTGCCCCACAGCGTCGAGGCGATCTGGTTCAGCGAAGGTGCGCCGTTCATGCGGTAGATCAGGCGCAGCTGCAGGTGATCCTGCAGGTTGCCGCCGACGCCGGAGAGCTCATGGCGCACGTCGATTCCGTGCCTCTCCAGCAGATCGCGCGGACCGATGCCCGAGCGTTGCAGCAATACCGGCGTGTTGATCGCCCCGGCGCAGAGGATCACCTCGCGCCGAGCCCGCAGTTCACGCCGAGCCCCCTGCCAGTTCACTTCCAGGCCAACCGCGCGACCGTTTTCCAGCAGCACACGATGGGCTTCGACGTGGGTCAGCACGGTGAGATTGGCGCGGTTGGCGATGGGCCGCAGGAAAGCCTTCGACGCATTCCAGCGCACGCCGGAACGCTGGTTCACCTGGAAATAGCCGCAGCCTTCGTTGTCGCCGCCATTGAAGTCCTCCACCGAGCGCACGCCGGACTGCGCCGCCGCCTCGCGGAAGGCATCGAGGATCGCCCACGACAGGCGCTGCTTCTCCACCCGCCATTCGCCGCCCGAGCCGTGCAGTTCGCTCGATCCGCCGAAGTGGTCCTCCATCTTCATGAATAGCGGCAGCAGGTCGTTCCAGCCCCAGCCAGGGTTGCCCTCGGCAGCCCAGCCGTCATAGTCCAGCGCCTGCCCGCGCATGTAGATCATGCCGTTGATCGAGGAGCAGCCCCCCAACGTGCGCCCGCGCGGGTACTTGATGGCGCGGCCGTTCAGGCCCGGCACCTTTTCGGTGTCGAAACACCAGTCGGTGCGCGGGTTGCCGATGCAATAGAGGTAACCGACGGGGATGTGGATCCAGGGATAGTTGTCCGGGCCGCCGGCTTCGAGCAGCAGCACGCGGTTGGCGGGGTCGGCGGACAGGCGATTGGCCAGCAGGCAACCGGCGGGGCCCGCGCCGACGATCAGGTAGTCATAAGCATCCAGTGCCTGCGGCATGGAAAGTACCTCGTCGTTTCTTGTTCTTTTGGGTATGACGACTGAGCCTAGTCGCTCGTTCGTGATAAAAGAACAGTCGTTTCGAGTCACCTGCTGTGCGTTTTCTAACAGTGCGCCTTCTGCCAACGAGAGCCGCCCATGTTCGACTGGAATGACCTGCGCTACTTCCTCGAGCTGCACCGCAGCGGCCGCCTGCTGACCACCGCCAAGCGCCTGGGCACCACCCACGCCACCGTGGCGCGGCATATCGAGAGCATCGAGCGCGACCTCGGCACCCAGCTGTTCGCCCAGCACACCGGCGGCTACCAGCTCACCCCGGCCGGCCAGGCGCTGCTCAAGCACGCCGAGGCCATGGAAAACACCGCCCTCCTCGCCCAGGAGGAAATGAGCCAGGCCATCTCGCCGCTGGGGCAGATCCGCATCGGCGTCACCGAAGGCCTGGGCACCATGTTCCTTGCCCCGCGCATGGGCGAACTGATGCAGCGCTATCCTGGGCTGGAGGTGGAACTGGTATCGGTGCCGCGCTTCGTCAGCATCACCAACCGCGAGGCGGATATCGCCATCACCCTGGAACGCCCCAGCGCCGACCTACTCATCAGCCGCCTGCTCACCCGCTACCGCCTGAGCCTGTTCGCCAGCCCCGCCTACCTGGAAAACGCCCCGCCCCTGCGCGACCGCGAAGACCTCAGCCAGCACCCGTGGATCGGCTACGTCGACGACCTGCTGTTCAGCCAGGAACTGCTGTTCCACCACAGCTTCTGCCGCCATCCTCAGGTGGTCTTCCGCAGCACCAGCGTGGTCGCCCAGCAGCAAGCCGCCCAGGCGGGCATCGGCATCGCCATCCTTCCGCAGTACATGGGCCTGCACGACCCGCGGCTGGTGCCGGTACTGCCGGAGGAGTTCATCGAACGGGAATACTGGATGTGCACCCGGCGCGAGTTGCACCGGTCGGTGCGGCTGAGGTTGGTGTGGGACTTTCTGGTAGAACTCTGCGGCCGCGAACAGGGCATTCTGGTCGAGGGACAAACCGCAGCTATACCGGCTGCAGCGAGCCACTGAACGCGCCATACCAGCACAGCGCGGCCTTTCTTCAGGAGCAAGTGTGCTCCTGCAAACGCGGTTAGCCTGCCGATAGGGGCTGCTGCTTCACCACATCAATAGCGCCGAACTTGCCTACAGGTTCAGGGATTCCTGACAGCCGCTTCCGAATTATTCAAGGCGACTTTTACCGAAGATATCCGGCACCCGATTCCGGAGATATTTCATGCGCCAGCGGCAACCCAGCCTGTCCCTGCAAAGCATCGTCGATGCGCTCAACAGTGGCGCCCTCGCCCGTGGCGAGACCCTGGCGCGGCAGTTGCTGCGTAGGCAACCGCGCAACGCCGATGTGCTGCATCTCTGCGGCGCAGCCTGCCTGATGCAGGACAAGGCGGCGCAGGCGCAGGAGCTGTTCAAGCGAGCGCTGATGCTGCGCAAGGACGGCACCTTCTACCTCAACCTGGCCCTGGCCGAGCGCGCCCTGAACGATGATCGCGCAGCGGAAGCGGCCTTTCGCAACTGCCTGAAGTTTCAGCCGGGCAACGCCAAGGCAGCAAATAACCTGGCGAACATCCTCAATCATCGGCGCCAGTACGCCGAGGCCGAACAGCTGTATCGCCAGGCCATCGCCAGCGAACCCGGTTATGTGCTGGCCCACAGGAATTTGGCCAGTCACCTGCGTGAACGCGGCTACAGCGAGGCGGCAATTCAGCTGGTATCAGGGGCACTTAAGATCAGCCCCGACTGCATCGAACTGCAGTTGGAACTGGCCCGCGCCTTGGAGAAGCGCAAGCGCTACGCCGAAGCTGCGGAGTGGTTCAGCAAGGCGGGGCATTGGGGCGACCTGCAATTCGCGCTACGCAACCTGGCGGATTGGTCGCGGCTGAGTGACGTGGACGCAGCCCTGCTGGAGCAGTTGCGCATTCCCACGCAGGAACGCACGACTCCCTGGAGCCTGATCAATATCCCCGCCCTTACCCCGGCAATGCACCGCGACACCGCGCGCCACTATGCCGAGGACTGCTGGCCGGCGGAGATGGCGGCCAAGCCTCTGGCGGAGGAGCCCGCACCTGGCGAACGCTTGCGCATTGGCTACCTGTCCAGCGACCTCTACGCCCACGCCACACTGTATTTGATGATGGGCGTGCTGGAGGCTCACGACAGTGCCAAGGTGGAGATCCAACTGTTCGACTACAGCCCGCAACGTGAGGACTACTTCACGCGTCGCATCGCCGAAACCGGCCTGCCGCGCCACAACCTGCGCGAACTGTCCGACGAGGCGGCGGCGAAGCTGATCGCCGAGCAGCGCCTGCACGTCCTGGTGGACCTGAAGGGCTATACCACTGGAGCGCGCCAGGGCATCACCGCATTGCGGCCGGCGCCGGTGATCATCAATTGGCTGGGCTATCCGGGCAGCCTGGGGCATCCACGCCTGGCGGATTACCTGATCGGTGATCCGACCGTGACGCCAGCCGAGCACGCTGCGCATTTCAGCGAGACGCTGGCGCTGATGCCCCATAGCTACCAACCCAATGACCGGGACCGCCCCTTGAACCCGCCGCCTGGTCGAACGGAGGTCGGGCTACCGGAACAAGGCGTGGTGTTCGCCAGTTTCAACCAGTTGCTCAAGCTCAATCCGGGCGAATTCGACCTGTGGTGCCGATTGCTGCGGGAGGTGCCGGGGGCCGTGCTCTGGCTGCTGGAGCCCGAGGTCGAGGAGGCCCGCGACAATCTTCGGCGCGAGGCACAGCAGCGTGGAGTGGCCGCCGAACGCCTGATCTTCGCACCGCGCCTGAAGCAGGATGAACATCTGGCCCGTCTGTCCCTCGCCGACCTGGCCCTGGACAGTTTCCCCTGCACCTCGCATACCACGGCCAGTGATGCGCTCTGGGTGGGGGTACCGCTGATCACTCGACTGGGCGAGACCTTTACCAGCCGCGTGGCGGGAAGCCTGCTCAAGGCGCATGGTTTTGACGAACTGGTAGCGAAGGATGCAGAGGACTGCTTCGAGCGGCTGAAAGCCCTGGCCCTCGACGACAGCGCACGCACCGAGCTGCGCCAGCGGCTGTCGGCAGCGCGGATGGACTCGCCGTTGTTCGACACGGCGCGTTTCACCCGTGATCTGGAAGCCTTGTACCAGGCAATCTGGCAGCACCACTGCACCGAGCCGGAAGAGCGCTCCGAGGTTGTGCTGGCGGTTTAGTTGCAGGACCGAGGGGGACGCCCAGTCCTTGCTCGCGAACCCACCCAGCGCTGGAGCCGGGGGAAGGCTGTTCGCGAGCAAGCTCGCTCCTACAAAAGCAGGAGCGGAAGGGTCACTCCGCGCGGGCGTGCTCGACCTTGTCGGAGGCGGACCAGAGGCGGTAACGGACTTCGACGTCTTTCGGCGCGTAGATCACGATGGGCAGTTTGCTGTTGTAGCGCAGCACGAACCCTTCACCGATTACCGGGACGAAGTCCTTCTTGCTCTTGCCCTCGGGGCAGGCCATCAGGGTGCTGGCCGGGCCGCTGACCTTGTCCAGGCGGTAGTAGGAGTAGCCCCAACCTTCCAGGGTCTTCTCTTCCAGGGTGCCGCCCAGGCGCTGGCGGTTGCAGTCGACGGTCAGCGTCTTGCCGGCGAGGATCTCGACCTTGAAGTTCTCTTCATGGGCTTGCTTGGGCAGATGGATGACCTGTCGGACGAAGCCGTCCTCGGCCTTGGGATAGGGCGCGACGTCTTCCAGTTTGGCGGCGTTGGCCAGGGTGGCGGTAACGCTGAGCAACAGCGCGGTGGGCAGGGTGAAACGAGCGAACGGCATGAAGCCTCCTTGCAGAATTGAGGAACGAACGCGCCGCGAGGGTGCGTTCGTCCGAGCCTCTCTGACCGTCAGATTGTACGAATGCTCCTACGGTCGTGCCCTGAGTTGTATCAAGCTACTTCACCACCGGCCTTCGCCTGCTGTTCCAGGTGCGCCTGGAGTTCCGGGGCGAGGTTGAGGTTGTAGGCCAATTCGTCGAGGTAGGTGCGCTCGGCGTCCTGCTGGTCGTCCACTAGCATCACGCTGACCAGGTACATTTCCGCGGCAACGGCGGGATCGCCCTGGGCGGTTTGCGCGACGTCTGCGGCGTCCAGTGGTTTCTGCATTTCGGCGTCGATCCAGGCCTGCAATTGCGGCTCGCCTGCGTGGCGTTGCAGTTCTGCCTGGATCGCCGCCTGCTCGCGCTCATCGATACGGCCGTCCGCCTTGGCAGCCGCGAGCATGGCAGTGAGTATCGCGTGGCTATGGGCTTCGGCCTCGGGGCCATCGAGCTGGTCGACGGTGGTCAGCGATTGCTGCTGCGAGGGATTGGCATTCTGCTGGCGCTGCCAGTTCTGATAGGCCTGGTAGGCCATCATGCCCAGCGAGGCGAGCATGGCGTAGTTGACGCCGCCACCCGTGGAACGCCCCTGGGGAGCGCCGCCGGAACTGGCGCCGCCACCAAGCATGCTGCCCAGCACACCACCCAGGCCGCCCAGACCACCACCACCGGAACCGCCCGCGCTACCACCGCCGAGAATCGAACCCAGACCGCCGCCTCCGCCGCCGCCCAGCAACCCGCCGAGCAGGCCACCCAGGCCACCGAGCGGGTCCGCGCCACCGGCGCCGCCCTGTTGCTGTTGCTCCGCCGAGCCCTGTCCGGCCCGCAGCAGTTGTTCCAGTAGATCGGTTGTGTTCATGACCAGTCCCTCGCCATCGCGCGGTGTGCGTTGGGCAACGATAGTCCCGCCACACCGATGCGCCAGCGCCGTCCGCCAGCCGGCCCGGAATGGTCGGGACGCCCGGCGACGGAGACTGATGCCCGGCACCATCGGGTGCCAGGCGAAGCGGCGCAGCTGCGCCCTTTATCCAGCGGATGCGAGGAAGGTCACGCCACTCAGGCGGGCACCGCGTCCAGCGCCTTCTGTGCCTGGGCTTCCAGCTCGACCTTGAGGCCGGCGTCGAGACTCAGCTGGCGCGCCAGTTCATCGAGGTAGGCACGTTCCATGAAGTTGGTCTCGTCGACCATCAGCAGGCTGGCCAGGTACATCTCGGCAGCCATTTCCTCGCTGGTGGCGGCGCGAGCGACCTCGGCCGGGTCCAGCGGCTTGGCCAGTTCGCGCTCGAGCCAGCCTTGCAGCTCGACGTCGCCGGTGAGCTTGGCAATCTCGCCATCGATCAGTTGGCGTTCGCGATCATCGATATGTCCGTCGGCTTTCGCGGCGGCAACGATGGCCCGCAGGATCGCGTGGCTATGCTGCTCGGCCTGTGCCGGCGGCAGGCGGTCAACGGTCTGCGGCTCGCCGCGCGGAGCGCTGGCCTGCTTCTGCTGCCAGTTGCCGTAGGCCTTGTAGGCGAGCACGCCCAGCGCCGCGAGGCCGCCATAGGCGACGACCTTGCCGCCCACCTTGCGCGCCTTCTTGCTGCCCATCAGCAAGCCCAGCGCACCGGCTGCCAAGGCGCCGCCACCGGCGCCGGACAGCAGGCTGCCCAGGTCCAGGCCACCCTTGCTGCCACCCTGTGCGGGTTGGCCGCCGCCCTGCTGGGTCAGGCCCTTGTTCTGCATCAGTTCCTGCCCGGATTTGAGCAGTTGGTCGAGCAGGCCACGTGTGTTCATGGCGATCTCCACTAGCTATCGAGATGAAAAGTCAGGCCTCCGACTCTAGCTCGCAGCCTTGTCAGAGCGGAGTTGCAGAGTGCTTCCGGATATTGCGGGCCTTTGCCGGCGGGTCCGCAGGGCAAATAGGCCGCTTTCATTCGATTAAAAAGAATGCTCCTATAGATTTTCGATAATCAACAATGAAATGCGCCGAGACCGGCTAGACAAGGCTCTAGATCGCGACTCCGCGCGCCAACGGCCAATCGCCCATGATGACCCTCCGCCAGATCCGCCACTTCATCGCCGTCGCCGAGACCGGCTCGATCTCCGCCGCCGCCCAGGCGGTGTTCATTTCCCAGTCGACCCTGACGCTGGCCATCCAGCAGTTGGAAGAAGAGATCGGCGTGCGCCTGTTCGACCGCCACGCCAAGGGCATGACCCTGACCCACCAGGGCCACCAGTTCCTGCGCCAGGCGCACCTGATCCTTGCCACCGTGGAGAACGCCAAGCGCAGCCTGCAGCAGAGCACCGACCAGGTGGCCGGCAGCCTGACCATCGGGGTGACCAGCCTGGTGGCGGGTTACTACCTGGCCGACCTGATCAACCGCTTCCAGCGCGCCTTCCCCAACGTGAAGACCCGCGTGGTAGAGGACGAGCGCCCGTACATCGAGCACCTGCTGGTAAGCGGCGAGATCGACGTCGGCGTGCTGATCCTCTCCAACCTGGAAGACCGCCACGCCCTGCAGACCGAGGTGCTCACCCACTCGCCGCACCGCCTGTGGCTGCCGGCGCAGCACCCGCTGCTGGAACGCGACAGCATCGGCCTGGCCGATGTGGCCGGCGAGCCATTGATCCAGCTGAACGCTGACGAGATGGGCCTGCACACCCAGCGCATCTGGTCGCGCGCCGGGCTGGTGCCGCAGGTGACGCTGCGCACCGCCTCGGTGGAAGCCGTGCGAAGCCTGGTGGCGGCGGGCCTGGGTCTGTCGATCCAGCCGGACATGACCTACCGTCCCTGGTCGCTGGAAGGCGACATCATCGAGGCGCGGCCGCTGGTAGACCTTTCCGAACCCCTGGACGTCGGCCTGGCGTGGCGTCGCGGCACCGCTCGACCGGCGCTGGTGGACCCGTTCCTCACCGTCGCCCGCGAGCAGCCCAACGCAAAACGCCTGTCGATCTGAGGAGCGGATTACACAAACACGCCGAGCCAACACAGGGCGAATAACCGCTCGCGGTTATCCGCCGAACGGACCGGAGGGAAAGGGACGGCGGATAACGCTTGCAGCGTTATCCGCCCTCCGGATTGGCAGCCACCTGAGCGCCATTCCACACAAAACGCCTTGCGATCTAGAGGCTTACAGCGTTCGATTTAATCGAACGGCGCTTTCAGTAATTAGAATTTGTCGACCCCACGTCCGGACTCTAGTCTCTCGTCCCATACCAAAGGGCCAAGTTCCGGGCACCGCCCCTACGCCGGAGCACGCACATGGCCCCCGAAAACAAGACAGATAAAAGACGAGCTTCCAGGATGACCGGCGCAACCCTGCATACCGCCTTGCTGATCGACGGCCAACTGGTCGCCGGCGAAGGCATGGCCGAACCGATCATCAACCCGACCACGGGCGAGACCATCGTCAGCATCGCCGACGGCTCCATCGATCAGGTCGAGCAGGCCATCGCCGCTGCGCACCGCGCCTTCCCCGCCTGGGCCCGCACTACGCCCGCGCAACGTTCCGCCGCGCTGCTGGCCATCGCCGACGCCATCGACAAACGCGCCAATGATCTCGCCCAACTGGAATCGCTGAACTGCGGCAAGCCGCTGCATTTGGCGCGCCAGGACGATATCCCCGCGACCGCCGACGTGTTCCGCTTCTTCGCCGGCGCCGTGCGCTGCCAGCAGGGCCAGCTCGCCGGCGAATACGTGCCCGGCCATACCAGCATGGTGCGCCGCGACCCGGTGGGCGTGGTCGCTTCGATTGCACCGTGGAACTACCCGCTGATGATGGCCGCGTGGAAGATCGCCCCGGCGCTGGCCGCCGGCAACACGCTGGTGTTCAAGCCGTCCGAACACACGCCACTGAGCATCCTGGCGCTGGCGCCGGCGCTGGCGGAAGTCCTCCCGGCCGGCGTGATCAACATCGTCTGCGGTGGCGGCGAAGGCGTCGGCAGCCATCTGGTCAGCCACCCGAAGGTGCGCATGGTCTCCCTCACCGGCGACATCGTCACCGGCCAGAAGATTCTCCAGGCCGCCTCGCGCACCCTCAAACGCACCCATCTGGAACTGGGCGGCAAGGCGCCGGTGATCGTCTGCAACGACGCCGATCTCGACGCCGTGGTCCAGGGCGTACGTACCCACGGTTACTACAACGCCGGCCAGGACTGCACTGCCGCCTGCCGCATCTACGCGCAGGCTGGCATCCATGACCGCCTCGTCGCCGAGTTGGGCGATGCCGTGGCAAGCATCCGCTTCGCCCGCAAGCGCGACGCCGACAACGAAATCAGCCCGCTGATCAGCGCGCGCCAGCGCGACCGCGTGGCCAGCTTCGTCGAGCGCGCCCTCGGCCAGCCGCACATCGAGCGCGTCACCGGCGCCGCCGTGCATTCGGGCCCCGGCTTCTACTATCAGCCGACTTTGCTGGCCGGCTGCAAGCAGCAGGACGAGATCGTCCAGCGCGAGGTGTTCGGCCCGGTCGTCACCGTGACCCGCTTCGACCAACTGGAGCAGGCGGTGGACTGGGCGAATGACTCCGAATACGGCCTGGCCTCCTCGGTGTGGACGCAGAACCTGGACAAGGCCTTCCAGATCGCCAACCGCCTGCAGTACGGCTGCACCTGGATCAACACCCACTTCATGCTCGCCAGCGAGATGCCCCACGGCGGGCTCAAGCGCTCGGGTTACGGCAAGGACCTGTCCAGCGACTCGCTGCAGGACTACAGCGTGGTGCGCCACATCATGGCGCGCCACGGCCAGCAACTGGATTGAACCATCCGGCGGGGTCGCCCGCCGGCACATAAGAAACGCCCCGGCGGTACGCCGCGCGAGGGCTGTTGCTCGATTGAACTGCCCCACCAATAGAGACAACAACGAGAGGGAGACACCCGATGCGCAAGACCGCACTGCTCAGTGCCATCACCACCGCCCTGCTGGCCAGCGCCGGCGTCCAGGCCGCCGAGGCCCTGAAGGAAGTCGGCAAAGGCGAAGGCCGCCTGGACATCATTGCCTGGCCCGGCTACATCGAGCGCGGCCAGTCCGACAAGAACTACGACTGGGTCACCCAGTTCGAGAAGGACACCGGCTGCCAGGTCAACGTGAAGACCGCCGCCACCTCCGACGAGATGGTCAGCCTGATGGCCAAGGGCGGCTATGACCTGGTCACCGCCTCGGGCGACGCCTCCCTGCGTCTGATCTACGGCAAGCGCGTGCAGCCGATCGATCCGTCGCTGATCCCTAACTGGAAGAACATCGACCCGCGCCTGAAGGACGCCGCCTGGTACGTGGTCAACGGCAAGACCTACGGCGCGCCGTACCAGTGGGGCCCGAACCTGCTGATGTACAACACCAAGGTCTTCCCCACCGCGCCGGACAGCTGGAAGGTCGTGTTCGACGCGCAGAACCTGCCCGACGGCAAGCCGAACAAGGGCCGCGTGCAGGCCTACGACGGTCCGATCTACGTCGCCGACGCCGCGCTGTACCTGAAGGCCACCCAGCCGGAACTGGGCATCACCGACCCGTACCAACTCGACGAGAAGCAGTACGCCGCCGTGGTCGAACTGCTGCGCAAGCAGCATGACCTGATCCACCGCTACTGGCACGACACCACCGTGCAGATGAGCGACTTCAAGAACGAAGGTGTCGCCGCTTCCAGCGCCTGGCCGTACCAGGCCAACGCCCTGAAGGCCGAAGGCCAACCGATCGCCACCGTGTTCCCGAAAGAAGGCGTCACCGGCTGGGCCGACACCACCATGCTGCACGCCGAAGCCCAGCACCCGAGCTGCGCCTACAAGTGGCTGAACTGGTCGCTGGAGCCCAAGGTGCAAGGTGACGTGGCCGCCTGGTTCGGCTCCGTGCCGGCGGTGCCGGAAGGCTGCAAGGCCAGCACCCTGCTGGGCGGCGAAGGCTGCGCCACCAACGGCTACAACCAGTTCGACAAGATCGCGTTCTGGAAGACCCCGGTGGCCGAGGGCGGCAAGTTCGTCCCGTACAGCCGCTGGACCCAGGACTACATCGGGATCATGGGCGGCCGTTGATTTCGGCTCCCCTCTCCCTCTGGGAGAGGGGTTGGGGGTGAGGGCCCGGCCGTGTGCCGTGGCTTTCCTCCCCCCCCCCMCCCCCCCCCC
>NZ_LZDG02000023.1:0-16811 GCF_001672555.2 Pseudomonas sp. AU11447 | reverse complement strand
CGCAGGCCATCTTCCATGGCGATCGGAGCGATCAGGGTAACAACCATTTTCACGTTGTCGCCCGGCATTACCATCTCAACGCCTTCCGGCAGTTCGCAGTTGCCGGTTACGTCGGTGGTACGGAAGTAGAACTGCGGACGGTAGCCTTTGAAGAACGGGGTGTGACGACCACCTTCTTCCTTGGACAGCACGTACACTTCGCACTCGAACTTGGTGTGCGGCTTGATGGTGCCCGGCTTGGCCAGAACCTGGCCACGCTCTACGTCTTCACGCTTGGTRCCACGCAGCAGGACRCCAACGTTCTCACCAGCACGRCCTTCGTCGAGCAGCTTGCGGAACATTTCAACGCCGGTGCAGGTAGTTTTGGTGGTCGCCTTGATACCGACGATTTCCACTTCTTCCTGGATCTTGACGATGCCACGCTCAACACGGCCAGTTACCACGGTGCCACGRCCGGAGATCGAGAATACGTCTTCGATCGGCATCAGGAACGGCTTGTCGATGGCGCGCTCRGGCTCRGGRATGTACGAGTCCAGGGTTTCTACCAGCTTGCGCACGGCGGAAACGCCCATCTCGTTGTCGTCCTGGCCGTTCAGAGCCATCAGAGCGGAACCGATCACGATCGGAGTGTCGTCGCCCGGGAAGTCGTAGGTGTTCAGCAGATCGCGAACTTCCATTTCGACCAGYTCCAGCARCTCGGCGTCGTCAACCATGTCGGCCTTGTTCAGGAACACGACAATGTAAGGAACRCCTACCTGACGGGACARCAGGATGTGCTCGCGGGTCTGCGGCATGGGGCCGTCAGCAGCCGAGCAAACCAGGATCGCGCCGTCCATCTGGGCAGCACCGGTGATCATRTTCTTCACGTAGTCGGCGTGGCCCGGGCAGTCTACGTGAGCGTAGTGGCGTACCGGCGAGTCGTATTCAACGTGAGAGGTGTTGATRGTGATACCACGAGCYTTCTCTTCCGGCGCRTTGTCGATCTGGTCGAAAGCGCGAGCGGAACCRCCCCAGGTCTCGGAGCAGACCTTGGTCAGAGCAGCGGTCAGAGTGGTTTTGCCGTGGTCAACGTGACCGATGGTGCCGACGTTGACGTGCGGTTTGTTACGTTCAAATTTTTCTTTAGCCACGAGAGTAACCTCTTACTAAAAGAGCTGAATCAAGCTTGTTTTTTGGCCAGAGCTTCGACGACGTTCGCCGGAGCTTCAGCATACTTGGAGAATTCCATGGAGTAGCTAGCGCGACCCTGGGACATGGAACGCACGTCGGTTGCATAACCGAACATCTCGCCCAGCGGAACCTCGGCACGGATAACCTTACCGGAAACCGAGTCTTCCATCCCCTGAATCAGACCACGACGACGGTTCAGGTCACCCATCACGTCACCCATGTAGTCCTCAGGAGTCACCACTTCCACCTTCATGATCGGCTCCAGAACCTTGCCGCCGCCCTTCTGGGCCAGCTGCTTGGTCGCCATGGAAGCAGCGATCTTGAACGCCATCTCGTTGGAGTCGACGTCGTGGTAGGAACCATCGAAGACGGTCGCCTTCAGGCCGATCAGCGGATAGCCGGCGACAACGCCGTTCTTCATCTGCTCTTCGATGCCTTTCTGGATGGCCGGGATGTATTCCTTCGGAACCACACCGCCCACGACTTCGTTGGTGAAGACCAGGCCTTCAGTGATATTGCCCTTGTCGTCCACGTCCGGAGTCGAGAAACGAATCCAGCAGTGACCGAACTGACCACGACCACCGGACTGACGAACGAACTTGCCTTCGATCTCGATGTTGTCCTTCGAGATGGTTTCGCGGTACGAAACCTGCGGCTTGCCGATGTTCGCCTCAACGCCGAATTCACGCTTCATGCGGTCGACGAGGATGTCCAGGTGCAGCTCACCCATACCGGAGATGATGGTCTGGCCGGTTTCTTCGTCGGTCTTGACGCGGAACGACGGGTCTTCCTGAGCCAGCTTGCCGAGGGCGATGCCCATCTTCTCCTGGTCAGCCTTGGTCTTCGGCTCAACAGCTACCGAGATCACAGGCTCCGGGAAGTCCATACGCTCGAGGATGATCGGCTTCTCGATGTCGCACAGGGTGTCACCGGTGGTGACGTCCTTCATGCCAATCAGAGCAGCGATGTCGCCAGCGCGTACTTCTTTGATCTCGTCACGCTGGTTGGCGTGCATCTGCACCATACGACCAACGCGCTCTTTCTTGCCTTTCACGGAGTTGATAACCGAGTTACCGGACTCCAGAACGCCCGAATAGACGCGAACGAAGGTCAGAGTACCTACGAACGGGTCGGTGGCGATCTTGAATGCCAGAGCCGAGAACGGCGCATTGTCGTCAGCCGGACGCTCGTCTTTCGGAGCATCGTCGCCGTCGTCAATGTGATCCGGGTGGATACCCTGGATCGCAGGGATCTCGGTCGGAGCAGGCAGGAAATCGATGACGGCATCGAGAACCAGGGGAACGCCCTTGTTCTTGAACGAGGAGCCGCAGACAGCCGGTACGATTTCGCAGGCGATGGTACGCAGACGCAGGCCAGCCTTGATCTCTTCGATCGACAGCTCACCCTCTTCCAGGTACTTGTTCATCAGCTCTTCGTTGGCTTCGGCAGCTGCCTCGACCATGTTGCTGCGCCATTCGTTGGCCAGGTCAACCATATCCGCAGGAATCTCTTCCTCGCGGTAGGAGGTGCCCTTGTCGTCTTCGTTCCAGTAGATGGCCTTCATCTTCAGCAGGTCAACCTGACCCTGGAAGTCATCTTCTGCACCGATGGCCAGCTGAACCGGGACCGGGGTGTGGCCCAGACGGTTCTTGATCTGACCAACAACGCGCAGGAAGTTGGCGCCGGCGCGGTCCATCTTGTTCACGTAAACGATACGCGGAACACCGTATTTGTTGGCTTGACGCCATACGGTTTCGGACTGCGGCTCAACGCCGGAGGTGCCGCAGAACACAACGACGGCGCCGTCCAGTACGCGCAGGGAGCGCTCAACTTCAATGGTGAAGTCTACGTGGCCGGGGGTGTCGATGACGTTTACGCGGTACTTGTCGTACTGGCCGCGCGAACCTTCCCAGAAGGTCGTGATCGCAGCGGAGGTGATGGTGATACCACGCTCCTGCTCCTGCACCATCCAGTCGGTGGTAGCAGCGCCGTCGTGCACCTCACCCATCTTGTGGCTGAGACCTGTGTAGAACAGGATCCGCTCGGTAGTGGTGGTCTTGCCCGCGTCAACGTGGGCACAGATACCAATGTTCCGGTAGCGGTTGATTGCTGTGTTACGAGCCATAAAGCCCTCGCAGAAGTGTTGATGCCGTAATTAGAAGCGGTAGTGCGAGAACGCTTTGTTGGCTTCAGCCATACGGTGCACGTCTTCACGCTTCTTGACGGCGGCGCCTTTACCTTCAGCGGCATCCATCAGTTCGCCAGCGAGACGCAGAGCCATGGACTTCTCGCCACGCTTGCGGGCGAAGTCCACCAGCCAGCGCATGGCCAGTGCATTACGACGGGACGGACGTACTTCGACCGGAACCTGGTAGGTAGCACCGCCGACACGGCGGGACTTCACTTCGACCAGCGGAGCGATGGCGTCGAGTGCTTTTTCGAAGATTTCCAGGGGGTCGCCTTTACCGCGCTCTTTGACCTTGTCCAGAGCACCGTAAACGATACGCTCGGCAACGGCTTTCTTGCCGCTTTCCATCACGTGGTTCATGAACTTCGCCAGAATCTGGCTTCCGTATTTCGGATCGGCCAGGATCTCACGTTTGGCCGCTACACGACGTCTTGGCATTGATAAGCCCTCAAACGGTCTTCAGGTAATCCGGGACTTGATGCCCGACCTTACTCTTATCGACTCAGCAAATAGGAAAACAAAATTACTTCGGACGCTTCGCGCCGTACTTCGAACGACCCTGCTTACGGTCTTTGACACCGGAGGTGTCCAGCGAACCGCGCACGGTGTGGTAACGCACACCCGGAAGGTCTTTTACACGACCGCCACGGATCAGCACTACGCTGTGCTCCTGCAGGTTGTGGCCTTCACCGCCGATGTACGAGGAAACCTCGAAACCGTTGGTCAGACGAACACGGCACACTTTACGCAGTGCGGAGTTCGGCTTCTTCGGGGTGGTGGTGTATACGCGGGTGCATACGCCGCGACGCTGAGGGCAGTTCTGCAGGGCAGGAACGCCACTCTTGTCTACCAGGCGCTTGCGCGGCTTGCGCACCAGCTGGTTGATAGTTGCCATCTATAGCTCCACTGATTGTCTTACGACACTTAAAAACGAAAATGGGCAGAGCAAGCGCCCTGCCAATTTTCGGGGTACAAGATACTAAAGAGCTTACGGATTCCAGTCAAGACAAAGCCCCGGTTGTCAAGACAACCGGGGCTTTGTTTGAGGCTTAGTTACCGCTCAGATTGAGCGCTTCGGCCAACGCTGCTTCAGCCTCGCTCGCGCTCACGCGCTGCGGTTTGCCGAGTTCGCGCTGACGCTTGCGCTCGCTGTGGTAAGCCAGACCGGTACCTGCCGGGATCAGTCGACCCACGACCACGTTTTCCTTCAGGCCGCGCAGGAAGTCGCGCTTGCCGGTGACCGCCGCCTCGGTGAGGACGCGAGTGGTCTCCTGGAAGGATGCCGCCGAGATGAACGACTCGGTGGACAGCGAGGCCTTGGTGATACCCAGCAGAACGCGCTCGTACTTGGCCGGGAACTTGTCCTGGGTACCCAGTACTTCGTTCTCTTCCAGCACGTGGACCAGCTCGACCTGGTCGCCCTTGATGAAGGACGAATCGCCCGACTCGGCCACTTCGACCTTGCGCAGCATCTGACGCAGGATGGTCTCGATGTGCTTGTCGTTGATCTTCACGCCCTGCAGACGGTAAACGTCCTGGATCTCGTTGACGATGTACTTGGCCAGCGAGCTCACACCCAGCAGACGGAGGATGTCGTGCGGGTTGCTCGGGCCGTCGGAGATCACTTCACCACGGCTTACCTGTTCACCTTCGAACACGTTCAGGTGACGCCACTTCGGAATCAGCTCCTCGTACGGATCGCTACCGTCGGTGGGAGTGATGACCAGGCGGCGCTTGCCCTTGGTTTCCTTGCCGAAGGAGATGGTGCCGCTGATTTCCGCCAGGATCGAAGGCTCTTTCGGACGACGAGCTTCGAACAGGTCGGCAACGCGCGGCAGACCACCGGTGATGTCGCGGGTCTTCGAGGTTTCCTGCGGGATACGCGCGATAACGTCACCGATACGCACTTTCGCGCCATCGTTGAGGTTGACCAGGGCGTTCGCCGGCAGGAAGTACTGAGCCGGTACGTCGGTACCCGGCAGCAGCAGATCCTTGCCTGCGGCGTCGATCAGCTTCACGGCCGGACGGATGTCCTTGCCGGCAGCCGGACGATCCTTCGGATCCATCACTTCAATATTGGTCAGACCGGTCAGCTCGTCGGTCTGGCGCTTGATGGTGATGCCCTCTTCCATGCCCACGAAGGCCACGGTGCCGTCCATCTCGGTAACGATCGGGTGGGTGTGCGGGTCCCACTTGGCGACGATGGCGCCCGGATCGACCTTGTCACCTTCCTTCACGGAAATCACTGCACCGTACGGCAGCTTGTAGCGCTCGCGCTCACGACCGAAGTCGTCGGCTACCGCCAGCTCGCCGGAACGGGAAACCGCTACCAGGGCGCCGTCGGCACGCTCTACGTGCTTCAGGTTGTGCAGGCGAATGGTGCCGCCGTTCTTGACCTGTACGTTGTCCACGGCAGAAGTACGGCTGGCCGCACCACCGATGTGGAAGGTACGCATGGTCAGCTGGGTACCCGGCTCACCGATCGACTGGGCAGCGATAACGCCGACAGCCTCACCGATGTTCACGCGGTGACCACGGGCCAGATCGCGGCCGTAGCACATGGCGCAGATGCCGTGACGGGTTTCGCAGGTGATCGGCGAACGTACAACGACTTCGTCGACGCTCATCTGCTCGAGGAAATCGACCCACTTCTCGTCGATCAGGGTACCGGCTTCGACGATCACGTCATCGCTGCCCGGCTTGAGCACGTCACGAGCCATCACGCGGCCGAGTACACGCTCGCCCAGCGGCTCAACCACGTCGCCGCCTTCGATGTGCGGGGACATGAACAGGCCACGGTCGGTACCGCAATCGATCTCGGTCACTACCAGATCCTGGGCCACGTCGACAAGACGACGGGTCAGGTAACCGGAGTTCGCGGTCTTCAGCGCGGTATCCGCCAGACCTTTACGAGCACCGTGAGTGGAGATGAAGTACTGGAGTACGTTCAGGCCTTCACGGAAGTTCGCGGTGATCGGAGTCTCGATGATGGAGCCATCCGGCTTGGCCATCAGACCACGCATACCGGCCAGCTGACGGATCTGGGCCGCGGAACCCCGCGCACCGGAGTCCGCCATCATGTACATGGAGTTGAAGGACTCCTGGTCGACCTGCTTGCCTTCGCGATCGGTCACCTTCTCTTTCGAGAGGTTGGCCATCATCGCCTTGGACACTTCGTCGTTTGCCTTGGACCAGAGGTCGATCACCTTGTTGTACTTCTCGCCCTGGGTTACCAGGCCGGAGGCGTACTGGCTCTCGATCTCCTTCACTTCCTCGGTGGCGGCATCGATGATGCGAGCCTTTTCGTCCGGGATGACGAAGTCGTTCACGCCGATCGACACACCGGAGATGGTCGAATAGGCGAAGCCGGTGTACATCAGCTGGTCAGCGAAGATGACGGTGTCCTTCAGACCAACCACGCGGTAGCAGTGGTTGATCAGCTTGGAGATCGCCTTTTTCTTCATCGACTGGTTGACCACGTCATACGGCAGGCCTGCCGGTACAACCTGGAACAGCAGCGCACGGCCAACGGTGGAATCAACGATACGAGTGTTGGCGGTCAGGCTGCCGTCCTCGTTCTTGATCTTCTCGTTGATGCGCACTTTTACGCGGGCGTGCAGAGACACCTGGCCGCTGCGGTAAGCGCGGTCAACTTCCTGCAGGTCTGCGAAAGCCATGCCCTCGCCCTTCGCGTTGATCGCTTCACGGGTCATGTAGTACAGACCCATTACCACGTCCTGCGACGGAACGATGATCGGCTCGCCGTTGGCGGGCGACAGAATGTTGTTGGTCGACATCATCAGCGCGCGCGCTTCCAGCTGAGCCTCGAGGGTCAGCGGAACGTGCACGGCCATCTGGTCACCGTCGAAGTCGGCGTTGTACGCGGCGCAGACCAGCGGGTGCAGCTGGATGGCTTTACCTTCGATCAGTACCGGTTCGAACGCTTGGATGCCCAGACGGTGCAGGGTCGGCGCACGGTTCAGCAGTACGGGGTGTTCGCGGATGACTTCGGCGAGAACGTCCCACACTTCCGGCAGCTCGCGTTCGACCATCTTCTTGGCGGCCTTGATGGTAGTGGCCATGCCACGACCTTCCAGCTTGCCGAAAATGAACGGCTTGAACAGCTCCAGGGCCATTTTCTTCGGCAGACCGCACTGGTGCAGACGCAGGGTCGGACCTACGGTAATTACCGAACGGCCAGAGTAGTCCACGCGCTTGCCGAGCAGGTTCTGACGGAAGCGACCCTGCTTGCCCTTGATCATGTCGGCCAGGGACTTCAGCGGGCGCTTGTTCGAGCCGGTGATGGCACGGCCACGACGGCCGTTGTCCAGCAGGGCGTCGACGGCTTCCTGCAGCATGCGCTTTTCGTTGCGCACAATGATGTCCGGAGCAGCCAGGTCGAGCAGGCGCTTCAGACGGTTGTTACGGTTGATCACGCGGCGATACAGATCGTTCAGATCCGAAGTCGCGAAGCGGCCGCCATCCAGCGGAACCAGCGGACGCAGGTCCGGCGGCAGTACCGGCAGGACAGTCAGCACCATCCACTCGGGATGGTTGCCGGAGCCCTGGAAGGCTTCCATCAGCTTCAGGCGCTTGGACAGCTTCTTGATCTTGGTTTCCGAGTTGGTCTGCGGAATCTCTTCGCGCAGGCGACCAATCTCGTGCTCCAGATCGATAGCGTTGAGCAGCTCGCGAACGGCTTCCGCACCCATGCGGGCGTCGAAGTCGTCACCGAACTCTTCGAGGGCTTCGAAGTACTGCTCGTCGTTCAGCAGCTGGCCCTTCTCCAGGGTGGTCATGCCCGGATCGATCACCACGTAGCTCTCGAAATAGAGCACGCGCTCGATGTCACGCAGAGTCATGTCCAGCAGCAGGCCGATACGGGACGGCAGGGACTTCAGGAACCAGATGTGGGCGACCGGCGAAGCCAGCTCGATGTGGCCCATGCGCTCACGGCGCACTTTGGCCAGTGCAACTTCGACGCCGCACTTCTCGCAGATCACACCGCGATGCTTGAGGCGCTTGTACTTACCGCACAGGCACTCGTAGTCCTTCACCGGGCCAAAGATCTTGGCGCAGAACAGGCCATCGCGCTCCGGCTTGAAGGTGCGGTAGTTGATGGTCTCCGGCTTCTTGACTTCACCGAAGGACCAGGAACGGATCATCTCGGGCGAGGCCAGACCAATACGGATGGCATCGAACTCTTCGATCTGACCCTGGTTTTTCAACAGATTAAGCAAGTCTTTCAAGGCCTTTCCTCCTCACGGACCCGGTGCGACCGGCCTTGACCAGCCGCACCGTTTGACGTCACGTGTTATTCGGTTTCCAGTTCGATATCGATGCCGAGCGAGCGGATCTCTTTGATCAACACGTTGAAGGACTCGGGCATGCCGGCCTCCATGCGGTGATCCCCGTCCACGATGTTCTTGTACATCTTGGTACGGCCGTTCACGTCGTCCGACTTCACGGTCAGCATTTCCTGCAGGGTGTAGGCGGCACCGTAGGCTTCCAGCGCCCAGACCTCCATCTCCCCGAAACGCTGGCCACCGAACTGCGCCTTACCACCCAGCGGCTGCTGGGTAACCAGGCTGTAGGAGCCGGTGGAACGTGCGTGCATCTTGTCATCGACCAGGTGGTTCAGCTTGAGCATGTACATGTAACCAACAGTGGTCGTACGCTCGAACTGGTTGCCGGTGCGGCCGTCATACAGACGCATCTGACCGCTCTCCGGCAGATCGGCCAGCTTCAGCATGGCCTTGATCTCGCGTTCCTTGGCACCGTCGAACACCGGGGTAGCCATGGGCACGCCGCCCTTGAGGTTGTTGGCCAGAGCGAGGATCTCGTTATCGTTCAGCTCGTCCAGGCTCTCCTGGCGGCCGCCGATCTCGTTGTAGATCTCGTTCAGGAAGACACGCAGCTCGGCGATCTTGCGCTGCTCTTCGAGCATGCGGTTGATCTTCTCGCCCAGGCCCTTGGCCGCGAGACCCAGGTGGGTTTCGAGGATCTGACCGACGTTCATACGCGACGGTACGCCCAGCGGGTTCAGAACGATATCCACCGGAGTACCGTTGGCATCGTGCGGCATGTCTTCGACCGGCATGATCACGGAGACCACACCCTTGTTACCGTGGCGGCCCGCCATCTTGTCGCCCGGCTGGATGCGGCGCTTGATAGCGAGGTAGACCTTGACGATCTTCAGTACGCCCGGAGCCAGGTCGTCGCCCTGCTGCAGCTTGCGCTTCTTGTCTTCGAACTTGTCGTCGAGCATCTGGCGACGGTCGCTGATGTAGGCCTGGGCCTTCTCCAACTGCTCGTTCAGAGCATCTTCCGCCATGCGCAGCTTGAACCACTGGCCGCGCTCGAGGCCGTCCAGGTACTCGTCGGTGATCTCTGCGCCTTTCTTCAGGGCAGGACCGCCGTCGGCCTTGGCACCGACCAGAGCGGAACGCAGACGCTCGAAGGTTGCGCCTTCGACGATGCGGAACTCTTCGTTCAGGTCCTTGCGAATCTCGTCCAGCTGCATCTTCTCGATGGACAGGGCACGGCTATCGCGCTCCACGCCATCGCGGGTGAAGACCTGTACGTCGATGACGGTGCCCTTGGTGCCGGTCGGCACACGCAGGGAGGTGTCCTTCACGTCGGACGCCTTCTCACCGAAGATCGCACGCAGCAGCTTCTCTTCCGGAGTCAGCTGGGTCTCGCCTTTCGGAGTGACCTTGCCGACCAGGATGTCGCCGGCCTGTACTTCGGCGCCGACGTAGACGATGCCTGCTTCGTCCAGCTTGTTCAGCGCAGCCTCACCCACGTTCGGGATGTCCGCGGTGATTTCTTCTGGGCCGAGCTTGGTGTCACGGGCAACGCAGGTCAGTTCCTGGATGTGGATCGTGGTGAAACGATCTTCCTGGACCACGCGCTCGGACAGGCAGATGGAGTCTTCGAAGTTGAAGCCGTTCCAGGGCATGAACGCTACGCGCATGTTCTGACCCAGAGCCAGTTCACCCATGTCGGTGGACGGACCGTCGGCCAGGATGTCGCTGCGCGAAACCTGATCACCCTTCTGTACCAGCGGACGCTGGTTGATGCAGGTGTTCTGGTTGGAACGGGTGTACTTGGTCAGGTTGTAGATGTCGACACCGGCTTCGCCAGTCTCGACTTCGTCGTCGTTCACACGCACAACGATACGGCTGGCGTCGACCGAGTCGATCACGCCGCCACGACGAGCTACCACGCAGACGCCGGAGTCACGGGCGACGTTGCGCTCCATGCCGGTACCTACCAGCGGCTTGTCCGCGCGCAGGGTCGGTACAGCCTGACGCTGCATGTTCGAACCCATGAGTGCACGGTTGGCGTCATCGTGCTCGAGGAACGGAATCAGCGAGGCAGCGACAGAAACGACCTGCTTCGGCGATACGTCCATGAGGGTGACGTCTTCCGGCGCCTTCACGGTGAATTCGTTCAGGTGACGGACGGCTACCAGTTCGTCGATCAGCTGGCCTTTTTCGTTCAGGGTCGCGGACGCCTGAGCGATGACATGGTCAGCTTCTTCGATCGCGGACAGGAAGACGATATCGTCGCTGACCAGACCTTCCTTCACCACGCGGTACGGGCTTTCCAGGAAGCCGTACTTGTTGGTGCGGGCGTAGGTGGCCAGGGAGTTGATCAGACCGATGTTCGGACCTTCAGGGGTTTCGATCGGGCACACGCGGCCGTAGTGGGTCGGGTGTACGTCACGAACCTCGAAGCCCGCGCGCTCACGGGTCAGACCACCTGGGCCGAGTGCGGAGACACGGCGCTTGTGGGTGATCTCGGAGAGCGGGTTGTTCTGGTCCATGAACTGCGACAGCTGGCTGGAACCGAAGAATTCCTTGATCGCGGCAGCCACCGGCTTGGCGTTGATCAGGTCCTGCGGCATCAGGCCTTCGCTTTCGGCCATCGACAGACGTTCCTTGACCGCGCGCTCTACACGCACCAGGCCAACGCGGAACTGGTTCTCGGCCATCTCGCCGACGCAACGGACGCGACGGTTACCCAGGTGGTCGATGTCGTCGACGATGCCTTTACCGTTACGGATGGCAACCAGGGTCTTGAGGACCTCGACGATATCTTCCTTGCTCAGGACACCGGCGCCTTCGATCTCGGAACGACCGATGCGGCGGTTGAACTTCATGCGGCCAACGGCGGACAGGTCGTAACGCTCGGCGCTGAAGAACAGGTTGCCGAACAGGGTCTCGGCAGCTTCCTTGGTCGGCGGCTCGCCGGGACGCATCATGCGATAGATCTCGACCAGCGCTTCCAGTTGGTTGCTGGTGGAGTCGATCTTCAGCGTGTCGGAGATGAACGGACCGCAGTCGATGTCGTTGGTGTACAGCGTTTCCAGGCGCGCGACCTGAGCCTTGGCGATCTTGGCCAGGGCGTCAACGGTCAGCTCGGTGTTGCACTCGGCAATGATCTCGCCGGTGGCCGGATGCACGACAGCCTTGGCCACGGTACGGCCAATCAGGTAGTCGAACGGCACTTCCAGCTGGCTGATGCCGGCCTTCTCGAGCTGGTTGATGTGACGTGCGGTGATACGGCGGCCCGCTTCAACGATGACCTTGCCGGCAGCATCCTTGATGTCGAAGCTGGCGATCTCGCCACGCAGACGCGAAGGCACCAGTTCCAGGTTCAGGGTCTCGCCCTTGATCTGGTAGACGTTGGTGTCATAGAACGCGTTGAGGATTTCCTCGGTGCTGTAGTTCAGTGCGCGCAGCAGGACGGAAGCCGGCAGTTTGCGGCGACGGTCGATACGAACGAACACGCAGTCCTTCGGATCGAACTCGAAGTCGAGCCACGAACCACGGTAAGGAATGATACGAGCGGAGTACAGCAGCTTGCCGGAGCTGTGGGTCTTGCCACGGTCGTGGTCGAAGAACACACCCGGGGAACGGTGCAGCTGGGAAACGATGACGCGTTCGGTACCGTTGATGATGAAGGTACCGTTCTCGGTCATCAGGGGGATTTCCCCCATGTAGACTTCTTGTTCCTTGATGTCCTTGATCGCTTTGTTCGACGATTCTTTGTCGAAAATGATCAGGCGCACTTTCACACGCAGCGGGACCGCGAAGGTCACACCGCGCAGCACGCATTCCTTGACATCGAATGCCGGCTCACCGAGGCGGTAGCCGACGTATTCCAGGGCAGCATTGCCGGAATAGCTGATAATCGGGAAGACGGACTTGAAGGCCGCATGCAGGCCGATGTCTCGAACCTGGTCCTTGCTCGCACCGGCCTGCAGGAATTCGCGATAGGAATCCAGCTGGATGGCCAGCAAATACGGCACATCCATGACGTCCGGCAACTTGCTAAAGTCCTTGCGGATACGTTTTTTCTCAGTGTATGAGTAAGCCATCAGCGTTCCCCAGCTTGGTCACCTGCTTGATTGGCCTCTCCCGCGCGGGGAGCAGCCCAAAATCGTGCAAACCCTTGGTTTGCGCCGCCAGTCGTGGCGGGATTTTCACGTTATGGAGGGGCACCCACGGCACCCCGCCCATAACGGAAAAAGGCCGGTGGCATTTGCCACCAGCCATCAGCCTGTCGCTTAACGCTCGGGCTGTCGACGCAAGGTACGAACTTACTTGAGCTCGACCTTGGCGCCTGCTTCTTCCAGGGCTTTCTTGGCAGCTTCGGCTTCTTCTTTCGAAGCGCCTTCCTTGACCACGCCCGGGGCGCCGTCAACGACAGCCTTGGCTTCTTTCAGGCCCAGGCCGGTCAGTTCACGAACGACCTTGATCACGTTCACTTTCTTGTCGCCAGCTTCGGCCAGGACGATGGTGAACTCGGTCTGCTCTTCAGCAGCGGCGGCAGCCGGGCCAGCAGCAGCAACGGTAGCGGCAGCAGCGGTAACGCCGAACTTCTCTTCCATCGCCTTGATCAGTTCAACGATCTGCATGACGGACATTTCGGATACGGCGGAGATGATGTCTTCGTTGGTCAGAGCCATGACTCTAATTCCTGTATTGGGTGACGGCCTAAGGCCATCGAATTAAACAAAAAAGGTTGAAAGGAGATGCCGAGCCTTAGGCTGCGGTAGCTTCTTTCTGATCGCGAATTGCCGCCAGAGTACGAGCCAGCTTGCTGGTAGCGCCTTGGATCACGCTCATCAGCTGTGCAACAGCTTCGTTGTAGGTCGGCAGGGTCGCCAGCACGTCGATCTGATTGGCTGCGAGGAACTGACCCTCGAACGCGGCCGCCTTGATCTCGAACTTGTCCTGACCCTTGGCAAACTCCTTGAAGATACGAGCGGCAGCGCCCGGATGTTCGTTGGAGAAAGCAATCAGGGTCGGGCCCTTGAACACGTCGTTGAGCACTTCAAACTGAGTGCCTTCAACGGCGCGCTTGAGCAGGGTGTTACGTACGACTTTCACGTACACACCAGCTGCGCGGGCCTCTTTACGGAGTCCGGTCATAGCGCCGACAGTCACGCCGCGTGCATCAACCACGACAGCGGACAGACCGGCTTTGGCAGCCTCGTTGACTTCAGCGACGATGGCCTTCTTGTCTTCGAGTTTAATTGCCACGGGTTTACTCCTGGATGTTACCGATTCGTCCAGCCGGGGCCGGACGGCGTTTTGGTGTCTGATTCGGTAAACGAATCGGGAGCACCATCTGCGTAGGCTTGAGGTTTAAGGCTTGCGCCGCCTACGGTCTTGGATAGCCCCCGCCAGGCAGGGACCCCAATACCTGCGAACAGTGGGCGAACCCACTGCTCGACTTAGTTCATCAGCCTTCCAGCGAAGCCTGATCGATCTGCAGACCCGGGCCCATGGTGGTGCTCAGGGTAACGCGCTGAACGTACACGCCCTTCGAGGAGGACGGCTTCAGACGCTTCAGATCGCTCAGCAGCGCTTCCACGTTCTGCTTCAGCTTGACCGGCTCGAAGTCGATCTTGCCAACGGAAGCGTGGATGATGCCGTTCTTGTCGGTACGGAAACGTACCTGACCGGCTTTGGCGTTCTTGACAGCGGTGGCGACGTCCGGGGTCACGGTGCCGACTTTCGGGTTCGGCATCAGACCGCGCGGGCCGAGAACCTGGCCCAGCTGGCCAACAACACGCATCGCATCCGGGGAAGCGATGACGACGTCGTAGTTCAGGTCGCCGGCTTTCATTTCGGCAGCCAGTTCGTCCATGCCAACCTTGTCTGCACCAGCAGCCAGGGCAGCTTCAACACCAGGACCCTGGGTGAAGACGGCAACGCGTACGGATTTGCCGGTGCCGTTCGGCAGAACGGTGGCACCACGTACGACCTGGTCGGATTTACGCGGATCAACGCCCAGATTGATGGCGATATCCACGGACTCCTTGAACTTGATGGTCGACAGTTCAGCCAGCAGCTTGGCGGCATCTTCGAAGCCGTACTGCTTGCCCGCTTCAACCTTCTCGGCGATAGCCTTTTGACGCTTGGTCAGCTTAGCCATTACACACCCTCCACGTTCAGGCCCATGCTGCGCGCGGAGCCAGCAATGGTGCGTACGGCAGCGTCCAGGTCAGCAGCGGTCAGGTCAGCCTGCTTGGCCTTGGCGATCTCTTCCAGCTGGGCACGGGTAACGGTGCCGACTTTCTGAGAGTTCGGACGAGCGGAACCGCTGGTGATGCCAGCTGCTTTTTTCAGCAGGACGGCAGCCGGGGTGCTCTTGGTTTCGAAGGTGAAGCTACGGTCGCTGTAAACGGTGATGATCACAGGAGTCGGCAGACCCGGCTCTTGGCCTTGGGTCTTGGCGTTGAACGCCTTGCAGAATTCCATGATGTTCACGCCGTGCTGACCCAGAGCAGGGCCTACGGGCGGCGACGGGTTGGCCTGGCCGGCCTTAACTTGCAGCTTGATGTAAGCCGTGATTTTCTTAGCCATTTGCTACTCCAAATGCGGGTCAAGCGCCCTGACGGGCTCCCCGGTTGCTATCGCGTTTATCCCAATGACGACAAAACCCCGCAGCCTAGGGCTGCGGGGTGTGGGATTCATTGTGCCAGTTAGACTTTCTCTACCTGACTGAACTCCAGCTCTACCGGAGTAGAGCGACCGAAAATAAGCACAGCGACCTGGATGCGGCTCTTTTCGTAGTTAACTTCTTCGACGACACCATTGAAGTCGGCGAACGGACCATCGATTACACGAACAGTCTCGCCCGGCTCGAACAGGGTCTTCGGCTTGGGCTTGTCGCCGCTATCGGCAACGCGACGCAGGATGGCATCAGCCTCTTTATCAGTGATCGGCGCCGGCTTGTCGGCAGTACCACCAATGAAGCCCATGACGCGAGGAGTATCCTTGACCAGGTGCCAGGTACCCTCGTTCATCTCCATCTGCACCAGGACATAGCCCGGGAAGAATTTGCGCTCACTTTTGCGCTTCTGGCCGTTCCGCATCTCTACCACTTCTTCGGTAGGGACCAGAATCTCACCAAACCCGTCTTCCATGCCGGCCAGTTTGACCCGCTCGATCAGCGAGCGCATGACATGCTTCTCGTAACCCGAGTAGGCATGCACAACGTACCAACGCTTAGCCACGGAACACCCTTAACCTACGATCATGGAAACCAGCCAACCCAGCAGGGAGTCGAGCCCCCAAAGCACCAGCGCCATTACCAGCACTACTGCCACTACGATCAGCGTGGTCTGAGTTGTCTCTTGACGAGACGGCCATACAACCTTGCGAATCTCGGCGCGAGCTTCTTTAGCCAAAGTAAAGAACGCACGGCCCTTGACGGTTTGCAGCGCAATGAAACCTGCAACAGCCGCCATCACGAGGATGCCGAGAACGCGATAGAAGATCGGTTGCGTGGAGTAATACTGGTTGGCAACCACAGCCACCACCACCAGCACCGCAACCACAAGCCACTTCAAGAGATCAAGACGCGACTCTTTGGCTTCTACCTTCGCATTCATCTGCTAGGAATCCCGTTTAAAGAAGTGCCAGATCTTGAGAAATCTGGCAGGCCAGGAGGGAATCGAACCCCCAACCTGCGGTTTTGGAGACCGCCGCTCTGCCAATTGAGCTACTGGCCTAGAACAAAGTCAGGCCGACCATTATGCCGGCCTGATAGGGAAAGATCAATCGATTATTCGATGATCTTGGCAACCACGCCGGCACCAACGGTACGGCCGCCTTCGCGAATCGCGAAGCGCAGGCCATCTTCCATGGCGATCGGAGCGATCAGGGTAACAACCATTTTCACGTTGTCGCCCGGCATTACCATCTCAACGCCTTCCGGCAGTTCGCAGTTGCCGGTTACGTCGGTGGTACGGAAGTAGAACTGCGGACGGTAGCCCTTGAAGAACGGGGTGTGACGACCACCTTCTTCCTTGGACAGCACGTACACTTCGCACTCGAACTTGGTGTGCGGCTTGATGGTGCCCGGCTTGGCCAGAACCTGGCCACGCTCTACGTCTTCACGCTTGGTGCCACGCAGCAGGACGCCAACG
>NZ_LZDG02000022.1:0-64457 GCF_001672555.2 Pseudomonas sp. AU11447 | reverse complement strand
GCACTGATGGTGGTACCGCCGCTATAGCTGTTGTTGCCGGAAAGGATCAGGCTGCCCGCGCCGCTCTGGGTCAGGCTGCCGCCGCCACTGACTGCGCCGRCGTAGGTGATGTTGTCTGCACGGTCGAAGACCAGCGCGGCATTGTCGAGGATATCGCCGCTGATGCTGCCGCTGGTGCCGCCGTCGCCGATCTGCAGGGTGCCGGCACTGATGCTGGTACCGCCGCTATAGCTGTTGTTGCCGGTGAGGATCAGGCTGCCCGCGCCGTTCTGGGTCAGGCTGCCGCTACCGTTGATTGCCCCGGCATAGGTGGTGTCGTCTGAGCGGTAGAAGACCAGCGCGGCATCGTTGACGATATCGCCGGTCAGGCTGCCCGTGGTGCCGCCGTCGCCGATCTGCAGAGTGCCGGCGCTGATCGTGGTGCCGCCGCTGTAGCTGTTGTCGCCGCTGAGAATCAGGCTGCCCGCGCCGTTCTGGGTCAGGCTGCCGCTGCCGCTGATGGCCCCGGAATAGGTCACGGCATCGGCGCGGTCGAAGACCAGCGCGGCATCATTGACGATATCGCCGCTGATGCTGCCGCTGGTGCCGCCGTTGCCGATCTGCAGGGTGCCGGCGCTGATTGTGGTGCCGCCGCTGTAGCTGTTTTCGCCGCTGAGAATCAGCGTGCCGCTGCCATTCTTGACCAGGCCGATCTGCGAATCGATGGTGCCGGAGACTTCCATGCCGGCCTGGTTATCGACGGTGAAGGTATTGGCATTGCCGAGCAATTGCAGATTGGCGGCGATGGTCAGCTTGCCGGCACCACTTTCGACATTCACCGCCTGGCTGGCGGTGCTGTCCAGGGTGAGGGTGTTGTTGCCGGCGATGGTCACGTCCGCCGCCGTGGTCACGTCCAGGTTGGCAATGCTGTAGTCCTGATCGAGTACGGTGTCGATCGGCTGGGTGCCGCTGCCACCGAACACCACGTACTCACCGCCGCTCAGCGAACTGCTGGTATTGCCCGCCGAGTCGCTGCTCCAGTTGGTGTCGCTCCACAGCGAACTGCTCTGGCCCTGCCAGTAGATATTGCTGTTGTAGTAGAGCGTGCCGTTCCACAGCCGCGGGGAGTAGGTGGTGCCGAACAGATAGGCGCTGCCGACACCGACGTACACCGTCAGGTTGCCATCGGTGGCGCCGACGGCGCCGACAGCGCTGCCGTTGGTGTAGGAGAGATAGGCAGTACTGGGCAGTACTACGTACAGGCTGTAGGTCTGCCCGGCGTCCAGCGACAGCGGGTTGGTCAGGTCGATCACGTCACTGGCCACGCTCGCGTTGCCAGTGACGGTGCCGGTCTGCAACAGGGTCCAGTCGGAGGCGGTGTTCTGGCTGCCGACCCAGGTGCCCAGACGGTAGTAGATCTCGTAGTCCGTGGTGCCGCCATTGAGCAGGCTCACCTGTAACGACGTCAGGTGGGCGCCGTTGCTGGAGGTGATATCGAACATGTTGCCGTTCTGGCTGTTACCGCCGGCATAGGTGGTCGTCAGGCTGTCGGCCCAGGCGCCGGTCCAGGCCAGGCCGAGCGTCGCGGCCAGCGCCAGGGGCAGTCCGCGCCCCGCCTTGGCGTGCCCGCGGGCGAGCTCCGAAACAGCCTGCCAGACGCCGAGGCTGGTGTTGTAGACGGTCTTGTAACAGTGATTCATCTCTAATCCCTGATTTGTTGTTGTTCTGGAACGTCTGCTCAATGTTGAGCGCTGCAAGGCAAGTTACTGGCCCTCTGCCAAAAACAGCCATCAACCACAATGTGCCGTCCAATGATCACCTATCGTGAGCGTCAGCGTTGGGTCGGAAGGTGCCCGTCGTCGATGGCAGCACTTGGCTAAAAGAGGATATTGCAACTAAGTGCATTCAATTCAGATTTTTGGGGTTCATGGTGAAAGGTAGGCACATCATTGGTCTTGCATGGATGCTTCTGGCCCTCTCTACCTCTTCAGAAGCATCATCCATGCGATGTGGAACCTCCATCGTTGCGGAAGGTGACACTATGCAGCAAGTGCTGGAAAAGTGCGGTCCACCAAACTCAAAGGAGGTCTGGCAGCCCAAGCTGAGGGTGAATGGCGTTCCTGAAAAGGGGGCAGCGAAGCTAGAGTTCTGGACATATGGCCCTTCTGGGGGCGTTTACCGGAAGCTGCATTTCATTGATGACCGTTTGGTTCAAGTCGAGATGGAACGCAAATAGCTCCTCTACAAGCACTTAGAGCTAGAGGCAGTACTGGCGTCTGAGTTCTACGTGTAGATCAAAGCTCTTAATGTGAACGCGCGTCGGGGCATCCTGGTTTGCGCGTGAGACGTCCGCTTTGGGTCGGTAGCTGCCAACCCCCGCCGAATCAGAGCACAACTGTCCCTCGATCCAGGAAGCATTCGAACCCACGAGCCCATACCTTGAATCGCACGCGCGTTCCCTCTTGCGCCCAAAACAGCGTGTAGGTGTGTTCGCTGTCGTCCCGATAGGTAGCGGAGACGTTCATGGAATTCAAATGCCGGCGTGCAGCTTCCAGATCTATTGCCACATTGCCGACCGTGTAGATCTCAAAGGACTCACGGTTGCCATTCGACAGCGAGATGCAGTGACCGAAGCCGTCGAAGGAGTAGGCCTGGACTCTACTCAGCAACTCAAGAAGTTCCGTAAAGCCCATTCCCAGAATCGACGCAGCTCCCATTCTTTGAATGAAGGCATCAGGCTTGCCCCCCAGTTCATCGAAGTAATGCGTGATCAAGGGGCCGAAGACATCCGCCATAAATGCCTGGTTACGGCCAGTGAAAGGGATTTTCCTCACCTTTGCTGGAGCTATGCTTCCGAGCTGCACCTTGGTGGGCCGCTGAGCGAACGAAACACATTGACCGTCATACTCGCCTGGCTCGAACACGGCGGAAAATGTGCAGGTTCTCTCATGGTCATCCGCTGTCATCGCCGTCAGGGCTGATGTCCCCTTGTAGATAAAATGCCGCCCATCTTCGGCCTGCATCCTCATGACGCAATAGCGCTCGAATCGGGCCTCCCTCCACTCATGGCTGAGCAACGTGGCTCTAACCGATACCCGGCCCTCGGGCAGGAATAGATCGGGCGATGGCTTTAGCGGAGGCTTCGTCATCAGTGCGGCGCTCGCTTCAAAGGCCTTTCTGGACACTTTCTTTAGGCCGATGAAGTGATACTGCGCGCCACCGTCATCGGCAGATTCACTTAGCACTGTCCGCGTAGCCCCGAGGTGCACCAGGGCGGGAATCAACCACAGAGGCGGGTCGATCCTTCCGGCGTATCCCGCAATCGCAAGAGAGGCTCCCTCGCGCTCCAAGCGTTCGATGTCAATCGCCTGGCCGGCCCCGCTTGCTTCTTGTGGCGTTATGGAAGCCAGGGCCGCCGACAAGTCATGGCCGTGCGCAGCGGCCGCTGTTACAAGGGCCTCCAATACCTTTAGCGCAACAGACTCTTCGCGGAACTGTACTCGCAGGTTGATGGATGTTTCAGACATCTTCCCTTTGCCTCCATGCACTATCGGGCGATCCGGTTGGGAAGACAGACTACCTCAGAAACGAGAAACCGCGCCCTGAGGATGCAGGGTTCAAGGACTTCCAGCCACGGAGACAGGAACCCTACACACGATGAGTCGGTAGCCACCTATCACCAATGGCAGCAATCGGCCAAAAGGGGGCCTTTAGGGTGGAGAAATAAACCTGTCCCCTTTTCTACTCACAGCCCATGACCTGACAAAACTGCCGGCGGCCATGTCGGGGCAACTCGCCGACATGGTCGTCTGCAATCGCCAGTCGTCTCTCATCGGGTCAACAATCGGCGGGAAGCGCAAGTTGGTTGGCGAACGGGTGGCGCCTTCATTCGTCCGGAGCATTGCGCTCGTAGCGCGCATTGAAGGCCTCGATGAAGGCATTGCGCAGAATGCCGAGGAAGGCCTGGAAGGCGCTGACGTCCTGGCGGTGGACGTTACCGCTGAGATCAACGCGGGTCGCGAACTGATCCTTGCGCTGGTTCTTCAGCACACTTTCGCCACCCCCGACCAGGGCTTCCCAGATAGAGCGGAACACGCCCTTGTCCTTCTCTTCCACGTCCTGCTGCCAGTTGAAGACGTCGACGTCACGCAGCAGAGGCTTGATGTAACCACTGAGCTGCCCCTTGTTCGCCCGGGCTTCAATTACCAGCGTGCCGTGGCCACGGTTGAAGTCGAATTTGCCGTATGCCGAGGCGAAGTCATTCACTCGCCGCAAATCCACGTCACTGGCGCGCAGGCGCAGTTCGAAATCCTCGAAGTTCTCGAACGGGTCGAATGCCGCCTGCACTTCCACAGGTGCCTGGCCGAACAGCTGTGCGTGGCCGTCGAAGCGTGCCACCCGCTCGCCTTTCTCGTCCGCCACATTGGTGAGGTTGTACAAACTCGCCTGCACTGCACTGGTTGTCAGGTGCACCGGCGGTTTGGAATGGTAGTTGCGAAAATGAATGCGGCCGTCGTCGATGCGCATTTCATCCAGGGTGATGGGCAGCAGCTTGTTCAACTGTTCCCGCCAGTCGGTACCGGCACCACTCTGGGAACTCTGCTTGTCGCCGCCGTCGACGAAATTCAGCTCCGGCCGCAGGAATACTACCCGCGCAACGATGCCATGGTCATACCACAGCGCGTGCCAGCTCACCGACAGATCGATCACCGGTGCGTCAAGTAGCGGTACCGGCACCCGGCCGTTGACCTTGACGATCTTCAGGCCGTTGATCCGATAGGCACCACGCCAAAGCGCCAAGTCCACGTCGGTGATCTGACCGTGGTAATCGCCCATGCGATCCAGCTTGCCGTTGAGGTAATCACGGATCACATAGGGCAAGGCGATGTGCGCGATCAGCAGCACGAGCAGGACCGCCAGGATGCTCAGCATGGGTACGCTGTAGCGTCTTTTCATCCCTGCCTCCAGAGACTCTTTGGCAGTGGACTGGCGCAGCTGAGGGGAGTTCAGCCCCAATTTGGCGCCCCCATCCAGGCACAGCGCAGAAGGGTCGCCAAGAAGCAGCGCGGTCACCGTGGAAATTGCCTCAGGAGACGGCGCCCACGCTCTGGTAGTACGACTTGTCGGACAGGCTGCTGCCGTTGAGCGCGACCGTCCAGTGATCATCGCTCTCAACAACTCTGGACTGGATATCTCCCGTCCGGCGCAATCAGGCGGAGCCAACGCTGACGGCGGCCGCACTGCGGGAAATGATCTGCTGCCTGCCGGCAGCAGATCACTCCTTGCGAAGCCTCAGGGCTTGATAGCGATCTTCAGCACGCCGTCGCGCTGATGGGCGAACAGGTCGTAGGCGTTGACGATGTCGTCGAGCGCATAGTGGTGCGTCACCAGCGAGCCGAAGTCGGCGCGGTTCGACTCGATGATGCTCATCAGGCGGCGCATACGCTCCTTACCGCCAGGGCACAGGGCGGTATTGATGCGATGGTCACCCAGGCCGGCGGCGAAGGCCGAGAGCGGGATGTGCACATCGCTGGAGTAAACCCCCAGGCTCGACAGCGTCCCGCCCGGCTTGAGCACTTTCATCGCCTGCTCGAACGTGCTCGGCAGCCCCAGGCATTCGATGGACGAATCGGCGCCGCGGCCACCGGTGAGCTTCATCACCTCTTCCACCACGTCGCACTTCGTGAAGTCCAGGGTGACGTCGGCCCCCATGCTGCGGGAGATATCCAGCCGGTGTGCGTTGCCATCCACCGCGATGATGGTCGAGGCACCCAGCAGGCGGGCGCCAGCGGTGGCGCACAGCCCGATCGGCCCCTGGGCGAAGACCACCACGGTGTCGCCGATACGGATATTGGCGTTCTCGGCGCCCTTGAAGCCGGTGGACATGATGTCGGGGCACATCAGCACCTGTTCGTCGGTGAGGCTGTCCGGGATCGGCGCGAGGTTGCCTTCGGCATCGGGCACCAGGACGTACTCGGCCTGGGTACCGTCGATCAGATTGCCGAAGCGCCAGCCGGCGGTGGCCTTGTAGCCGTGGCAGGCGCAGCGGCCGCTCTCGACGAGGTAGCTGCCATCCTGCGAAGGCACGCCATCCTGCGCGGCATAGGAATTGAAGTTCGGGCAGATCGCACCGGCAATGACCCGCTGGCCTTCGCGGTAGCCCTTGACCGCGCTGCCGAGCTTCTCGATCACGCCGACCGGTTCATGCCCGACGGTCAGCCCCCTGACCACAGGGTACTCGCCCTTGAGGATGTGCACGTCAGTGCCGCAGATGGTGGTCGTGGTGATGCGGATCAGCGCGTCGTTGGGGCCGACCTCGGGGATGGGTTTGTCCGCCAGCTCGATTCGCCCCGGTTCCACGAAGATCGCCGCTTTCATCATTGCCATCGTTGTTTCTCCTCGCTTGGAATGCGCCATGGGTGCACAGGGCCGGGGATCGCAGGGAGCGAATGCCCGCGGCGCCCTCGGCCGAACGGACCCAGTGTGCTTGGCCGGAACGAAACCCCGTTGACACATATCAAGCCAAGGGGAAGCTCGCTCGGCAGCCTGCCCGCCGGGAACGCTGGCGGGCTGATAGAGCATTGACCGGAATCGCCAAAAAACAAGGCGCGCGGCCAGTCCGGCGAGCATGCGCAACTCCACCAGCGCGATGCCCTGGTAGCGCGCGTTGAAGGTGCGCGCATCCAGCTCCATCTCGACGCCTGGGTGCCGGTGCGCCGCAGCAGTGACCCTGTACAAGCCCCTCGGCGGCGGCTGGGAGGGTTGAGCCCCGCTCTCGCAGGATGAATCGATGGGCGCCGGGGAGGTTACAATGGCGCCCACACCGACTCCCCCGCATCGGCCAAGCCCGGAGCCAGCTTCAGATGTTCACCCTCGTAAACCTCGACACCTCGCCCCCCGAATCCCTGAAAAGCCAGGTGCTGCAGATGGTGGTGGACTATTTCAGCGACATCAGCCCGGTGCCTCTGACCCCGAGCAACCCGCTGTTCCAGCTGTACCAGTACGTGATCGGCTTTGAGGTGCACCTGTACCTGCAGGCCATGGACGGTTCGGCGCAGAGCCCGGCGCGGCTGATCCTCGCCCTGGATGATGAAGACCCGTCGCAGGTGCTCGGCTTTGCCCTCTACCTGCCGAGCGCGGATGACGCCGAGGCCTGCACCCTGGCCTACCTCGCCGTCCAGGCCAGCCACCGCCGGCGCGGTATCGCCCGCGCCATGCTGCAGAAGATGCTCGAGCATCGCCCCCACGCGGAACTGGCCTGCGCGGCGGGCAAGGTGCCGGTCTTCGAGGCGATGGGCTTCCGCGTCCTGGCGGCGCAGGGGCCGCACGTGCTGCTGAACACCCGCGACCAGCGTTCCGACGGCATGGTCGCGGTGCAGGATCTCGCGCCGATCTACCAGTCCAAGGAAGTGCGGCAGATCCACACCTATCTGGTGAAGCAGAAGGGCAGCAAGGCGATGCGCGAGGCCGAGCAGAAACGCGATCGCCTGCTGGACCAGATGACCTGGCAGGCCCAGGAACTGGTCAAGGCGCGCTTCCCGACGATTCACTGAGGGGCGGTTCGAGTCGTCTGCCGCGTAGCCGAACAGGCGCTCCCCGCGCGGTGCTTCAGCGCCCGGGTTCGGGCATGTAGAACGCCACCAGATCGAGACAGGCACTGATGCCATGCTCGATGGCCTTCATGTTGCGCCGACGCTGCCAGTCCAGCCACAAGCCATCGAGCATGGCCATGATGGCGTCCGCCGACTTCTCGATACGCTCGGCGCCCACCTCGCGCTCCTCGGCAATCCTGCGCAGGATTTCCACCAGGCGTTCGCGGTAGATGGCGTAGAGCTTGCGCTCGGTATCTGCGATGTCTTCCTGGAACAGCGAGGCGGACCACAGGTCGATGCGCACCGACAAGTAGCTGCGGTCGAGGAAAGTGCTGGTGAAGCCACTGCGCAGGAACACTTCCAGCTGCGCCATGGACGTGCGCGGCTCGGCCACCAGCCCCGCACGGGTAGCTTCGTAGAGCTGGTGCGAGGCGTACTTGTAGGCCTCCACCAGCAGCTCGTTCATGTCCTTGAAGTGGTAGCTGATGTGCCCCAGCGCCATCTCGGCACGCGCCGCCACCTTACGCGCGGACAGCTTGGCGTAGCCCTCTTCGCTCAGGCAGAGAAAGGCAGCCTTGATGATCTCCTCGCGGCGCAATTCAGGGTCGTAGACCTTTTTCGTTTTCTGTTGCGCCGCTTTCTGCTGCGCCACCTTCTGTTGTGACATGGCGTGCCGATTCCAAGGTTGGCAGTTGGGGCGGATTATTCCGCCCCGCGTCCGTCATGGTCAAAAGTTACTTCATTCAGAGCCTGATCCAGGTCGCCTTGAGTTCGGTGTATTTGTCGAAGGCGTGCAGCGACCGGTCCCGCCCGTTGCCGGACTGCTTGAAACCACCGAAGGGCGCGGTCATGTCGCCGCCCGAGTACTGGTTGACCCACACCGAGCCAGCCCGCAGCGCACGCGAAACCTGGTGCGCGCGGGACAGGTTGGACGTCCACAAGGCCGCCGCCAGGCCGTAGGGCGTGTCGTTGGCAATGGCCACCGCTTCCTCGGCATCCTTGAAGCTGATGACCGAAAGTACGGCGCCGAAGATTTCCTCGCGGGCGATGCGCATGTCGTTACGCACGCCATCGAAGACTACCGGCGCCAGGTAGCAACCCTCGCTTTCGCCGCTGCCGGCCACCAGCCGGGCGCCCTCCTCCAGGCCGCTGGCAATGTAGCCCTGCACCAATTGCAGATGCTGGCTGTCGACCAACGCGCCATAGCGGCTGGTCGGATCAAGGGCGTCGTTCGGCGTCCACGCGGCCAGTGCTTCACGCAGATGCTCGAGGAACTCTTCGCGCACCGACTCCTGCACCAGCAAGCGCGAACCGGCAGTGCAGACCTGGCCCTGGTTGTAGGCGATGGCGGAGGCGGCACTGATAGCCGCCGCGCGCAGGTCGGGCGCATCGGCGAAGACGATGTTCGGGCTCTTGCCACCGGCCTCGGTCCACACGCGCTTGAGGTTGGACTGCCCGGCGGCGACCATCAGGCGCTTGGCCACGCCGGTGGAGCCGGTGAAGGCGATGGCGTCGACGTCCATGTGCCGCGACAGGGCGTCGCCGGCCTCGGCGCCATAGCCCGGCACCACGTTCAGCACACCTTCGGGGATGCCCGCCTCGCAGGCCAGCCGAGCGATACGGATAGCCGTCAGTGGCGAGCGCTCGGACGGCTTGAGCACCACGGAGTTGCCGCACGCCAGCGCCGGGCCGAGCTTCCAGCTGGCCATCAGCAACGGGAAGTTCCACGGCACTATCACGCCGACCACGCCCACGGCTTCGCGGGTGACCAGGCCCAGCTGGTCCTCGGCGGTGGCGGCGATCTCGCCGTAGACCTTGTCGATGGCCTCGGCGGACCAGCGAATGGCGTTGGCCGCGCCGGGCACGTCGGTGGCCAGGGAATGGGCGATGGGCTTGCCCATGTCGAGGGTTTCCAGCAGCGCCAGCTCCTCGGCGTGGCTTTCCAGCAGATCGGCGAAGCGGATCAGGATGCGCTTGCGCTGCACCGGTGCCATGCGCGACCAGTGCCCGGCCTCGAATGCCCGGCGCGCGCTGGCCACGGCGCGCTCGACGTCAGCTGCGCCACCACGGGCTATGGCCGCCAGGCGGCGCCCGTCGAGCGGGCTGGCCTTGTCGAAGGTGCGCAGGTCCTGCGCGCTGCAGTAGTCACCGTCGATGAAGCAGCGACCTTCGATGGCGAGCGTTGCAGCGCGCTCGCTCCAGTCCTGCAGGGTTGTTGCGGTCATGGGTTTGCTCCTTGAGCGGAAATGAGTTCAGGCCACGCCCCGTTGCGACAGGCCGTCGAGCCAGTCCGGGTCCATCTGCGGCATGCTGTCGAGCAGGCGCGTGACGTAGCTGTCGCACGGCGGCGTGAACACCCGTTGCTTGTCGCCAAAATCGACGACGCGGCCAGCCTTGAGCACCAGCACGTCGTCGGCGATGGACTTCACCACCGACAGGTCATGGGTGATGAACAGGTAGGTGATGCCCAGGCGCTGCTTGAGGTCGTCGATCAGCCGCAGGATTCCCTCCGCGACAAGCTGGTCGAGGGCGCTGGTGATCTCGTCGCAGACGATCACTGCCGGGTCCGCCGCCAGGGCGCGGGCAATGCCCACCCGCTGTTTCTGCCCGCCGGACAATTCGCCCGGCCGCCGCGCCATGAAGCGGCCGGGTTCCAGGCCCACGGCATCGAGCAATTCGCGAGTCCGCTCCTCCCGTCGCGCGGCACTCAGGCCGCCGTAGAACTGCAGCGGCCGCCCGACGATGTCACCGATGCGGTGGCGCGGGTTCAGCGCGGTGTCAGCCATCTGGTAGATCATCTGGATCGAACGCAGCTCGTCCCGGCTGCGCTTGGCGTAATGCCCCGCAAGCGGCCTGCCCTGGAACAGGATGCAGCCCTCGCGGCTGGGCAAGGCCCCGGTGATGCAGCGCCCCAGCGTCGACTTGCCCGAGCCGGACTCGCCGACGATGGCCAGCGTGCGCCCCGGAAAGACCTTCAGCGACACGTCGTCGAGCACCTGTTTATTGCCGTAGCCGGCGCGGACGCCGCGCAGTTCCAGCAGCGGTTGCTGGTCGGCGGCCACCGGCGGACGCGCCTCACACGCGAGGTTGCGTACCGCCCACAGCGAGCGGGTGTAGTCCGCCTGCGGCTCGGCGATCACCCGGCGCTTGTCGCCGCGTTCGACCATGTGGCCATCCTTGAGCACCATCACCTCGTCGGCCATCTGCGCCACCACGGCGAGGTCGTGGGAGATGTAGATGGCCGCCACCTGGAACTCGCGGACCAGCTCGCGGATGGTCAGCAGGACGTCGATCTGCGTGGTGACGTCCAGTGCCGTGGTCGGTTCGTCGAAGATGATCAGGTCCGGCCGGCAGGACATCGCCATGGCCGTCATGATCCGCTGCAACTGGCCGCCTGACACCTGGTGCGGATAGCGCTCGCCGATCGACTCGGGCTCAGGCAGGGAAATCTTCCGGTACAGTTCCACCGCATCCCGGCGCGCCTGTTCGCGGGGCGCCAGGCCGTGCTCCAGGGCGCTCTCGCAGTGCTGGTCGATCAGCCGGTGCGCCGGGTTGAAGCTCGCCGCCGCGGACTGCGCCACATAGGCGATGCGCGCCCCGAGCAGCTCGCGATGCTGCGCTTCGGGCACCTGGCGCAGGTCGATGCCGTCGAAGAGGATCTCGCCGCCGCTGATGCGGCAGCCGTCGCGGGTGTAGCCCATGGCGGCGAGGCCGATGGTGGACTTGCCGGCGCCGGACTCGCCGACCAGGCCGAGTATCCTGCCGCGCTGCAATTGCAGGTCGATGCCGTGGACGATCTCGCTCCAGCCGTCCGCGCCGCCGGCTTCGATGCGCAGGCCGGTAATCTTCAGTAGGGGTTCGCTCATGCTGCGTGTCCTCGGACAATACGTGGGCAGGACGGTCATCGCCGCTGGGCGAGGAACCAGTCGGCAACGAAGTTGACGGCGATCGCCAGCACGCCGATGGCGGCGGCGGGGATCAATGGCGTCAGGTCGCCGAAGGAAATCAGCGAGGCGTTCTCGCGGACCATGCTGCCCCAGTCCGCCAGCGGCGGTTGCAGCCCCAGGCCGAGGAACGACAGCGAGGAAATGGTCAGGAACACGAAGCAGAAGCGCAGGCCGAATTCCGCCACCAGCGGTGCCCGCACGTTGGGCAGCAGTTCCACCGCCACCAGCCAGAACAGCCCTTCGCCGCGCAGCCGGGCAACTTCCATGTAGTCGGTCACCACCACGTTGAGCGACACCGAGCGCGCCAGGCGGAAGATGCGCGTGGCGTCCACCAGGGCGATGACGAACACCAGGTTGGCGATGCTGGTGCCGAAGATGGTCAGCAACAGCAGCGCGCAGATCAGTTGCGGCACCGCCATCAGCACATCCACCAGGCGTGACAGTGCGCTGTCCACCCAGCCACCCATGGCAGCGGCGATCAGCCCCAGCGAACCGCCGATGAAGAAGGCCAGCGCGGTGGACAGCAGCGCGATGCCGATGGTGTTGCGCGCGGCGAAGATCACCCGCGAGAGCATGTCGCGCCCCAGGGCATCGGTGCCCAGCCAGTGCTGCGCACTCCAGGGGTCGTATTCGCCGCCGACGATCTCGGTCTCGCCGAAGGGTGCCACCAGCGGGCCGAACAGCGCGAGGAAGGTGTAGAAAAGGATGATCAGCAGGCCGATGCGGGCGGTCCAGGTCATCTGCTTGAAGGTTGCGATCAAGGCATTCATCGGCTCGTTCTCACTGGCGATGCAGCAGGCGCGGATTGGTAACGATGGACAGCACGTCGGCGAGCAGATTGATGCCGATATAGACCACCGCGAAGATGCAGCAACAAGCCTGGACCACCATGACGTCGCGCTTGATCACCGAGTCCACCATCAGTTGCCCGAGGCCGGGGTAGACGAACACCACCTCGACCACCACCACGCCGGTGATCAGGTACGCGAGGTTCACCGCGATGACATTGACGATGGGCGCCCAGGCGTTGGGCAACGCATGGCGCAGGACGATCTTCAGCCGCGACAGGCCCTTGAGCCGGGCCATCTCGATGTAGGGCAGCTGCAGCAGGTCGAGCACCGCGATGCGCGTCATGCGCATCATGTGGGCGGTGATCACCAGGGTCAGCGTCAGCGCCGGCAGGAAGGCCGCCTGCAGGTGGTCGAGCAGGCTCGCCGAGGCCGGTACGTCGGCGATGGAAGGAAACAGCGGGTGCTTCACCGCCAACCAGAGGATCAGGATGTAGCCGATGAAGAACTCCGGCAGCGACACCGCCGCCAGGGAGACGATGTTCACCACCCGGTCATAGATCGAATCCTTGTAGAGCGCCGCGAACAGCCCCAGCAGCAGCGCCAGCGGCACCGCGATCAGTGCCGTGTAGCCAGCCAGGAACAGCGTGTTCAGCAGGCGCTGGCCAATCAGTTCGGACACCGCCCGGCCGTTGGACAGCGAGGTGCCGAAGTCGCCCTGCAGGCTGCCCAGCAGCCAGTGCAGGTAGCGGCTCAGCGCGGGCTGGTCCAGCCCCAGCTCGTGACGCAGGGCATGCAGCGCCTCGGGCGTGGCGGACTGGCCGAGCAGCTTCTGCGCCATGTCGCCGGGCAGCAGCTGCACCGCCGCGAAGATGAGTGCGGAGACGCCCAACAGGGTCAGGGCTCCGAGAAGAATGCGCCGCAAGAGAATGGGATAAATCAAAGCCATGGTATCGACCTGCTGATCGGTTGGGCAGTTGTTGTTGTTTTTCTGGTTTCTGGGCGGTTTCTGGGCGGTTACGGGGAGGGTTGGGCAGTGCCCACCCTCCTCCGGCGTATCGGCAGGTGTTAGTGCGAGGCCTTGTCCAGGAAGGCTTTCAGGTGGGGCACCACCTGGTCGCTCGCTTCGATCAGGATGGCGTGCTTGAGGTCCGGCAGTACCACCAGCTGCGAGTGCGGCAACGCCTCGGCGATCTGCCGGTTCAGGCCCGGATTGCAGCCGCCGTCGAACTCGCCGGTGAGCACCAGGCACGGTTGCTTCACTTCATGCAGCCAGGGCGCCATCTCGGTCTCCGCGTAGATGTGGAAGACGTTGAGGAACACCTCGGCCGGCGTGTCCATCACCTGCTGCTTGCGCCATTCGATGACCTCCGGATGCGCCGCGCAGAAGCTCTCGGTGAACCAGCGCTGGGTCAGGGTATCCAGCACCGGGCCAATGCCCTTTTCTTCCATGGCGCGGACCACCTTGCGCACATTCTCGCTGTCCTGCGGCGAGCGGAATGCCGCGGTGGACAGCAGCCCGACGCTCAGCACGTGCTGCGGATACTTGTGCGCATAGGCGGGGCCGATCATCCCACCGAGGGAGTGGCCGATGATGTGCATCTGCTCGATGCCCAGCCGCGCGCGCAGCGCTTCGAGGTCCTCGACCAGTTCTTCCAGGCCGAACTCCTCGGTCGGCAGCGGCGATTCGCCGTGGCCGCGCAGGTCATAGCGGATGCAGGTGAAGCTGTCCTTCAGCGCCTCGGTGACCTTGTCCCAGCCGGTCTTGCGCGCGCCGATGCCGTGCACCATCACCAGGGCGGGTCCCTGCCCGTCCACTACATAGGCGCAATCGATTGCCTTGCTCATCACGCGCCTCCTCAGCCCTGGGCCTTTGCTTCTGCGATGATCTCTGCGTAGCTGCGGCCGCCTACGCCCCAGTCGGCCTGATCCACCTCCTTGAGCAGGATGGTGACCGCCTGGGCCTTGCCGCCGCAGACCTGGAGGTAGGTGTCGGTCAGCGCCTGGATCAGCTCGCGCTTCTTTTCGGGGGTACGTCCGGGGAAGAGTTCTACGGTAAGCAGGGGCATCAGCCGGTCCTCTTGTTCAGGTTGGGTTGGTTCGAGCGGGAACTGAAGTGCGGAATGACCTGCTCGCCGAAGCGCCGCATCATGTCCAGGCTGTCTTCCTGGGACTGGCCGAAATTGGCGGTCATGATCACTTCATCGATGCCGGCCTCGGCATAGGCGGAAAGCTGGTCGATCATCTGCTCGCGGGTGCAGATCAGCAGGTTCCTGCCCAGCTCCTCGATGGACTGCTGGCGTGGCAGCGCTTCGATGCCACCGCCATGGACGATGCCCGGCCCGGTGAACACGTTGTCGAAGCGGCGGTAGTACTCGTAGGCCAGTTGCAGCTTCTCGCGGGCGTCGGCTTCATCGCGGGCGAGATAGGTCGCGCGTTGCAGCGACAGCCGGGCGCGCCTGGCGGATTTCGCTTTCGCCTCGGCGTTGCCACGGCGGAAGGCGTTGACCTGGTCCAGCAGCATCTGGTGGTCGCCGCTCAGCGGCGTGGTCTGCACCGAGAAGCCCTGGCGCGCGCAGGCCTGGATGCCCTCGGGCGCCATGCTCGCCACTACCAGCGGAATCTCCCGCTCGGGGCGCGGCATCACGGTCAGCGGGCCGAACTGGTAGTACTTGCCGTCCCAGCTCACTTCCTTGCGCGTCAGCAGGGCCTGCAGCACGGCCAGGGATTCGTCGAAGCGCTCGCGGGTCTCGTTCATCGGCACGCCGAGCATCTCGATCTCGTACTTGAAGGCGCCGCGTCCCACGCCCAGCACCAGCCGGCCGTCGCACAGGGCATCGGCCTGCACCACTTCGCCGGCGAATACCCGCATGTCGCGGATCGGCAGCACGGCGATGGAGGTAGCCAGTTCGATGTGCCGGGTGACCGCGGCGATCTTCACCGCCATCTGCAGCGGCGAGGGCACCAGCAGGATATTGATCAGATGGTGCTCGGGGATGGAAATGCCGGCATAGCCGACCTCTTCCGCCACCACGGCCTGCTCGACCATGTGCTCGTAGAGCTGTTTGCCGGAGGCATCCGGATCGGGCAGGTAGGAGCTGAGGAAATGGTTGAATTCCATGTTGTTGTCCACTCGGTGGTCTTAGTGTTTCCAGTCCAGCCAATGCACGGGCTTGCCCGCGATGCCGGCAATTCGTCCGCCATCGGCGGTGTCGCAGTAGATGCCGAAGCTGTCGGCCTGCCGCTCGCTGAAGAAGCGGTGGAGCATGCTGATGCAGTAGTCGCCGCGGACCAGCAGCCAGGGCTCGTCCTCGGCACGGAAGACACGCACTTCCCGCCCGGCGTCGCCGGACAACGCCAGTTCGGCGCTGGCATCGGCGCGGAAGACCAGGCGGGTGAAGTCGTCGCCCGCCTCCTCGAACATCGAGTAGATGAACGACACCTCGCCTACCAGGCCGACCCGGCGGAAGACCTCATCGATGACCGCCTTCTGGCTCACCCCGGCCCGCCAGAACACCTCCGGGATGCTCCAGTGCTCCTGGCCCGGCTCGCGCACCAGCAGCACACCGTTGTCGCGGGCGATCAGGCACCCGACCTTGAGCGCACTGCCGCGCTCCACCTGGATGGCCTTGGCCCCTTCGGCGAAGTCGATGTAGCTGCCGCGGAAGTAGCCCAGCGGGCTACCCACGCTGCTGCGGTAGCGCTGCACCTCGCCGATCAGGATCACGTGGTCGCCCGCTTCCACCAGGCTGTGGCGCCGGCAGCTGAGCACGCTAAGGCTGTCGGCCAGGCACGGCACGTCGGCCTCGCAGGACAACAGCTCGACCCCAGCGAACTTGTCGGCCGAGCGCCCGGCGAAGCGGTTCGACAGGTCGCGCTGCCAGTCGCCGAGGATGTTGACGGCGAAGCGCTCGGCCGCGCTGAAGACCGCCAGGCTGCCGGCGCTTTTGGCGATGCACACCAGCACCAGCGCCGGGCTCAGCGAGACCGATGTGAAGGAGTTCGCCGTGAAGCCGCGCGGCGTGCCGTCGCCCTCGCGGGTGGTGACGATGGTGACGCCGGTCATGAAGGTGCCGAAGACGTTGCGCAGGCTGCGCGTGTCGTCCGCGCTGACCGAATGCCAGTCGAGGTTGCTCATCCCGTTCTCCCGCTTCACGCCAGCGACCAGCGCTCGATCGCGCGCATGCCGTCCAGGGCCATGTCGCCGGCCACGGTCGGCGACGTCACCACGTCGTTGCCCATGCCCATGATGTGGTTCATGAACATCGGCACCACGGTGGAGCCCTCGTCGTGCAGCATCGCCTGCATGTCCCAGTAGATGGCCTTGCGCCGGGCTTCGTCGAGCTCGGAGCGGGCCTGCAGCATCAGCTTGTCGAAGCGCTCGTTGTTCCACTGGGTGTCACCCCAGGACGCGCCGCTGGCGTAGATCTGGCTGAAGATCCAGTCCGGCGTGGCGCGGCCGGTCCAGTAGCACATGCACATGGGCTTCTTCGACCAGACGTTGATCCAGTAACCGTCGTTGGATTCGCGCACCACCTTGAGGTTGATGCCGGCCTTGCGCGCGCTTTCCTCAAACAGCACGCCGGCATCCACTGCCCCGGCGAAGGCCGCGTCGGCGGCGCTGATGCTGATGTCCAGGCTGTCCAGCCCGGCCTGCTTGAGGTAGAAGCGCGCCTTGTCGGGATCGTACTGGCGCTGGGCGAGTTCGCTGTTGAAGTACTTCTGCTGACGCCCGATGGGGTGGTCGTTGCCGACGCTGCCGTGGCCGCGCAGGATCGACTTCACCCACTGTTCGCGGTCCACCGCGTGCTTGAGCGCCAGGCGCACGTTGTTGTCCTGGAACGGGCTGACCTTGGCGATCATCGGCATGGTCGCGTGGTTCAGGCCGGTGACCTCGGCGATCTTCACCTTGTTGCTGCGCTGCAGCAGCGACAGGGTCTTGATCTCCACGCGGTTGATGACGTTGACCTTACCGGTGAGCAGCGCGTTCTGCCGTGCCACGGAGTCGGCGATGGCGATCAGCTCTGCCTCCTCGACGTGCGCCCGGCCCGGTTTCCAGTAGTTGGGGTTGCGCACTACAAAGGCACGGACGCCTGGGTTGTACTCCTTGAGCATGTAGCCGCCGGTGCCCACGCCGGAGCGCCAGTCGACCTGGCCGTCAGCGCCACGCGGCAGGATGCTCAGGTGGTAGTCGCTCATCAGCACGGGGAAGTCGGCGTTGCCGCCCTTGAGGCTGACGCGCACCGTCGAGTCATCGACCGCCTTCACTTCGTCGATCTGCGAGACGATCGATTTGGACAGGGACTTGGAGCCGTCCTTGCGGTGGTAGTCGAGCGTGGCCACCACGTCATCGGCGACGAAGGGCTTGCCGTTGTGGAACTGCACGCCACTGCGCAGCTTGAAGGTCCAGACCCTGGCGTCCGGCGAGGACTCCCAGGACTCGGCCAGTTCGGGAATGGCGTTGCCGCTGCTGTCGATCTCCACCAGGTTGCCGCGCAGCGCCTGGCTCAGCAGCATCATGAAGTCGTCTTCGGCCAGGCCCGGATCGAGGCTGTCGGTGGTCGACGCGCCGGCCAGACCGAATACCAGTCGCCCGCCCTTCTTCGGCTCGGCGAATGCCGGCAGCGGCAAGCCGCCCAGCAACACGCCGGCCCACAAAAGCCCCATCGTCCCTTTCACCAGGTCACGACGGGTTACGCCGGAGGATGGCTCCCCAGGTTGCTTTTCCTTCATCCCACACCTCGCAAGACACTTGTTTTTGTACGACCGTACAGGCATAGGACGAAGTTGCACCTGCGGTCTTATGATGGTTGTTATCGCCTCAATGCGGCTGCCAAAGCGCTCTCTGTCGGATTGATTTTGGACAGTCGTACAGATTATTAGCGACAAAAATCGGCGCGCGCAAGAGATTTCTGTACACACGTACAAAAGATAATCGAAGGCTGTTCGGCTTCATGCCGCAAAAAAGGCGGAAAGGCGGCTGACTGACCGTTTTTTCGGGCCAGTCAAAGACCCGTGAGAGACGGATCGAAGGTCAGTTCGTGCCGGCGCACCAGCCTGGCATCATGCCCGGCCGTGCCACCGCGGGGATGCCCGAGGATCGGGAGAGTGCGTTTCCGATGCAGGGCAGCTCGACTCCCTGTGAAAGCGAGTCGAGCCCAAAGCTTTCCTCTGGGAGGAAAATCAACGGCGCTGCGCGGAACGCAATGTCGTCGTGGTCACTGCCCCGCCGCCGGCTTCCAATCCAGCAGGTGATGACTGAACCCATGGCTCGCCGACTGGTAGTAGCTGATCGCCCGCGCCACCAGCGGATCGTCCGCCTGTGCCGGCACTTCCGTGCTCGCCCCCAGGGCCTGGTTGTGCCGGCGCAGTTCGCCGCGCGGGCTGAGGATCGCCAGGTCGCGGCCATCGAACAGGCCCAGGTGCTGGTAGTTGCCGATGACCACGCGCGGCGGCAAGGCGTTCGGGACCATCAGGTTGCGCCCGTAGAAGGTCGAGGTGTAGCTCAGGTTGAGGATCGACAGCAGGCTCGGCGCCAGGTCCAGCTGGCTCGCCAGTTCCGCACGCTCGCCGGCCGGCAGCAGCTTGGGCGCGTAGATGAACAGCGGAATCTGGTAGTTCGCCACCGGCAGGTCTTCCTTGCCGGCGCTGCCCGCGGTGTGGTCGGCGACGAACACGAACAGCGTGTTGTCGAACCACGGCTTGCCCTTCACCGCCTTGAGGAACTGGCCGATGGCGTAGTCGGTGTACTTCACCGCACCGTCACGCCCTTCGCCCGAGGGGATGTCGATACGGCCGTCCGGGTATGTGTACGGGCGGTGGTTCGAGGTGGTCATCAGTTGCAGCAGGAAGGGCTGCTGGCGCGCGTGATCCTCGTCCGCCACCTTGATCGCCTGGGCGTAGAGATCCTCGTCGCTCATGCCCCAGGCGTTCTTGAAGTGGATATCCGACTCCGCGACGCTGGACTGGTCGACGATGCGGTAGCCGTTGCCGCCGAAGAAGGCGTTCATGTTGTCGAAGTAACCGCGGCCGCCGTACAGGAAAACGGCGTCATAGCCGACGTTCTTCAACTGCTGGCCCAGGCTGGCGAAACCGCTCTCGCGACCGACACGCTTGACGATGGAGCGCCCCGGCGTGGGCGGAATCGACAGGGTGATGGCCTCCAGGCCACGGTCGGTGCGGGTGCCGGTGGCATAGAAGTTGTTGAAGTAAAGGCTGTTGCGACGCAGCTCGTCCAGGTTCGGGGTCAGGTCGCGCTCGTCGCCGTTGCTGCCCAGGTACTTGGCGCTCAGGCTCTCGATGGTCACCAGGACGATGTTGTAGCGCTTGGGCGCACCTTCGCTGGCGATACTGCGGCGGATGTCCATCGGCCCGGTGCCGGTGAAGCGCGCATTGGGCTCGGCCAGTTCCGAACGGATGCGCTGCGTGACCTGCTCGGGCGGCAGGGTCGCGTAGAACTGCGGATAGTCCAGCTCGTTGTTTCGGAACGCGGCGAAGAACTGGTACGGCCCGTTGCTCGCCAGCTCGCGGGCGTAGGTATTGCCATCCTGGCCGCGCGGGGCATCCTGGTCGACCAGGACACCGGCCGCCAGCGCCATCGCCACCAGGCCGGCGCAACCCAGCAGGCGGCGCGACAGCGGCGGCACCTCGGCGTCACGCAGGCGACCCAGGACCTTGAACAGCGCGAGGGTCACGCCCAGCGAAAGCAGCGCCAGGATGCTCAGCAACAGGCCGATGGGATAGGACTCGAGGATGTTGTTCAGCACCTCGTCGGAATACACCAGGTAGTCGACTGCGATGAAGTTGAAGCGCACCCCGAACTCGTCCCAGAACAGCCACTCGGCCACCGCCGTGAAGAGCATCACGTAGACGCTGGTGAACAGCATCGCCGCCAGCAGCCAGCGCCAACTGGCGCTGCGCCAGACCCGCGCGGGCATCAGCAGGAGGACCACACCCATCGGCAACAGGGCGTAGACCAGGAAGCTGAGGTCGTAGAGCAGGCCAATGGCGAATACCGCCACATGGGCCGTGCCCACCTCGGGCAGATGGCCGACCAGGAGGGCCAATCGGGTCAGGAAGAAGACGATCAGCCAGAGCAAGGCGACCAGCGCCAGGAAGCGCGTCGGAGCCGAGCGGAAGAGTTGCATGGGGTGTCCTTGTAGAAGTCTTTCCTGCGCAGCACAACGCTGCGCAAGTCGGCGCCGGTACCGGCACCCGGGCGGGACACTACAAGGTAGAAGGAAAAGAAATCGTCAAATTAAGCTGCGGGATTCGTGAATTGCCCACGATCCGGAACCGTTCACCTGAATATCAAGGCAACGGCGCACGAAAAATCCCTCTCTACGTCTTTTTCACATGTCCTTGACGAGACCTTGATCGCGCGATTCGACAATGGGCTGTAACTGACGAGTCGACGCCCATGAACGATCCCCAGCGCCTGTTCACCCCTTCTTCCCGACACCAGCACGATGCCCTGGCCGGCAGCTCGTCCGGTCGCGGGCTATGCCGGCGGATTCGCCAGTGGCGGGAAAAGCGTCTGCTGCGCCTGGCCCTGCGCATGGCCGAGGAGCCGATCCTGATGCTGGAAGTCTCACAGTCGCCCGGCGCCTCCTGGCCCGTGCTGCTGGAGCACAGCAACCGCATCATCGTCGCGACCTGCCCGTCCAGCGACTCGCTGGCCGACGCCCACCGCAAGCTGCCCGAAGCGATGAAACGACGGATCCGCGACCTGCCGGCGCCGCTGGAGGACGCAGAACTGCGAAAGGGCTCGGTCGATTGCCTGCTGCTTCCGGAAATCCCCCAGACCGCCTGCAACAGCCGCAATATCCGCTTGCTGAACCAATGGATTCCGGTGACCCGCGACAGCGTGATCCTGTTCGCCCGCATCGGCAATTCGAATTCGCTCGACGACACACAGCCCTGCCCCTGCGGCTCGGACCCGCACCCCATCGGCCCCGACTTCGCCAATGCGCGCGCCCTGGAACGTGAGTTCCAGCGCCTGGGCTTCTCCCAGATCCACCATTGCAACGTGATCCCCGGCGTGGATGGGGTACGGATCTACGTCCTGCGCAAGTAAGCCCTCTCGCCCTCCACAAGCCGTCCCTTATCTTGCCGCTGCCTTGTGCAGCCATGGCCACACGACGGCGAATCTCTCTGCGCTGACGACCGGCCCAGGCCGTGCCATCATCCGGATTTCGCTCCCACCTCTGGAGTTCCCATGCCGCTGACTCTGCTGCTGCGCTGCCACGACGTGGACCTCACCCGCGAGCATTACCGCGACGTGCTCGGCTTTGCCGTGACCGACTCCGCCGACGGGACGCTCACCGTGCAGCTGGAAGACTGCCGCCTGCTGTTCACCGCGCAGGACCTGTGGGGCAGCGAGGCAGGTTGTTCCGGCACCCTCTACCTGCAACTGGCCGACATCCAACGCTACTACGACGCGGTAAAGGAGCAGGCGCAGATCGCCTGGCCCCTGCAGGACATGCCCTACGGCTCGCGGGAATTCGGCGTGCGCGACTGCAACGGCTATCACCTGGCCTTCGCCCAGCACAGCTCAGCCTGAATGGGCCCCGACACCTGCTCCTGAGCGCGCAGTGAAGCGCTCAAGAATCAGATCGAGAAAGGGTTCGTCGACGGCTCACGCCGGGAATCGGACTCAGCCTGGGCGCACCGCCTCACTGCCCCTGCTTCGGCCAGCAGCCAGTCGCGAAACGCCCGCACCTTGGGCAGCTCGGCACACTCCGGGCGATAGACCACGTAGTAGGCCTGGGTCAGTGGGCAGTTCACACCCCGGTCGGCGAACGGCCGAATCAGCCGCCCCGCGTCCAGGTCATCACGCACCATCACGCTGCGGGCCAACGCCAGGCCCTGGCCATCCATCGCCGCCTGCAACACCGCCGCCGAGTTGTTGATGCGCAGGCCATGGCTCGCCTCGACCTCGCCATGGCCGGCGGCGTCCAGCCACATGCGCCAGGTCGGGAAGTCCGGATCGTGGGCCATCGACAGATCGTGGATCAGCGTGGCGCGCTCAAGCGCCTTGGCCGATAGCCTGCCGCCCCTGAGCAACGGGAAGTCTGGCGCACACACCGGGAAGATCGTCTCGCTCATCAGCTGCACCGCCTGCAGCCCGGGCCATTTTCCACGGCCATAGCGCACGCCGACATCGATGCGTTCGATCTGGAAATCCACTGCGCGCGCATTGGTGTCCAGCAGTACATCGAGGCTCGGGTAAGCCTGCTGGAAACCCTCGATGTGCGGCAGCAGCCATTTCGAGGCAAAGGCCGGACTCACCGCGACCGTCAGCCCGGCCTGCACACCGGTATCCTTCAGCCGTGCCAGGCCGGTCGCCAGGCGCTCGAAACCTTCGCGGATATCCGGCAGCGCCGCGCGTGCCGCATCGGTCAGCGTCAGCCGCGCGTTTCCGCTACTGGCACGGGAAAACAGGGCGACGCCCAGCCACGATTCGAGATTGCGAACCTGCTGGCCGACTGCCGCCGGGGTGACATTCAGCTCCGCCGCCGCGGCAGAGAAACTCAGGTGCCGTGCTGCTGCATCGAAGGCGCGCAGTGCGTTCAGGTAGGCCGGAGTGGTCATCGATAGTTTTTCTATTCCGCCAGCGAAGATCTTCTGCGTTGTTGGCCGCCTCGCCCGGTTCGACAATGCGTACCGGACCAGAGCCTTATCCATGCCAGGAGGATAGCAGATACGCATCTCCGAGCAGGGCTCGACAATCGCAGGCCACTGTCCTCCCGGACACAACGAGGATTCCCACCATGAATAGTTTTTCTAACAAGGTCGCCATCATCACCGGCGGCGGCTCAGGCATCGGCAAGGAAGTCGCGCGGCGCCTCGTCGAAGCCGGCGCCAGCGTCGTCATCGGCGGCCGCGATGGCGCCAAGCTGCAAGCCGCAGCCTGTGAGATCGACCCCAGCGGCCAACGCGTACGCACCCTCGCCGGCAGCATCGCCAACCCGGCCACCGCCCAGGCGCTGGTCGAACTGGCACAGCGCGAGTTCGGCGGCGTCGACATCCTCATCAACAACGCCGGCATCTTCACGCCCAAGCCGTTCCTGGAAGTCAGCCCTGAGGAATACGATGCCTTCCTCGACACCATCCTCAAGGGCAAGTTCTTCATGGCCCAGGCGGCAGCCAAGGCCATGCTGCAGCGCGGCGGCGGCGCCATCGTGCAGACCGGTTCGCTGTGGGCCATCCAGGCCATCGGCGCCACGCCGTCGGCGGCCTACTCCGCCGCCAACGCCGGTGTGCATGCGCTGACTCGCAACCTGGCCATCGAACTGGCCGGCTCGAACATCCGCATCAACACCGTGGCCCCGGCCGTCGTGGAGACGCCGGTCTACGGCACCTTCATGGATGCCGAACAGGTGAAACAGGTGCTGCCCACCTTCAACGCCTTCCATCCACTGGGCCGCAACGGCCAGCCGGGCGACGTCGCGGCGGCGATCCTGTTCCTCGCTTCCGACCAGGCCTCGTGGATCACCGGCACCGTGCTGCCGGTGGACGGTGGCGTCACCGCCGGCCGTCAGTGAAGCCCCGGCGCCCGGCAGCGAATTGCCGGGCGCCCGTGGCCTTGCGTCCCGCGTCAGACCGTGACGACTATTTTGCCCACCTGCTGGTTGGCTTCCAGGAAGCGATGGGCGTCCTGGATCTGCTCCAGCGGGAAGGTCCGCGCGATCACCGGGCGCATCGCACCGGACTCCAGCCCCTTGACGATAAACGCCTTGGCGCGCTCCAGCGCCGTCGGGTCGGCAACGATCTCGGCGTAGAGGTAACCCTTCAGCGTCAGGCTCCTGCCCAGCACGGTGAACAGCGGGAACGGCGTCGGTTCCGGGCTCAGCGCGCCGTATTCGAGAAGGATGCCGCCGCGGGCCATGGCCTGGGTGAGCACCTCGAAACCGGGACCACCGATGGGGTCGAACACCACGCGGGCGCCCTGCCCGTCGGTCAGCGCCATGACCTTCTCGACGATATTTTCTTCGTCGCTGACGATCACGTGATCGGCACCCGCCTCCAGCAGCGCCTGTTTTTTCGCCTGGGTGCGGGTGACGGCGATGGAGGTGGCGCCCACCATGCGGGCGATCTGGAAAGCGGCGAGGCCGACACTGCTGGACGCGGCGGTGACCAGCACGAACTCGCCCTTCGACAGCTTCGCCTGCTCCACCAGCGCACCCCAGGCAGTGACGTACTGCATCCAGGACGCGGCGGCCTGTTCGAAGCTGAGGTTCTGCGGGTGCTTCACCACCAGGTACGCCGGCACATTGGCCACTTCGCCGTAGGTGCCCCAGCGGGCGATATCCAGCGGCGGGATCAGGCTCACCGCATCGCCTACCTCGACATTCTTCACGGCACTCCCCACCGCGCTCACCACACCGGCTGCCTCGTAGCCCAGGCGGCTGGGGAACTCGGCTTCCTGCAGGTAAGCGTGGTTGCGGAACATCACTTCGGCGCGGTTCAGGCCGAAAGCCCTGACCGCGATCTGCACCTCGTCCGCCGCTGGCGCGGGCACGTCCACCGCTTCCAGTTTCAGGACGCTGGCGTCACCGTATTGGTGGATTCTGACAATGCGGGCCATGACAACCTCTCTTCAGCGGGCCGGGGCGAAGGCGCCGGCCGGAATGGGAGTGTAGGAAATCCGTGCGGGGTCGCCCGACCATTCGGACCGGGCGCGTCATCCGGCTGGCCAAGGGCGAGCGAAAAGCCGCAGACTGCTCGTCCGAACACAGGACCTCGACATGGATAGCCTGCCCACCCTGCGTACCGAGCGTCTGCTGCTCACGCCCCTGCAACTGGCGGATGCCCACGCCATCCAGCGCCTGTTCCCGCACTGGGAAGTGGTGCGTTATCTGGATAGCCGCGTGCCCTGGCCCTATCCCGATGACGGTGCCTTGACCTACGTGCGCGACCTGGCGCTGCCGGCAATGGCGCGCGGCGAGGAGTGGCACTGGATGATCCGCCTGGCCAGCGAACCCGGCGACGCCATCGGCAGCATTTCCCTCTTCGACCAACCCGGCAATCACCGGGGGTTCTGGCTCGCGCCGAGGTGGCAAGGCCGGGGTTACATGACCGAGGCCTGCGAAGCGGTCACCCGCTACTGGTTCCTGACCCTGGAGCGGCCGCTCATGCAGGTGCCCAAGGCCATCGTCAACCAGGGCTCGCGGCGCATTTCCGAACGCGAAGGCATGCGCTGCATCGACAGCAGCGAAGGCCGTTTCGTCAGCGGCGTGCTGCCGCGGGAAACCTGGGAGCTGACCCGCGAAGAATGGCTGGCACGCCATGCAGCCGACTGAACGGGCCTGGCAAGGCGAGCTGTGGCTGGGCGCGGACTTCTGCCTGGTCGCCGGCACCACCGGCCATGCCCGCCCACACGCGCACTACGCGCATCAGCTGCTGATGGCTCGCGCAGACGAGGTGCAGGCGCTGGTGGACGAGCAACCGCAGCGAGGGTCGCTGCTGGTGATTCCGTCGAACCGGCGCCATGCCATTCAGGCCAGCGAGCAGCCCGTCATCACCCTCTTCGCCGAACCGCTGGCTTTCGAGCTGGCCGACCTGGAGCGCGTCTGCCGAGCAACCGGGCCGGACCTGCCAGCGCTCGCCGCGCAACTGCAAGCCCTGCCTCGCCGTGAACTCGACCCGCGCCTGGGCAAGGCCCTGCAACGCATCCGCGCCCTGGACGATGGCGCCCTGCCCGCCCAGGAACTGGCCGAAGAAGCCGCGCTATCGTTGAGCCAACTGGAGCGGCTGTTCAGCGGCACGCTGGGCCTGTCGGTGCGCCGCCTGGTGCTCTGGCAGCGGCTACGCCAGGCGCTGCGTCTGGCCATGGCCGGCGATAGCCTGACCAGCGCCGCCATCGCGGCAGGCTTCGCCGACTCCGCGCACTTCTCCCGCAGCGTGCGCAGCCAGTTCGGCATCCGCGCCGACCTGACGCTGCGCCAACTGAAGCTGCGGCTACTCGACTAGTACGCGGCGCAGCCCTGCCGGCAATGGCGCCGGCGGGTGCAGCGCACCACCACGGCGGAATGGCTCGCCAAGCTGCGCGAAGTACGCCAGCGGGTAGTCCGGCCGGTCGCCGATGCCCAGGTCGTCCTCTGCCAACTCATAGCCGGGCAGGTACAGCGCGGTACCCAGCAGGCGGTCCCAGAAGCTGAAGAACAGCGCGAAGTTGACGTCGCCCGCAGTGCCGTACTTCAGGTGATGCAGGCGGTGCAGCGGCGCCCAGGCGAACACCTGGCGCAGCACACCGATGCGCATGTCGACGTTGCTGTGCTGCAGCAGCAACTGGATGGCGATGGCAAAGGCCAGCAACGCCGCAACCTCCACAGGAACACCGAGCAACAGCAGCGGCAGCGTGCCGCCCAGGGCTTCGAGCATCTGGTGCAGCGGGTGCTTCATCAGGCCGTTGAAGCCGTACATGCGCGTCACGCTGTGGTGCACCGCGTGCAGACGCCAGAGCAGCGCGGAACGGTGGCTGGCGTAGTGCACCAGGGTGATGCCGAAGTCAGCGATCAACAGCGCCGCCAGCAATTGCAGCGCCAGCGGCCAGTCCACCGGCCACAGGGCGAAATGTGGCAACCACAAAGCCATCAACGGAATGGCGGCGATACCCAAGGCATTCAGCGTCTCGTTGACCAGCGCGTGGGCCAGGTCGCGGGCGCCATCGCCGTGACTCTCGTTCCAGCCCGCTCGATACGGCCAGAACCGCTCGGCAAGAGAGGCCAGCAGGATCGCCAGCGGCAACAGCGCCGGCAGGCAGAGCAGCGAAACGCCTTCACCGACCAGGTACAGGGCCAGGCCGATGAAGCCGAAGAAGAACGCGGGGGCGTAGAGGTGTCGCATGGGGCAACTCCGGTGCAATGGGAGTCGCCAGTGTTCCCGTTGCACCTTCGGCGGCGCTTGAACAATCCGCGCATTCGGTCTCGAACTGGCTGCCAGATTACTACGCGCCCCAAACCGACATCATCGACTCCTGGCAATCACGGCCGTCATGTACTGGTTCAGATCGCGCAGATCATCGATGGTCCAGGCGTGCGGCGGCATCTTCACGCCGTTCTCGCGCAATGTCCGGGGGATCAGGCTTCCATTGGGACGAAGCACCACCGAAGACACGATGACACCCGGATAGTCACTCAGGCGCTTCCTGAAAGCGGGCGTTGTGAGATCCGGCGTAGGGGGGTTGCTCTTGTTGGCCAGCGGCCCCGTTGCCTTGATATCCGCTCCGTGGCAAACGGCGCACCGCTGCGAGTAGAGATTCTTTCCGTTGAGGCTCTCCGCAAAGGATGACGACATCTGAGCCAGCGTCAGAATTCCTGACAAACCTATGAACAACACCTTCACTTTCACGCGTCCTTGCAAAGCCAATAAAACCTGAATCCAGAGCACGTCGCTCAGCGCCGCCAGGCACACCCCAGCGCACTGAGCGCCAGTATCAGCGCCGCTCCGGCGTAGGCCCAGATCGCCGGCACCTGCGGCAGCAGCACGCCGGCGAGGATCGGCCCGAGCCCGGCGCCGATGTCGCGCCACACTGCGTTGCCCGCCAGCGCCTGGATGCGTGCCTGCGGATTGCGGCTGGCGACCAGCGTCACCACCAGCGGCAGTTGCAGCGCGCGCAACACCAGCACGAAGAAGGCGCCGACGAACAGCCAGTAGCTGCCGAACATCAGCAGCGCCAGCGAGGTGGCCAGCGACAGGATCACCAGCATGCGCAGCGCGCCGAAGCGGTCCGCCAGCCGCCCGCCGAAGGGGCTGAAGAGCATCTCGCTGAGATAACGCACCGCCATCAGGATGCCCGCCACCAGCACGCCGGTGCCGCCCAGGTGGGTCTGTGCGTAGAGCGACAGGCCGAAGATGAACAGGCCGTCCAGCGTCACGCCTTCGATGAAGGACCAGGTGGCGATGCTGTCCGGCAGGCGCAGGCGGCGACCGTTGCTGACGGGAATCTCGTGCCCCGTGGCCGGCAGCGCGCGGGCGCGCCAGAGACCGCACAGGGCGGCCACGCAGAGCACGAAGAACACGCTGCGCGGCCCGAAGGCCTGGGCCATCACCGCCCCCAGCGGCAGGGCCAGCATCGGCCCGATGGACAAGGTTGCCCGCGAGCGTCCGGCGCGCCGCGCGGCGCCTTGAGCTTCAGCGGTGGCGAGGGTCTGGGTGCTGAGGTTGAAGGTGGCGAAGCACAGGCCCCAGACCAGGCGAAACACCAGCAACGTGGCAAACCCGGAGAGCGTCGCCGAGGCCAGCGCGCAGGCTGCCGTCGCCAGCGCCGCCAGGCTGCAGGCGGCACGGTCGCCATGGCGAGCGTAGAAACGCACCACCCAGCCGTAGCCGACGATGCGCACCAGGCGGTTGGCCGCCAGCAGGATGCCCGCTTCCACCAGGGTGACGCCGAAGTCCGCCGCGTACATCGGCAGCAACAGGTAGAGCAGCACGTCGGCGGGCAGGCACAGGCCGAGCACCTGGGCGGAGTTGCGCGAATCTCGATCGGCGCGGCGCAGCAGCGCCTGCTCGGCAGCGGACGACATGACAGTCTCGTGACGGCGACGGGGCCCGCAGGATAACCCGGCCCCCGGCCCGCAAGACAAGCCTTACGCCCGCCCCGGCGGCTGTGCTATCGCGCGAGTGTGCGCAGGAAGGAGGCGATCACCTGGCTGCTGCGGCGCTCGGCCAGGTAGTACAGGTAGGTCTCGGTGAACACCGGGTCGCCGATGATGCGGATGGCCTTCAGGCGCGGATCGGCGATGTACTCCGCCTCGGACACCACGCCGATGCCGATGCCACGGATCACCGCCTCGCGCAGCGCCTCGCGGCTGCCGATCTCCATGGCGATGCGCGGTGTGACATCCGCCGCTTCGAGCACCCGCTCCAGGGCGACGCGGGTGGTCGAGCCCTGCTCGCGACGCAGCAGCGGCTGGCCCTGGAGCGCCTGCACCGGCACCGCGTCGTGGCGGGCAAAGGGGTGTTCGGCGTGGGCGAAGAGGATCACCGGGTGCCGCGCATACAACTCGGCGACGAAGGCCGGATCGTCATGCAGCCCGGCCAGCACGCCGACATCGGTCACGTAGTTCTCCAGGTCGGCGAGCACCGACGCCGAGTTGCCGATACGGATCGATACGTCGATCTGCGGATAGTCGCGGCGATAGCGGTCGACCATCTCGATCACATGGAACGGCCCCACCGCGCCGACCTTCAGCTGGCCGCGATTGAGCTGGCCGGAATCGCGCAGCAGGTTGGTCGCTTCGGACTCGAGCATCGACATCTGCTGGGCAATGGGCAGCAAGGCGCGGCCCACGGCGGTCAGCTCGATGCGACGGCCACGGCGGTGGAACAGCTCGACGTTGAACTCACGCTCCAGGCCCTGGATCTGCGTGGTCGCCGTCGGCTGGCTGAGACCGATGGCCCGTGCGCCGGCGCTGAAGCTGGCGTGGCGGGCGACGGCGAGGAAGGTACGCAGGCGGGCGGTGGACATCCATAGCTCCTATCAATGGATTTGCGTGCAAACCCATATTGATTTGATGGCGTGACTGTCACATGACAGCCCTAGCTTTGGCGCTACCGAACACAACCTCCGGGTAACACCATGACTTCGCTGACCAGACTGTTCCGCTTCGCCGTGCTGCCGCTCGCCTTCGCCTCCGCCCTGCTCTCGACCGCCCAGGCGCAGGACGCCCTCACCGTCGGCCTGATCCCCTCCGAGGATTCCCAGGCCATGATCAAGAGCAGCCAACTGGTGCTCGACCAACTGCAGGAACGCCTGGGCATGCCGGTGAAGCCTTTCGTGGCCACCGACTACAACGGCGTGATCGAAGCCCTGCGCGCCGGCAAGCTGGATGTCGCCTACCTCGGCCCGTTCTCCTACGTGCTGGCGAACAAGGTGGCCGGCGCCGACGCGTTCGCCGTGGCGGTGACCAAGAAGACCGGCAGCAGCGCCTACCACAGCCTGATCATCGCCCGTAAGGACAGCGGCATCCGCAGCCTGGACGACCTCAAGGGCCACACCTTCGCCTTCGTCGACCCCAGCTCGGCCTCCGGCCACCTGTTCCCCAAGGCCGGCCTGGAGCAATCCGGGCATGACCCGAAGGCGCTGTTCTCGCGGGTGATCTTCTCTGGCTCCCACGACGCCAGCATCCTCGCCGTGGAGAACCGCAAGGTGGATGCCGCCGCCGTGGCCGACCGCATCCTCGCCGGCGCGATCAGCGCCGGCCAGGTGCAGCAGGATGACTTCCAGGTCGTCTGGAAATCCGACGACATCCCCGAGTCGCCCATGGTCTGGCGCAAGAACCTCGACCCGGAACTGCAGAAGAAACTGGTCGCCGCGTTCGCCTCGATCAAGGACGTGCCGTGGGGTGACCAGGGCATGCTCAACGGCTTCCAGCCTACCAACGACGCCGCCTACAACGTCGTGCGCGACACCGCCAAGGTGCTCGATCTCGACCTGCGGAGCCTGAAATGATCCGCGTCGCCCAACTGACCAAGGGCTACGGCGACAACCCGGTGCTGCGCGGGATCGACCTGCGCATCGAGGCCGGCGAGTTCGTGGTGATCCTCGGCCAGTCCGGCGCCGGCAAGTCCACCCTGCTGCGCTGCATGAACCGCCTGGCGCAGGCCGACAGCGGTACGCTGCAGGTCGCCGGGGTCGATGCGCTGCTGCCCCGCGACCAGCGCGAACTGCGCCGCCGGGTGGCGATGATCTTCCAGCACCACAACGTGGTGCCGCGCCTGTCGGTGCTGAAGAACGTGCTCACCGGGCGCCTGGGCTGCGTCGGCACCCTCGCCTCGGTGCTGCAACTGTTCAGCCGCGAAGACATCGCCCTGGCCCGCGAATGCCTGCGCCGGGTGGAGCTGGAACACAAGGCCGAAGCACGCACCGATTCGCTGTCCGGCGGGCAGATGCAGCGCGTCGGCATCGCCCGCGCGCTGGCCCAGCGGCCGCAGGTGATCCTCGCCGACGAACCGGTGGCGAGCCTCGACCCGAAGACCGCGCAGCTGGTCATGCACTACCTGCGCGAAGCCACCCGCACCCTGGGCATCACCGTGGTGTGCAACCTGCACCAGGTGGACCTGGCACGCGAGTTCGGCGACCGCATCGTCGGCCTGGCCAACGGCCGCGTGGTCTTCGACGGCAGCGCCGGGGAACTGGATGAATCGGCCCTGCAGCGGATCTACCAGCAACGCCCAAGCGGCGAGGCGACCGCCTACCAGGCGGCGGCGCGCGCGGTGTACACCAGCGGCACAGGAGTCGGCGCATGAACCTGCGAAGCCATCAGTGGATGGTCGAGACGCCACACAGCAAGCGCGGTTGGCTGACCACCGGCGCCGCCGTACTGGCGGTGATCTACCTGCTGCACTGGAGCGCCGAGGGCGCGCAGCTGAGCTGGAGCGAACTGGCCAGCGGCCTGCCGCAGATCGGCGACTTCCTCAGTCGCTCGCTGCCGCCGGACCTGAGCATCCTCCCCAGCCTCTGGCGCCCGGCGCTGGAAACCCTGCAGATCGCCCTCTGGGGCACGCTGCTGGGCATCGTCCTGGCGGTGCCGCTGGGCTTCCTCGCCGCGCGCAACCTGCACGGCAACCGCTGGCTGTACCTGGGCACACGGCAATTGCTCAACGTCATCCGCAGCATCAACGAACTGATCCTCGCCCTGGTGTTCGTCTCGGCGGTCGGCCTCGGCCCCTTCCCCGGCGTACTGGCCCTGGCGCTGCACGGCGTGGGCATGCTCGGCAAGTTCTTCGCCGAGAGCATCGAGGAGATCGACCAGGGCCCCATCGAAGCCTTGCAGGCCACCGGCGCGCGGCCGTTGCAGGTGATCGCCTTCGGCGTGCTGCCGCAAGTGATCACCGCCTGGATCGCCGTGGTGCTCTACCGCTTCGAGGTCAACCTGCGCTCGGCCACCGTGCTCGGCATGGTCGGCGCCGGCGGCCTGGGCTTCGAACTGGTCAGCAGCCTGAAGCTGTTCAAGTACCCGGAGACCGCCACCTGCATTCTCGTCATCACCGTCATGGTGGTGCTCGCCGACCTGCTCTCCAACCGCCTGCGCCACGCCATCCAGGGCAACGGCCGGCACTGATCCACCCTCCCTCATCAACCCTGCCGCGTGCGCCTTCCGGGCGCGCGCCGGGCAGGCTCATGCCTGGAGTTTTGCCAGATGTCCGCACCCGCCGTTATCGGTCAGGCCGATGCCCACCTGCGATCAATCGATTGGAACGAAACCGACGAGGCCCCGAGCATGGCCGCACGTTCAAACAACAACAAGGAACTGCCCATGCCTGCCCGATTCCACAATCCGGTCGCCACCGTTTTCGGCGGCGGCAGCCTGGACCGCATCGCTGAGCTGTGCGACGGCAAGGTCGCCCTGGTGACCTTCCCCGAAGCCGCGCAACTGGGGCTGATCGAACGCGTCCGCCACCTGCTGGGCGAACGCCTCGCCTACGTCATCGACGACGTGCAACCCAACCCCGACGTAGCCTGGCTGCGCAACGTGCACGAGCGCTTCTGGCGTGAAGCGGGCGACTGCACCACGGTATTCGCCCTCGGCGGCGGCAGCGCCATCGACACCGCCAAGGCACTGGTCGTCGGCACCGGGTCCGGGCGCTTCGACGAACTGCTCGACCTGCTGGCCGCCGGCAAGCCCTTCGTCCCGCCACGGCACAAGACACTGGTCGCCGCGCCGACCACCGCCGGCACCGGCAGCGAAGTGACGCCCTGGGCGACCATCTGGGACGCGCAGCAACAGAAGAAGTACTCCCTGCACCTGGATTGCACCTGGCCGCAGGTGGCGCTGATCGACCCGGACCTGATGCTCAGCGTGCCCGCCGGGGTCACCGTATCCACCGGGCTGGATGCGTTGTCCCACGCCCTGGAATCGATCTGGAACCACAACGCCAACCCGATCTCCGACACCTTCGCCATCTCTGCCATCGAGGACATCCTCGACTGCCTGCCGCGCCTGCAGCAGGACCTCGGCAACCGTGAACTGCGCTCGCGCATGGCGCTGGCCGCGCTGAAGGCCGGCATGGCCTTCTCCAACACCAAGACCGCGCTGGCCCACTCCATCTCCTACGAGATGACCCTGCGTCACGGCCTGCCCCATGGCATCGCCTGCTCGTTCACCCTGCCGCTGGTGCTGGGCCTGGCCTGGGGTCGCGACGCCGACCGCGACAGCGTGCTGCAGCGCGTCTTCGGCAACGACCTGAAGGGCGCACAGCAGCGCCTGCGTGAATTCCTCCATCGCCTCGGAGTCAAGACCGAGTTCGGCGATTACGGCGTGACGTCCGCCGAGGCCGAAGCGATGATCGACTTCGCCATGCAGGGCGCCCGCGGCCGCAACTTCATCGGCTCGCAAGCCGCCTGAGGTCGTCCTTTACCGGGCGGCCCTGGCTGCCGCCTTTTCCTGTTGCACCGAAAACCTATTGCACCGAAGAAGAGTGCCGACACGCCGAGCCTTGCGCCGGCGCGAGCGAACAAGAAGGAAAACCGCCATGAACCGTGCACAAACCCTGCCTGGCCTTGAGTCATCCGTGTCGCCCTTCCGCGTGGCGCAGTGGCGCATGCTGCTCGCCGCGATGTTCTGCTACCTGTTCTTCTATACCGGCCGCCAGACGTTCGGCTTTGCCATCCCCGGTATCCAGGCCGAGTTCGGCCTGAGCAAGGAAACCCTCGGCTGGGCCTCCAGCGCCATGCTCTGGATGTACGCCATCGGCCAGGCCATCAACGGCAACCTCGCCGACAAGTTCGGCGGCCGGCGCATCATGAGCCTGGGCGCGGTGCTGTCCTGCGGCGCCAACTGGGTCACCAGTTTCGCCGGCGGCTTCGGCAGCCTGATCCTGCCGTGGGGCATCAACGGCTACTTCCAGGCGCTGGGCTGGGCGCCGGGCAGCCGTCTGCTGTCGAACTGGTGGAGCGCCGCCGAGCGCGGCAAGGTCTACGGCTTCTACGTGTTCGCCGCCGGCTGCGCCTCGGTGCTGTCGTACGTCACCTCGGTGGTGGTGATCGACGTGTTGCACCTGGAGTGGCGCTGGATCTTCCGCCTGCCGGTGCTGCTGATGCTCGCCGGCGGCGTCGTGTTCTACCTGGTGGCGCGGGAACGCCCGCAGGACATGGGCTTCGAGCCGCTGGCCGACACCGGCGTGGCGAATGCCGAAGACCGCTCCAGCGAAGCGGCCCACGGTGAAGAGGAAAGCTCGACGCAACGCTACCTGGCGGTGCTGAAGAACCCGCGCCTGCTGGTCGCTGCGCTGTCCCTGGGCTTCCAGAACGCTGCGCGCTACGGACTGATCGTCTGGGTGCCGGTGCACTTCCTCGGCGCCGACTGGCAGAAGGGCCAGAGCTTCATCGACCCGAAGTGGATCACCATCGCCCTACCGGTCGGCATGGCCGTCGGCGCACTGAGCAATGGCTGGGTGTCCGACCGCCTGTTCGGCAGCAAGCGCTACCGCGCGATCATGCTCTACATGGTGCTCGGCGCGCTCACCAGCCTGTGGATGTGGAGCCTGCCGGCGCACAGCAGCATCGGCCTGCTCGCGCTGTTCCTCTGCGGCTTCTTCGTCTACGGCCCGGCATCGAGCTTCTGGGCGCTCTGCCCGGACCTGGTCGGCGCGCGCCGCGCCGGTACCGCCACCGGGATCATGAACTTCTCTTCCTACCTCTTCGCGGGTCTGGCCGAACCCCTGATCGGTCGCATGCTGGACACGACGGGCAATACTTCACTGATCTTCATCGTGGTCACCACGGCCTGCGTGTGCAGCGCGGTGGTCGCCCTGTTCGTCCGGCGCTGAGGGCACGGCCATGCGCCAGGCCTTCCTCACAGAGAGACCTCATGTACCAGTACCACAAGTGGTTGCGCTCCTTTCACGCCGTGGCCCGCACCGGCAGCTTCACCCAGGCCGCGGCGCTGCTCAGCGTCGGCCAGCCGACCATCAGCGAGCAGGTCAGCGGCCTGGAGAAGCGCTTTTCGGTGGAGCTGTTCCACCGCCGCGGGCGCTTCATCGAATTGAGCCCCGCCGGCGAGCAGCTCTACGCGATCACCCAGGGCCTGTTCGGCCAGGAGGACGAAGCCTTGCAACTGCTGCAGAGCTTCCAGCAGCGCAAGCAGGGCATGTTGCGCATCGGCGCGGTGTCGCCGCCGATCGCCATGAGCCTGACCTACGCACTGATGCAGCGTTACCCGCACATCGAGCTGGAGACCTCCTTCACCAGCGAGGCCGGCACCCTGGAGCGGCTGTACAACTTCGATATCGACGTGGCGATCCTCGCCCTCTCGGAGTTCGACCAGCGCCTGAGCACGCAGCTTTACCGCACCTGCCCGATCCTCGCGGTGGTACGCGACGACCACCCCTGGGCGCAGCAGGAATCGGTCAGCGTGCAGGAGATCGCCAGCCAGCGCGTGGTGTTGCGCGAACCGGCCTCGCGCACCCGCCAGCTGGTCGAGGAAGGCTGCCGGCAACATGGCGTGGAGCTGGACTGCGCGATGCAGCTGAACAGCCGCGAGGCCATCGTCCACGCGGTGGTGCACGGCATCGGCGTGGGCTTCGTCTCGGCGGTGGAATACGCCGACCGGCCTGGCACACGTTCCATCGCCTTCGCCGAGGACCCGTTCCACATCGACTACTACCTGTGCTGCCTGGGCATCCGCCGCAAGCGGCCGATCATCGCCGAGCTGTTCGACTCCACGGCCTGATTCTCAACCCGAACACCCCGTGATACCGCGAGCCTGCCATGACGCCGGGCGGCCGCACTCATCCTGCCTTTCACCAAGAATCCCCTCACAGGAGCACCGCCATGCACTACCAGCAACCCCAGCAACTGCAAGCCGCCATCCTCGACTGGGCYGGCACCGTGGTCGATTTCGGCTCCTTCGCGCCGACCCAGATCTTYGTCGAAGCCTTCGCCGAATTCGGCGTGCAGGTCAGCCTSGMWGAAGCCCGYGGCCCGATGGGCATGGGCAAGTGGGACCACATCCGCACCCTGTGCGACATCCCCGCCATCCGCGAGCGCTACCGCGCGGCCTTCGGTCATCTGCCCACTGACGACGATGTCACTGCCATCTATGAGCGCTTCATGCCGCTGCAGATCGAGAAGATCGCCGAGCACTCGGCGCTGATTCCCGGYGCGCTGGAWGCCATYGCCACCCTGCGCAAGGGMGGGCTGAARATCGGYTCCTGCTCCGGCTACCCRGCGGTGGTGATGGARAAGGTCGTGGCGCTGGCCAAGACCAACGGCTACGTCGCCGACCACGTGGTCGCCACCGACGAAGTGCCCAACGGCCGCCCGCAYCCGGCCCAGGCGCTGGCCAACGTGATCGCCCTGGGCATCAACGATGTCGCGGCSTGCGTGAAGGTCGACGACACCTGGCCGGGYATCCTCGAAGGCCGCAGCGCCGGCATGTGGACCGTGGCGCTGACCTGCTCGGGCAACGCCCTGGGYCTGACCTAYGAGCAGTACAAGGCGCTGCCGGCGGAAAAGCTGGAGCAGGAACGCCGYCGCATYGGCCAGATGTTCGAGGGCTCGCGGCCGCATTACCTGATCGACACCATCGCCGAAYTGCCGSCGGTGATYGCCGATATCAATGCRCGGTTGGCGCGGGGCGAGATGCCGCAGAGCAGCTGATCCCGAGAGTTAACGAAGAAGGCCCGCTTGATGCGGGCCTTCTGCTTTCTGTAGGAGCGAGCTTGCTCGCGAACATCGCCGCGGGGAATCGGTTCGCCAGCAAGCTCGCTCCTACAAAAGATCGGCCATGCATCCCGTGATATCACCGCAATAGCACTTCAGACCGTTCGTCAGGCCTCTGTAAACATTCGGAACAAAATTTCCGTCCTTCATCTCGAACCGTAGGAACTGTCATATCCGCGTTACACATCCGACAGCGGTGTATCAACGGATTTACAGCGATTAGAACGGATTCACGGTCGGATTCAGGACCTTTCGTCATAATTCGACGAGTTATTGCAAGATATTTCACAAGGATGCGAAATGGCTCTTCTCTCTTGCCGTAGAGAGCTTTCGGCAGATTCCTGCCTTGCTCCACGAGCCCCATGGATGGGTATCGATCTTCCCCTTCGAACTGCCCTGCAACTGGCCGCCCTGGCCATGGGCGCGTGCAGTGGCGCTGCCGCCCTGGCCGCCGACCCGCTCCCCGCCCAACAGCTTCTGCAACAGCAGGAACGTGATCGCGCGCTGCGCGAGCAGATGGAACCCTCGCCGGATGTGCGCCTGAAGCTGCCGCCCAGCGGCCTGGAAGGCAACCGCCTGCCGCGCAACGAGGCACCCTGCTTTGCGATCCGCCAGATCACCCTCACCGGTGATGCCGCCGAGCAATTCCAGTGGGCCCTGCGCGCCGCCGACCCGAAGGACGACCCAGCCACCGGCCAGTGCCTGGGCGCCAACGGCATCAACCTGACGATGAAGCGCATCCAGAACGCGATCATCGAACGCGGCTACGTCACCTCCCGCGTGCTGGCGCAGCCACAGGACCTGAAAAGCGGCACCCTGGAACTGACCCTGGTGCCGGGGCGCATCCGCTCGATCCGCTTCGCCGAGGACACCTCGCACCGCGCCAACGCCTGGAACATCGTGCCCGCCAAGCCCGGCGACCTGCTCAACCTGCGCGACATCGAACAGGCGCTGGAGAACTTCAAGCGGGTCCCCACCGCCGACGCCGACATCCAGATCACCGCGGCCGAAGGTGCCGGCGCGCAGCCCGGCGAGAGTGACCTGGTGATCGCCTGGCGGCAGAAATTCCCGATCCGCTTCAGTCTCTCGGTGGACGACTCGGGCACCGACGAGACCGGCAAGTACCTGGGCACCACCTCGGTGTCCTTCGACAACTTCCTCACCCTCAGCGACCTCTTCTACTTCAGCTACAACCACGACCTGGGCGGCGGCGACTCCGGCGATCGCGGCTCGCGCGGCCACACCCTGCACTACTCGGTGCCCTTCGGTTACTGGCTGCTGGGAGTGACCTCCAGCGAGTACGACTACCACCAGACCATCTCCGGGGCGAACCAGGACTACAGCTACAGCGGCGAGAGCAAGAACGACGAGATCAGCCTCACCCGCATGCTCTACCGCGACGCCGTGCGCAAGACCACCGCCAGCATCGGCGGCTGGAGCCGGCGCTCGAAGAACTGGATCGACGACACCGAGATCGAGATCCAGCGCCGGCGCATGGCCGGCTGGTCGTTCGGCCTGACCCATACCGAATACATCGGCGCCTCCACCCTCTACCTGAGCACCGGCTACCGCCGCGGCACCGGAGCGCGCAATGCCATGGCAGCGCCGGAGGAACCCTTCGACGAAGGCACCTCGCGCTCCAAGATCATCACCGCCGAAGCCCAGCTCAGCGTGCCCTTCGCCCTGGGCGACCAGCGCCTGCGCTACAGCAACACCTGGCGCGCGCAATGGAACCGCACGTCGCTGGTACCCCAGGACCGCTTCACCATCGGCGGGCGCTACAGCGTGCGCGGCTTCGACGGCGAGCAGATCCTCTCCGCCGACCGTGGCTGGCTGACCCGCAACGACCTCGGCCTGGCGCTCGGCCAGACCGGCCAGGAAGCCTACGTGGGCGTGGACTACGGCGAAGTCGGCGGGCAGTCGAGCAAGTACCTGATCGGCACCCACCTGGCCGGTTACGTGCTGGGCCTGCGCGGCGGTTATCGCGGCGTGTCCTACGACGTTTTCGTCGGCCAGCCGATCAGCAAGCCCAAGGGCTTCGACACCGCCACCACCACCGGCGGCTTCAACCTGACCTGGTCCTTCTGAGGAGGCGCCCATGCATATCGACGGATTCGACATCACCGCGCCGGGCTTCTTCGACGAGCCCTGGAGCGAAGCCGAGGCGCTGGGCTCGGCGGTCTGGCTGTGGCTGCACTCGGCGTCCCACCGCGACATCCCGCTGCACGCGCTCAACGCCCTGCTGCTGCCGGCGATCAGCCATCGCCAGTTCATCCTCGGCCGGCAGAACGGCCGCCCGGTGTTCTACGTCGCCTTCAGCAACCTCAGCCTTGCGGCCGAGGCGCGCTACCTGAGCCAGCCGGCCATCTGCATGCCGGCTGCCGACTGGAACAGCGGCGAGCGCATCTGGTTCAACGACTGGGTGGCGCCGTTCGGCCACTCCGTTCCGGTGTCGCGCGTCCTGCAGCGGCACTTCTTCGCCAACCGCTGCGGCCGGGCGCTGTACCACCGTGGCGAACAACGCGGCCTGAGGATCAAGAAGTTCCAGGGTGTCGCGGTCATGCCCGCCGAAGCGCGCGCATGGTTCTCCGACCACCCGCTGGCCATCCAGCTCTGAGCGCCCCCCGCGGCCTGCGCCCTCAACCGACAAAGGGATTTGTATGAACAAGCACCTCTACCGCATCGTCTTCAACAAGGCTCGCGGCCAACTCATGGTCGTTGCCGAGAACGTCACCAGCAACGGCAAGGCACCGGGCACCACGGAAGGCCCGCTGGGCGCCGTTGGCGCCGCGCTGCTGGTCAGCCTGCGCCCACTGCGTTTCGCCCTGATGGCGACGCTCGGGCTGATCAGCCTGGCCGTCCCGCTGGCCCACGCCGACATCGTCGCCGACCATGGCGCCCCACCCGGCCAGCAGCCGGGCGTGATCAACTCCGCCAACGGCGTGCCCCAGGTGAACATCCAGACGCCCAGCGCAGCGGGCGTCTCGCGCAATACCTACAGCCAGTTCGACGTGAACCAGCAGGGCGCGATCCTCAACAACTCGCGCAATAGCGTGCAGACCCAGCTCGGCGGCTGGATCGATGGCAACCAGAACCTGGCCAACGGCACCGCGCGGGTGATTCTCAACGAGGTCAACGGCAGCAACCCCAGCCAGCTGCGCGGCTACGTGGAAGTGGCCGGCGACCGCGCCCAGGTGGTGATCGCCAACCCGGCAGGCATCGCCTGTGACGGCTGCGGCTTCATCAACGCCAACCGCGCCACCCTTACCACCGGTACCGCGCAGATCGTCGACGGCCAGTTGCAGGGCTATGAAGTGCGCGGCGGCCACATCGCCATCACCGGCAAGGGCCTGGACGCCAGCCAGACCGACTTCACCGACGTGATCGCGCGCTCCGTGGAGGTCAACGCCGGCGTCTGGGCGAACGACCTGCGCGTCACCGCCGGGGCCAACCAGGTCAACGCCGACAACAGCAGCGCACGGCCCATCGAAGGCAACGGCGAGAAGCCCTCGGTGGCCATCGACGTCGCCCAGCTCGGCGGCATGTATGCCGGCAAGATCATGCTGGTCGGCACCGAATCCGGCGTCGGCGTGCGCAACGCCGGGCAGATCGGCGCCAGCGCCGGCGACGTGGTGATCAGCGCCGACGGGCGCATTGGCAACAGCGGCCAGATCAACGCCACCGCCAACGTCCGCCTGGACAGCAACGGCGGCATCGACAACAGCGGCTCGGTCTACGCCAAGGGCGATACCGCCCTGAGCAGCCGCGGCGACATCCACAACAGCGGCATCGCCGCGGCGCAGCAGAACGTCAGCCTGAACGCCAACGGCATCGTCAACGACAGCCAGGCCACCCTGGCCGCCGGCGTGCAGGCGGACGGCAGCATCGGCACCAGCGGGCGGCTCGACATCACCGCCGCCCGGCAGGTGAAAAGCCAGGGCGCCACACTCGCCGGTGGCGACCTCGGGATCGCCGGTGCCGACCTTGACCTCAAACAGGGCCAGGCCAGCGCCCAGAACATTCGCCTGAGTGCCACCGCCAATGCCGACCTGAGCGGAGCAACGCTGGACGCTGGCAACCTCGTTGCAGCGAACATCGCGCAGAAGCTGACCTCCGATTCGGCCAGGCTGGCCGGCACCAGCGTGCAGCTGCAGGCCCACGACCTGTCCAACCGCAAGGGCGAGATCATCCAGACCGGCAGCGGCGACATGACCCTTGCCCTCCCCGGCACCCTGGACAACAGCGACGGCCGCATCGCCAGCAACGGTGCCAACCTGACCCTGGGCGCACTGAACCTGAACAACCGCCAGGGCAGGATCGAACACGCCGGCAGCGGCACCTTGAAGGTCACCGCGAACTCCGTCGATGGCCGCAACGGCTCCATCGCCAGCAACGGCCAGTTGCAGGCCAGCCTGAACGACGCCCTGCTCGACGGCGCCAGCACAGTCGCGCGGCAGATCAGCATTGATGCCGCGTCGCTCTCCAACCGCCAGGGCGAAATCCTCCAGACGGGCGCCGGTACCCTGCGCGTCAGCACCAGCGGCCTGCTGGACAACAGCGGCGGCACCCTCGCCGGCAATGGCGGCGTGCAGCTGGACGCAGGCACCCTGCTGAACCAGTCCGGCACCGTCCAGGCTGCCGGAGGCGACCTCCAGGCCAAGGTGAAGGACACGCTGGACAATGCCTCCGGCACCCTCGCGGCGACTGGCAACTCGCGCGTGGAAGCCGGCGAGCTGGTCAATGCCAAGGGCAAGGTCACCGCCAGCGGCACGCTCGACGTCAGCGCCGGCAAGCTCAACAACGACACCGGTACCCTCGCCGCCAAAGGCGCACTGACGGCCCGTGGCGGCAGCATCAGCAACCAGGCTGGCACGCTCGGTTCGGTGGACGGCAGCGTGGCCGTCGACGCCACCCAGGGCAGCCTGGACAACCGCAACGGCCGCATCGAGGGCCAGCACCAGATCACCCTGTCGGGCCAGGGCGTGCTCAACGGCAACGGCCTGATCAGTGCCGGCAACCTCAAGCTGGACAGCAACCGCGCCACGCTCGACAACCAGAATGGCGTGCTGATCGCCAGCGATGGCGTTGAACTGCAGACCGGCGCGCTGAACAACCAGGGCGGCCTGGTCCAGGCCGCCGGCCTGCTGCGCATCGACGCCCATGGCCAGGCCATCGTCAACACCGACTCCGGCGCCAGCGGCGGCCTGCTCGGCAAGGGCGGAGTGATCCTCGCCAGCGGCAACCTGGACAACAGCGCCGGCTTCATCGGCGGCAAGGGCGACCTCGACCTCACCACTGCGCAAATCAACAACGCCCGTGGCGGCCTGCTGACCAGCGAAGGCAACGTGCGCATCAAGGCCAGCGGCCTGGACAACCGTGGCGGGCAGCTGCAGACCCTGGGCGACGCCGTGCTCGACCTCGCCAGCGGCCGCCTGGACAACGCCGGCAGCCTGCTGCGCGCCGGCGGCAAACTGGTGGTCACGGCGGGCAGCGTCGACAACCGCAACACCCTGGGGACCGACCAGGGCCTCGAAGGCCATTCGCTGACGCTCAGCGCCAGCCAGATCGACAACCAGTCCGGCGCGGTGCGCGCCGACGAAACCCTTACCCTGAACAGCAGCGGCCAGCTGGACAACAGCGGCGGCCTGGTCAGCTCCAGCAAGAACCTGAACATCCTCGACGGCGCGGCCAGCAAGTCCCTGGCCATCCTCAACCACAACGGCAAGCTGATCGCCGGGCAGAAGCTGAGCATCGACAGCAGGAGCCTGGGCGGCGACGGCCAGACCCTGAGCCTGGGCGACATCAGCCTGAAGCTGAGCGACAGCTACGTGCACAGCGGCCAGTTGCAGGCCAACGGCAGCATCGACCTGCAGACCGCCGGCAACCTCGACAACCAGGCACGCCTCGTCGCGGGCCAGGCGCTGAAGGTGACAGCCGGCAACGTGAGCAACACCGCCACCGGCGAGCTGAGCGCCACCAACCTGACCCTCGACACCAGCGGCACCCTGACCAACCGCGGCCTGCTCGATGGCCAGACCACCCGTGTCAACGCAGGCACCCTGAACAACCTCGGCAGCGGGCGCATCTACGGCGACCAGCTGTCGGTATCCGCCGGCACCCTGCGCAATGACGTCGAAGACGGCAAGGCCGCCGTGATCGCCGCACGCAATCGCCTGGACATTGGCGTGGGCAGCCTGCTCAACCGCGAGCATGCCCTGCTCTTCAGCGCCGGCGACCTCTACATCGGCGGCGCCCTGGATGCCAACGGCCACACCACCGGCAGCGCCGGTGAAATCCGCAACGCCAGCGCCACCATCGAAGCCTTGGGCGGCATGGGCCTGGCCAGCGCCGTGCTGCGCAACACCAACGAACACTTCAGCACCCAGGAAGTGGAAGTCAGCCGCGAAAGCGTCCTCGAGTACCAGCTCACCGGCTCCACCAACCGCTACCGGCCGGAGCAGATTTCCATCTACAACTCCGAGGTGGATTACCTGGTCACCCCGGAAGGCGAACGCGAGGACTGGAACCTCTACAACTACACCCGCGTGACCCGCGAAACGCAGATTCTCAGCTCCGATCCGGCGCAGATCCTTGCCGGCGGCAACCTGCGCCTGGACGTCGCCGACGCGCTCAACGACAAGAGCCGGATCATCGCCGGCGGCACCATCGGCGGTAACCTGGGCCGCCTGGAAAACACCGAGGCCCCCGGCGAGCGTGTCACCACCGAAAGCGGCATCGTCACCCACTTCTACCGCATCCAGAAGAAAGGCCGGGACAAGCAGGGCGCCGACAACGCCGCCTACAACCCGGCGGCCAGCATCGTCGACATCTTCCTCAAGCCCGGCGCCTACCTGCAGAACACCGCCCACGTCGGCAGCGGCACCCAGGTCGGCGATCTCAACCTGGGCCGTGTCGACCAGCCGGCAAGCGGGGCCGGCGCCGCCCAGGTCAACGTCGGCAACGGCCGGGTGATCAGCCCGGTACTGGAAGTGACTGCCGTGCAGACCAAGAACGATGCCGGCGTCGCCGAGAGCATCCGCACCGGCGGCATCGACACCCGCGTGCCGGACAACAGCCTGTTCCAGGTCAACCCGCAGGCCACCAGCGGCTACCTGATCGAGAGCGACCCGCGCTTTACCAACTACCGTACCTGGCTGTCCTCGGACTACATGCTCGACCGCTTGAAGCTGGACCCCGGCCTGACCCTGACGCGCCTGGGCGATGGCTTCTATGAGCAGAAGCTGATCCGCGAACAGATCGCCCAACTCACCGGGCGGCGCTTCCTCGACGGCTACGGCAATGACGAAACCCAGTACCGCGCGCTGCTCGACAACGGCCTGACCTATGCCCAGGCCTGGAACCTGGTGCCCGGCGTCGCCCTGACTCCCGAGCAGATGGCGCAGCTGACCAGCGACATCGTCTGGCTGGTGGCCAAGGACGTCACCCTGCCCGATGGCAGCGTGACCCGCGCCTTGGTGCCGCAGGTCTATGTGCGTGTACGCCAGGGCGACATCGACGGTTCCGGCGCGCTGATGGCCGGGCAGAACGTCGACCTGAACATCCAGAACGACCTGGTCAACAGCGGCACGCTTGCCGGGCGCAACGTGCTGTCGATCACCGCGCAGAACATCCAGAACCTCGGTGGCCGCCTGACCGGCACCGACGTGGGAGTGAAGGCCGCCGGCGACCTGAACAACCTCGGCGGCCTGATCGACGCCAGCCACAGCCTGACCGCCGTGGCTGGCCGCGATATCAACCTGACCTCCAGCACCCAGGACTCCCAGAGCGCCCAGGGCAGCGCCACGCGCGTCTCGCGGGTCGCCGGGCTGTTCGTTTCCGACCCGGCCGGCGAGCTGATCGCCACGGCCGGGCGTGACCTCAACCTGAACGCCGCCCAGGTGGTCAACAGCGGCGCAGGCGGCAAGACCACCCTGGGCGCCGGCAACGACATCAACCTCGGCACCGTGGCCGTCCAGGAACAGCAGAGCATGACCTGGAACAGCAGCAACTGGCGCAAGGAGTCCAGCGCAGGCGAAGTGGCCAGCAGCGTGCAGGGCCAGGGCGACGTGCGCCTGATCGCCGGCCACGACCTCAACTCCCGTGGCGCCAGCGTGACCAGCGAACAGGGCGCAGTGCAGGCCTCCGCCGACCACGACGTCAACCTCACCGCCAGCCAGAACAACGCCATGGCCGACGAGGCGCACAAGGTCAAGAGCAAGACCGGCTGGTTCTCCTCCAAGACCATCGTCACCCGCGACACGGTCGACGAGAGCCTGTCCCAGGGCTCGACCTTCAGCGGCGAGACCACCTACGTCAGCGCCGGCAACGACCTCAAGGTGGAAGGCAGCAACGTGGTGTCCAACGGCGACACCACCCTGGTGGCCGGCCGCAACGTCACCATCGCCTCCGCCACCGACCACCTGAACGAACAGCACAGCCGCGACGAGAAGAAGAGCGGCCTGTTCAGCGGCGGCGGCATCGGCTTCACCATCGGCAGCCAGCAGCAGTCGGTGAAGAACACCGACGATGGCGACAGCGCCGCCGCCAGCACCGTCGGCTCGATCAACGGCAACGTCAACATCAAGGCCGGCGAGGCCTACCGCCAGGTCGGCAGCAAGGTCAGCGCGCCCAGCGGCGACGTCAACATCGAAGGTCGCACCGTCGACATCGTCGAGGCGCAGAACGCCCACCTCAGCACCCAGGAAAGCAAGTTCAAGCAGAGCGGCCTTTCCGTCACCCTGACCAACCCGATCATCACCGCCGTGCAGACCGCGCAGCAGATGAAGAAGTCCGCCGAGCGCACCGACGACAACCGCATGAAGGCCCTGGCCGCCGCCAACGTCGCCATGGAAGGTGCCGGCGCCGCCTCCGCCGTCATGGCCAATCCGGCCCAGGCTGGCGGCATCAACATCAGCATCTCCATCGGCGCGAGCAAGAACGAGAGCCGCAGCGAGCAGCGCGGCAGCACCGCCGCCGGCTCCAGCGTGAGCGCCGGGCGTGACGTGAACATCACCGCCAGCGGCGCCGGCAAGGACAGCGACCTCACCGTGCAGGGCAGCCAGATCAGTGCCGGGCGCGACGCCAATCTCAAGGCCGACGGCGACATCGCCCTGCTGGCCGCGAAGAACACCGTCGAGCAGCACAGCACCAGCAAGGGCAGCAGCGCCAGCATCGGCATCGGCTTCGCCGTGGGCGGCACGCAGAACGGCTTCACCATCAACGCCGGTGCCTCGCAGAGCCGCGGCAACGCCGATGGCAACGACCTGGTGTGGAGCAACACCCACGTCGACGGCGGGCGCCAGGTCAACCTGCAGTCCGGCGGCGACACCCAGCTGCATGGCGCGGTGGTCAGCGCGCCGCAGGTCACTGCCGACGTTGGCGGCAACCTGAGCATCGAGAGCCTGCAGGACACCAGCACCTACGACGCCAAGCAGTCGAGCAAGGGCGTGGGCGTCAGCCTGTGCATCCCGCCGTTCTGCTACGGTGCCTCCAGCGGCAGCGTCAGCAGCAACACGGCCAAGCAGAACTCCAACTACGCCAGCGTCACCGAACAGTCGGGGATCAAGGCAGGCGACGGCGGCTTCGACATCCGCGTGAACGGCAACACCGACCTCAAGGGCGGCCTGATCGCCAGCAGCGACGCCGCCATCGAGGCCGGCCGCAACCGGCTCAGCACCGGCACCCTGACCCAGGCGGACATCCACAACGCCGCGGATGCCAAGGCCACCAGCAGCGGCGTCAACCTCAGTTCCGACATGGTCACCCAGGGCAAGTACGGCGTCGGCAAGGCCATCGTCGGCAACGCGCTGAACTCGGGCAAGGACTCCGGCTCGTCGTCCGGCGATACCCGCAGCGCCATCAGCGCCGGCACCGTGGTCATCACCGACGATGCCCTGCAACAGCAACTCACCGGGCAGAACGGCGCGGACACGGTCGCCGGCCTCAACCGCGACACCGCCAACGCGCACACCGCCGCCGAGCGCCAGGACGTCGACGAAATGCGCCGCACCGCCGAGGCGGAACAGGCGATCAAGAACGAAACCTACCGCCAGGCCGTGCAGTTCACCGACGACGCCTACCGCAAGATGTTCCTGGAAAAGGCGCGGATGTTCGTCATCCTCACCGATGACCAGGGCAACGTACTGCGCGACAAGGACGGCGTGCCGCTGCGCCGCGAACTCGACGACAGCGAGAAGGCCAACCTGCAGGCCGGTGGCGACGGCCGCGTGCACATCGCCAACAACGGCATCTTCAACGACGAGAACGGCGCGGCCCGCTACGCGGCGCAGCACAGCACCGCCGACGGCCCGCAGTACTTCATCTGGTTCCCCGACGCCAGCAACTCCGTCTCCGAGCTGCTCATCGCCGGCTACCAGAAGTACCTGGAGAACGACTTCTGGGGCCTGGCCAACGCCACCGTCGAGACCCGCGACGCGCTGCTGCGCTATGGCGAGACCGGCCTGCACATCGACGGCCACAGCCGCGGCTCGATGACCACCGGCAACGCCATGGAGTCCATCGCACGGCTGCCCGATCCCAGCGGCAGCCTGAGCAACACCACCCTCAACTTCTACGGCCCGGCCTACAATGCCGCCAAGGCGGACGACCTGCTGGCCATGCTGCAGAATCGCGACGCGATGAGCGACGAGAAGAAGAACGAGATGGTCGTCCAGCTGCAGAACCACAAGACCGACCCGGTGGGCGGCTGGATCGGCTGGAACCCCGGTACCGGCGGCACCATCCCCGACGACAGCAATGCGCTCAAGGAGATCAAGAACGTGGCAGGCGGCAAGTACACGGTGCACAACTGCTACGGCAACGGCGACCCTGCCTGCCAGAAGTTCTGGCAGGACATGCCGGACAAGAAACCGGTACTCACCCCGGTGAAGACCTATCCGCCGACCCCATGAGCCCGCAGACATGCTGAAGCGCAACGGCGGCCTGGCCGCCCTCCTGCCCTGCCTGCTCCTGGCAGCCTGCAGCCAGGCGCGGCCGTTGCAGCCGCCACCGCCGCTGTACGAGCTGTGGGCCAAGTCCGGCGTGGACCAGCAGGGCGTACGCAACGCCCTGCTCGGCTGCGGCTTCCCCGACTCGGCCTACGTCGACAACACGACCATCACCACCAACGACTACGCGCGCGGCGAGCAGTGCATGCTCGGCCAGGGGTTCGCCTACCAGGATCGCTACACCCTCTGCGATACCAGCCCGCAACTGCCCGCCTGCAAGGCCGCCGGTGCCGCGCCGAAGGCCAGCCCGACGCAGCGCCCGCCCGCCTACACGCAATGGACGCAGGCCGGCGCCGACAGCCAGGGCGTGCAGCAGGCCATGAAAGCCTGCGGCTACACCACGGTGATCGAGCCCGTCGACCAGATGCTCCTCAACGACATCGCCGCCGCGCAGCTGTGCATGCTCGATCGCGGCTTCCACTTCACCCGCCCGGCCAGCAACCTGCTGTGCAAGAACCCGCCCATGTTGCCCGCCTGCCGCGGCAAGGTCATCGACACGCGCAACTGCTGCGCGCCGCCCAAGGCCGCCGGGCAACGCTGATACCAGGAATCACCATGTACGCCACGCTGTTCCCCCGCACCGGCGCCCTGACGCTGGCCGCCCTGCTGCTCGCCGGCTGCGGCAACCTCGCCAACGTGCAGTCCTACTCCACGCCCTACTCCGCCCCGTCTGGCGGAGAAACGGCACGCTTGCGCGTGATCACCAACGGCATGGCCCGCGGCGTCCCCGCCAGTGCCTGCATCGACTGGCGCCGCGAAGGCGCCGGCGTGATCGCCGTGGCGCAATCCGGCTTCGCCAACCGTAACGGCCAGAGCCTGGGCATGCCGCCCAGCCGCCAGGCCGAGCAACTGGGCCAGGGCGGCTTCGCCAGCAGCGAGGTCCGCATACCGGCCGGGCAACCCTTCGCCTTCAACTTCCAGAGCCGCGGCATGGTGAGCAGCGGCTATTCGTACAGCTGCCAGCAATCCATGACCTTCACCCCCGAAGCCGGGCAGGACTACGAACTGCTGCTGATGGAAAGCGGCCAGTGCCTGGCCCGGCTGGTGCGCCTGGGCGATGGCCGCAACCTCAGCGGCAACCTGCAGGACACCCGTTTGTGCAAGGCTTCCGACGCGCTCTGAGCGCCGCTTTCAGGGTTGCGAATACGGTGGATAGCGGTCATCCGGCACACGCCGCTGGCTGCCGGGGTCCGGCCCGTCTTCGGGAGCATGGGCCGGGTGTGGCGGGTCGACCTGCGGGTCGGCCAGGTCCGGCGAATCCGGATCGAACCCCAGGTCGGGGTCCACGTGGTGCGAGCCATCGGCGGGCGCCTGGCCCGACGCGAACAGCCAGCGCTCGCTGGCGGCCACGGGATGCTCGCTGAGGGGGACATGGCGTTTCATGATCACCTCCTGCGTCTCTGGCAGTGACAAGGCAGTTTACGCGCAGCCATCCCCCTGGGTTTCCCCTGCACCGACAGCCGGCCGGTTTCGCTCGCCGCCGAAGGGAAACCCGCGATCTAGACCATGGTCGCAAAGACCCGACCGCCCATCTGTGACACCTTCGCGCGCTTTTTCAGTGCCCCGGAGTCACCGCATGCCCTCGCCCCTCTCCTCCAGCCAGCTCACCCGCCTGAGCGCCCTCGCCCTGCTCGGTGGCATCGCCGCCCCGGCCAGTGCCGACTTCCTGGAGGACAGCAGCGCGCGCCTGGAATCGCGTACCTTCTACTTCAACCGCGACTTCCGCGACGGCAGCTCGTCCAACCCGCAGGGCGCCTCCAAGCGCGAGGAAACCGCCCAGGGCTTCATCCTCAACCTGCAGTCGGGCTACACCGAAGGCACCGTCGGCTTTGGCGTCGACGCCCTGGCCATGCTCGGCGTCAAGCTCGACTCCAGCCCCGCCGACAGCAACAGCGGCCTGCTGCCTTCCAGCGGCCACGACCCGCGCCACTCCGCGGACCAGTACGCCAAGGCTGGCATCACCGGCAAGCTGCGCGTGTCCCGCACCCAGTTGAAGTACGGCGCAATGCTGCCGGACATGCCGCTGCTCAAGTACAACGATGGCCGCCTGCTGCCCAACATGTTCCACGGCGCGCAGCTGACCAGCGAGGAAATCGCCCACCTCAAGCTCACCGCCACGCGGCTGGAGCGCTACACCGCGCGCGACTCCAGCGACGCCCAGGACGTGCGCCTGAACTGCAAGAACAAGCGCTACGCCTGCGACACCACCGGCAACCGCTTCGACGCCTACCAGGCCGACTACCAGGTCAATGACCAACTGCTGCTGCAATACGCCCAGGGCGGGCTGGAGAACGTCTACCGTCAGCGCTACGTCGGCATCGTCGGCAAGCAGGCGGTGGGCGCCGGCAAGGTCACCGCCGACCTGCGCTGGTTCGACAGCGACGACGACGGCTCGGCCCGCGCCGGCGAGATCGACAACCGCGCGCTGAGCCTGCTGCTGTCCTACGCCCAGGGCGGCCACATCCTCAGCGCCGGCTGGCAGCGCATGAACGGCGACAGCTCCATGCCCTACCTCGACGGCAGCAACCCCTACCTCGCCAACTACGTGCAGGTGAACGACTTCGCCAATGCCCGGGAGCGCTCCTGGCAACTGCGCTACGACTTCGACCTGCGCAGCGTCGGCGTGCCCGGCCTGAGCTTCATGACCCGCTACGTCAACGGCGACCACATCGCCCTGGCCAATGGCGACGAAGGCAAGGAATGGGAGCGCGACGTGGAGTTCAAGTACGTGATCCAGGCAGGCACCTTCAAGGACCTCAGCCTGCGCCTGCGCAACGCCACCTACCGCACCAACTACGAACAGTCGGCGCGGGACGTGGATGAGGTCCGGCTGATCGCGAGCTACAACTTCTCGATTCTCTGAGCCAGCCGCACGCCCCCTCTCACCGGACGACGCCTGCCCACGCTTCGGTGACAGCGCCGGCCCGACGTTCCGTCGTGGCCGGGCCAGGGTCTGGGGCCCCCAGGGTTCGGACGAAGAATGCCGAAGCCTTGTCCCAGCCTTCCCGACGGTGAACGTAGCCCAGCAACTCGGCAGTCATATCCCGAGCCTTGTCGATGGCAGCGCTGTTGCTCTTGTACGCCCCGTCCTTTTCACAGTGGGTCTTCCGGTTCTCGGCATCGTACGTATACAGATGCAGCAGCCTGCCGGTGCCGTTCTCGCGTTGCGTGTGACTGGCGCTGTAACTGTCCTGGATCAGGTGGGCGATCGCCCCTGCGGCCAGTGACCTGAGGTTTTCCTCCTGATCGCCCTGGCGATACATGTGCTTCATGTCGAAAACATCGAGCACCGTGCAGTCACTGGGGTTGGCCAGTTGCGGATTGCGCGAGCAACCGACCTTGCCGAAGAACTCGTGGTAAGGCGTTGTCTTGCGAATGGTGTTGGCCGGCACCTCCCCGATCGCGACCCGGTAGGTGTATTCCAGCCACCGATACATCTTCGCTCTGGCCTGCGCGTCGGACTCATCCGCAGCCCGCATCGCATGAAGGAACTGCAGATCACCATGGTGTACGCGACGGGTCAGCGTATTGGGTCGACTGGCGTCTTCCTCATGGGCCTTGAATAGCCAGATATGCGCCGTGCCGTTGTAGTGCCAGGCCTTGCGCGTCAGCTCTTCCGGGTCATCGTTCCACTCCACGCCCCCCAGTAACGGCAGGAGCCAGGTCCTGCCCCGCAGGACTTTCGCGTATGCCGGCTGATACGCCTGCCGGGTGATGATCTCGTGGATGGCCTGATTACGGCTGTCGAGGATGTAGGAGCGCAGATGGCACTGCGCGGCGCTCGCATCGTCGCGGATTTCCAGCTGCACCGCGCTGGAGCCGTAGTCATTCGCGCCACCTTTCCAACTGACTGGATGGATTTCGAACGCCATGGCCTGGCTGACCAGGAGGACGCCCAGAAAGCCCAACGGAATGCGCATGTTTTCTTCCTTGAAGTGAGACGGGGGCTGCTGGCAGAGCGTGAACCACCCCAAAGCGCCGGTCATCATCGAAATGAATGATGACCGGGCAACCCGCCAACGGCACTCTGGGTCGGCGCGCACCGCCACCGAAAAACCTCTGCGCCGGGCCTGGGAGGCAATATGAAAAGGGAATTTCTGGTAACCGTCTGCCTGTTGATCGCGGGCTGCTCCAGCAACGCGCAGTTCCTCGTCGGCACAGAAAGCGACCCGCAGGGACTAACGCTCGATCAACTCGAAGCGCAGAACACAGCAATCCGCCAGACCCTGGCCCCCTGCGACACCCTGTTCGGCGTGAAGACCGAGAAAGCCGAGCAGAAGGCTCGAACAGCCTGGTGGCTGAAGGTCATCGGCGTGACGTCGGCGTCCATCGTCGCCCCGGCCCTGACGGCGGCGAACGCCTCCGCCAACGCAGCCTGGATAGCCGGCGCCAGCGGGACCGGCGGCGCGGTGATCGCCGTGCTCGACAGCGCCGATTCGATGGGCATAAGCGGCGTCGCCGCATTACGCGGCCTGACCCAATTGGCCCAGGATATCGGGCCAGACGTCGATATCGCCGAAGACATCGGCAAACCCTACAACGAACGCACAGCCGCTGCCGCAAGGGCCGCCCGCAAGTGCCGGTTCCAGGTTCCCAATGTGGCGCCGGCTGCTGCTCCTGCTGCTGCTCCTGCTCCTGCTGCTCCTGCTCCAGCCCCAGCCCCAGCCCCGGCTCCAGCGCCTGGCGCCGCGAAGGGTTGACCTCTTCGCTGTTGCGGCATGCGGCCTGGTGAAGTCTGGTCCGCATCCACTTGTCCCACCCCGTTCGCTCCTACGTGTTGGGGAAATGGATGAGACCCGTTTCATTCTGTCGGCAATGTCCTGCCACTGCATCGCAGCAACCAACCGAAATGTCCCACGGACCATTAGCCTTGCGGGCCTACAAGCGCCGTCCCTAGCCTCTGAACCGCCGCAGCGTCATCGCGGCCGGGCGTAGGAAACCCGAGCGGTATCTCTCAGGGCACGGTAGCTCCGTAGCCACGACTCGCAGACGTAATCCGTTTGCGGACTCGTGTTTTATGGTGACCGTGCGAGGAGGCCTTCGGGCCTACCGGGTTCCTGAGACCGGCGTTTCCTACCCTCGCACGGTTGCCTCTCTTCCCGTAGGAAAGGTTGATTGGCGGCTCTAATCCACTCTCAGGAAGACCGCGATGAACTACCCCCCTTTCTCCCCCGCGCGCCGCCCTTCTCCACCGAACGATGCCTACCTCGAGGAGGATCACCATGCGTGAATTCCTCCCAGTTCCCTTGACCGGCCAGTTCGGCGAGGAAGTCCTCTTCATCAACGCCCTGGCCCCGGCCGAGCACCTGCGCGAGGTCGCCCTGCGCCGCATCACGGCAGTCGAAAACCTGCTGCAACTGATGGAAGACGACAGCGACAGCGGCCTCATTCACGCCACCGCCCGCCTCGCCTCCGCCCTGGCCCCGCTGGTCAGCGAAGCCCGCCAGCTCTACGAACTGGCCCTGGAGCGCCCCGACTACAAGGCGGGGCCGACCCAGCGATGAACAACACCAGCGCTGCGATGGCCCACTACAGTGCCGCCCTGCAGGCCATCGATGCGATGGGCGCGCTCGTGCAGCACCACCCCGACCCTCGACTCCTGGAACTGCTCGCCAGCGCCCGCGAACATTTCAAGAACGGTTTCTGGCTGGCCCATCTGAACGTGTTGAGCAATGTGCGGGAGGTATCCGTCACGCCCTACTCCCGGCGCATCCCGCTGACCTCGGTGCAGTCGCGCCATCTCGACGAGCTGCGCGCCGGCATGCTGGAGGCACAGAACAGCCTCGCGCCAGACACCCTGGCCACGCCGTGGACTTCGTTGTTCAACGCGCGCCAGCACGTCTCGGCGGGGAAGAAGCGCACCTGTTTCGAGGCCGGCTACCTGATCCGATTCTTCCAGTTGCTGCAGGAGGCGCGACACGGCGTGCCGCAATGGACGCTGCGCGCTCACAGCATCACACCGGGAGAGCGCATCTACCGCTATCGCCCCTGACTGGCCGGGCCGGCCCACCTGGCGCCGGCCCGGCAAGCGCCGCCTCACTTCTTGGCGGTGAGCGTGCTGTAGCTGGTGATCAGGTTGCGGTAATCGGGGATGTGGTTGGAGAACAGCGCGGCGAGGCCTTCGATGTCATTGCGCCAGTCGCGGTGCAGCTCACAGGCCACGCCGAACCAGGTCATCATCTGCGCGCCGGCGGCCTCCATGCGGCGCCAGGCGGCATCACGGGTAACTTCGTTGAAAGTGCCCGAGGCATCGGCGACGACAAAGACATCGAAGCCCTCTTCCAGCGCCGACAGCGCGGGGAACGCCACGCASACCTCGGTSACCACGCCRGCGAKGATCAGCTGCTTCTTGCCGGTGGCCTTSACCGCCTTGACGAARTCCTCGTTGTCCCAGGCGTTGATATTGCCGGGACGGGCGATGTAGGGCGCGTCGGGGAACAGGTCCTTCAGCTCGGGCATCAGCGGGCCGTTGGGGCCGTTCTCGAAGCTGGTGGTGAGAATGGTCGGCAGCTTGAAGTACTTGGCCAGGTCGGCCAGAGCCAGGACGTTGTTCTTGAACTTGTCCGGTTCGATGTCACGCACCAGCGAAAGCAGGCCGGCCTGGTGATCGACCAGCAATACCGCGGCCTGGGACTTGTCGAGACGGACGTAGGGCTTGCTCATGGGGTTTCCTCTGGATGAAGGTCGCCCGGCGCTGGGCGCCGGGCTGGTGATGAGTCAGCGGTACTGCGTGCTCGCTCAGTTCGTGCGCCGCCAGGCGCAGTGGCAGGAATCAAGCGTAGGCCATGAAACCTGGTACGCCGGTGCAAAAAATTTGCACTTCGATTCCAGCCGCTGGTCCACGGTGAAGGAATTTAGAGAACGGATGATGACCACCGGGGCTTCAGACTTCCCTTACAGATTTCACCCGCGACAATTCCTTACCATCCGTCGACATTGTTGTTGTAAGCAGTTCTTCCCAATGGAAATATTCGCGAAATGTCTAAGCTGAAAACTGTAGGAAGCGTGTGGGGGAACTAGCGCCATGGCCAGGAACGTAAAAGAGCGCGCAACCGTGATTTGCCGGCTCGACGACAAGATTCTGTTCGTCCGCAAGGCCAAGTCGAAATGGAACCTTCCCGGCGGCCGCATCGAGGCCGACGAACGCCCAGGCCAGGCCGCCGTGCGCGAGCTGATCGAGGAAACCGGGCTGGCCCTCGAACAGTTGAACTACATCGCGCCGCTGGAGCTGTACCAGACCCTGCACTACGTGTTCGAAACCCCCGTCGACCCGGCGCAGCAGCCCACGCCGCTGAACGAAATCGCCGACTGCCGCTGGTTCACGCCCGAAGAAGCGAGCAAGCGCAACATCAACAAATCGGTGCGGCGCCTGTTGCGTTCGTGCCTGAGCAAAGAGGCCGGCTGAAGCCGGCCTTTTTCATCACCCCACCTCCACACCCACGGCGGACAACGCAGGCGCGTTCGACTCTTACCAAGTGACCATGGCTGCGTAGATTGCTGCAGGAGCGAGCTTGCTCGTGAATCCTCTCGACGCCGGTGTCTGGTTGTTCGCGGGCAAGCTCACTCCTACAAGGGCAACGTGGCCTCGCCGTCGAACGCATCGGCTCAGGTGGCCTGCCTTATTGTTCGTCCCCTGACGCATTCCAGCGCTTGCGCGCGTTCAGGTAGGCGGCAAGGTCGCCGTAGCCCAGGCGCTCGGCGATGCGCGTGCGGCTTTCTCCCTGCAGCTCCAGGTGCTGCTCCAGCTCCTTGCGCACCTGGTCGAGCAACTCGCGAAATCCCAGATCCTGCTCAGCCAACCGCCTGCGCAGGGTGCGCGGGCTCTGGTGCAACTGGTCAGCGACGCTTTCCAGCGCCGGAACCTCGCCGCGTTCGAGCATTCGCCGGACGATGCCAGCCGCCCTGGCCGCCCAGCCGCTGAGTTGGCGCAGTCGGGCGAGGCGGCGATCGAGTTCGAGGCTGAGCAGCTCAACCAGGCCGGCATGGCGCCCCAGCAGCGGCAGCGCAAGGGTTTCCGCGGCAAAGTAGAGGCGATTGTGCGAACTGCCGAACTCGATTCGCTCGCCGAACCACTGGCTGTACTGCGCGTGGTAATCGGGCCGCGCGTGGGTGAAGCAGGCACGCACGGGCTCGATCGCGCAACCGGTGCCGCGCCGCAGCTGGGTCACGGCCATCACGCAATAGTGCTCCAGCAGGTAGCGGCTGAGCGGTTCGGGAGCATCGATGACCAGCTCGACGGCGACGCTGTCGCCCTCTTCGAGCAGCCGGAAGGTATCGGTGTCCGCGGCCAGCGGCGCATAGCGCACCCAGCAGAGGACGGCCTGGCGCACATCGGCGCAGAACTGCGCGAGGTGGGCGATCACATGCCAGTCCTGGGGGCTGAACTGGCCAAATAGCTGCAGGCCGATAGCGGGCTCCAGGCTCGCCGCCTCAAGCCACAGTTGCTCCAGCTCGACCAGGCTGTAGTCGCAATGACGACGTGCACGATGGCTGCTCAGATAGCGCTCCAGCACCTGGCCGAGCAGCCCGCGGTGGTAGCGCTGCGCGGCAGGCTTGGCCACTTCTCGGGTGTTTCTGTCCTTTTCGCGCATGGGTCGCTGCTCGGTCCTGGGTTCTGATGGGCACGCCTTGTCCCATTGGACCCGAACCGAGAGTGCCATGACTACAACAACAATGCTCCTCGATAACCCGACCGTGATCGTGGCGGGAATCTTCCTTGCCTTCATCCTTCTCGAACTGGCCTGCGCCACCTTCCGCCAGCCCCGTGGCCAACGCCGCGACGTGCTGATCGAGGTATTCGGCTCCAGCCTGCTGCTGGCGGTGACATTCCCGCTGGTGATGTGGGCCAGCGGCGCCCTCGTCGACCTCGCCTTCCCCACCGCCGCCGGCTCCCTGGCGGGCATCCCGTGGCTGGCCGGCTTCGCGCTGTTCCTGCTGTTCGACGACATGACCCAGTACTGGTGGCACCGCCTGGCCCACCGCGTGCCGTTCCTCTACGCCCTGCACCGGGCCCACCATTCGGCGCCGTACATGAGCATCCGCATCGTCTACCGCAACAACAGCTTCTACTACCTGCTGATGCCGGGCATCTGGTTCTCCGGGGCGCTGATCCACATGGGGCTGGCGAACGTCTACTACGTGTACCTGATCCTGAAGATGTGCGTGATCTTCGGCGCCCACAGCAACCTCGCCTGGGACGACAGGCTCTACCGAATCCGCGCCCTGCGCCCAGTGATGTGGCTGCTGGAGCGGACCATCTCCACGCCCGCCACCCATTCGGCACACCACGGCCTCAACGCTGACGACGGCGTGACCAACTACAAGGGCAACTTCGGCAACCTGCTGTTCTTCTGGGACGTGCTGTTCGGCACGGCGAAGATCACCCGGCGCCGCCCGCTGACCTATGGCATCGAGGACCTGGCGCCGGTGAGCTGGCAGGAGGAAGTCTTCTGGCCGCTGGTGCGCAGCCGTACGCCGGACACCGCCAAGGACGTGGCCGCGGAGGTGGCGCAATGAACCCGAATGTCGCCCTGATCGCAGGCTCCAGCCAGTTGGGCAGCCAGTCTGCGAAAGTTGCCCGTTACCTTGCCGGCCGCCTGGAAGGCCTGGCGCTGTGCGGCTGGGCCAGGGTCATCGACCTGGGTGCCACGCCGCTGCCGCTTTGGCCGGCAGCGGATTCACAGGAGCTTTGGCCGCAGCACCGCGAGTTGCTGCGCGAGGCGGATGCGCTGGTGGTGATCGTTCCGGAATGGCACGGCATGGCTTGCCCGGCGCTGAAGAACTTCTTCCTCTATGCCGGGCTGCGCGAACTGGGGCACAAGCCGGCACTGCCGGTTGGGGTTTCCGCCGGCCAGGGCGGCGCCTATCCGCTGGCCGAGCTGCGCGCCTCCAGCTACAAGAACAGCCGCATCGCCTACCTGCCGGAACAGCTGTTGGTCCGACAGGTGGAAGGCGTGTTCAACGAAGGCCCGCCAGGCGATGAGAACGACCAGCGCCTGCGCGAACGCGCCGACTGGGCGCTGCACATGCTTTGCCAGTACGCAGTCGCGCTGCGCGAGGTCCGCGAGCGTATCGACCTGCACAATCCCGCCTACGCCAACGGTATGTGACGAGCCCGGTGGATGCGCAGGAAGGCGCTTCAAGGTATCTTCTGCGCCTTCCTACAAAAACTTCGACAGGATTCGTCTCCCGATGCTTCGCGCCGCCCTGCTCTGTGCCACCGCGCTGTGCTCCAGCCTGACCTTCGCCAAGGTCGAGGTGAAGCAGGTGCAGCATTCCAAGGTCGGCGAGGTGCTGGCGGTGCGGATCAGCGAGGATATCGCTCCGGGCGACTACGAGCGTCTGTTCAAGGGGCTGCTGGCCAACCCCGGCAAGTTCGCCCGCAAGGTGGCCCTGCTGGACAGCATCGGTGGCAGCGCCGCCGAGTCGATTAAGATGGGCCGCCTGCTGCGTGAATCCGGCTTCGAGACCCTGGTGCCGACCAACAGCGTCTGCCAGGGTTCCTGCGTCTACCTGCTGGCCGCCGGCAAGCACCGTACCGTGCGCGGCTACGTGGGCCTGCATCGCCCCTACTACCCGGCCGGCGATTCCTCCCAGGCCGCGGGCAGCTACAACGCCCGCACCTATTTCCGCGACATGGATATTCCGCTGGAACTGGCCGACGCCATGCAGAGCATCGACCCGCAACGCATGCGTGTGCTGACCGCGCAGGAATTGCAGCGCTACCGCCTGGGCGCCACGCCCAGCCAGATCAGCGCCCGCTGACGTTCAACGGCCACTGGTCCGCGTCGAGGTAACCCAGCAGGCGCGGCGTCTGGTCCTTCTCGCTGAGCACGAAGAGCGTCGAGGCATAGTCCGGGGTCGCCGGGTCGTCCACGCTGACCGAGTGTTCCAGGTCTTCGATGCATTCGCTGTGGGTCACCAGGATCAGGTTGCGGTGCGCCACCTTGTGCTGCAGCGCCTCGTCCAGCATCGTTCCTTCGCACTTGTACAACCAGTTCTGCTCCACCGGCTGCCGGCCGAACATCGAGGAGGCGGTCTGGATGGCGCGCAACTGGTCGCTGCTGAGAATGTCGGCATTGGCCAGGCCGAGCGCGGCGAAATCCTGCCCGATCTCGTGGGCACTCTGCCCGCCCCTGACGGTGATGCCGCTGACGTCAGCCATGCAAGGCGCGCTGGAGCGGTCGCAGCGTTCGGCATGGCGCACCAACACGATCAGGTCGCCGTTCTGCCAATGCTCGCGCAATTCGGCCTGGCGCTGGGCGTCACCCACCAGCGGCGTAGGACGCGAGAAGTCCAGCGGCAGGAAGCCACTGAGCAGGGCGATCACCGGGAGCATTGCCAGTAATGCCAGCCAACCGCGGGACATTGATCTGAAGACTTTCGGGATGGGCATGATTGAGGCCGCGCTGCTGGAAAGAGGTCCGCATCCGTTTCCCTCTTCGATGAGGGAGGCCCGACCCATCCCTGGGGTGTCCATCGCACTGCGGGTTGTCAGATGGCGGGCGAACAAACCCTATCCCCGGATTCGTGAAGAACCCGTTATGAATTGCTGAAGAAACCGTCTCTGTCGGAAACGACCGTCTGTCGCTCCGCCGCCGTCGCGGCGCCAACCAGCGCAATCGGCCGCTTTTCGGTCATCGCGATGTGGTAGAACAAGGCACAGTGCCATCAGAGAGCCGCCGCCATGCCGTACGACGCCTCCCCGGAAAATCCCGTCTACCAGACCCTCCTCGAATCCACCCGCGCGATCCCGTGGAAGATCGACTGGAAATCCATGACGTTTGCCTACATCGGCCCGCAGATCGAAGAATTGCTGGGCTGGAGCCAGGCCAGCTGGGTCAGCGCCAACGACTGGGCCGAGCGCATGCACCCCGAGGACCGCGAGCGGGTGGTGAACTTCTGCATCTCGCAGTCCCGCGAAGGCACCGACCACGAGGCGGATTACCGCGCGCTGACCATCCAGGGTGACTACGTGTGGATCCGCGATGTGGTGCACGTGGTGCGCGACGACGACGGCGAGGTGGATTCGCTGGTCGGCTTCATGTTCGACATCAGCGAGCGCAAGCGCGCCGAAGAACAGCTGATCATGTTGCAGCGCCAGCTCGAGGAGTATTCGTACAAGGACGGCCTGACCGGCGTGGCCAACCGGCGCATGTTCGATTCGGTGCTGGACACCGAGTGGGGCAGCGCCCAGCGCAGCGGCCAGCCGATCTCCCTGGTGCTGCTGGATATCGACTACTTCAAGCAGTTCAACGATCACTACGGGCATATCCGCGGTGACGACTGCCTGCGCACGGTGGGCAAGGCACTGGCCGGCGCGCTGCATCGCCCGCGGGACTTCATCGCGCGCTTCGGCGGCGAGGAGTTCGTGCTGGTACTGCCGGAGACCGACAGCGAAGCCGCACGGCAGGTCGCCGAGCGCTGCCGCAGCGTGCTGCGCGAGCAACAGATCAGCCACGAGAAGTCGAATGTGTCCTCGCTGCTGACCATCAGCCTGGGCGTCGGCACCGCGGTGCCCGCCTCCAGCGACCGCCCGCTGGACTTCGTCGCGGCGGTGGACCGGTTGCTCTACCAGGCCAAGCAGGCCGGGCGCGACCGGCTGGTGGCGGCGCAGTGGAAGCGCGGCGACGACCTGCGGCGCGACGCGGTGCTCTGAGGCCACTGCGACGACCTGACTCGACAATCAGGGCGGGCACTGGCGCCAGAGCTGTCTAAGCTCTATAGCCACACGCGCGTGCCGGCGGCAGCGCGGTGGCCTCACAAGGGCCGCCGAGCGTTGCGCCACCCCTTGGAACACCTGGCCCGGAGCCGGCATTGCGTAGAGCCGACCCCGTAACCAGGACCCCTGACCATGCACGATATCGACCCCGTCGAAACCCAGGAATGGCTGGACGCGCTGGAATCCGTACTGGAAAAAGAAGGCGAAGAGCGCGCCCACTACCTGATGACTCGCCTCGGCGAGCTGGCCAGCCGTACCGGCACGCAACTGCCCTACGCCATCACCACGCCCTATCGCAACACCATTCCGGTCGGCCATGAAGCGCGCATGCCCGGCGACCTGTTCATGGAGCGGCGCATCCGCTCGCTGGTGCGCTGGAACGCGCTGGCAATGGTCATGCGCGCCAACCACAAGGACCCGTCACTGGGCGGGCACATCTCCACCTTCGCTTCCTCGGCGACCCTCTACGACATCGGCTTCAACTACTTCTTCAACGGCCCCACCGAGGAACACGCCGGCGACCTGATCTACTTCCAGGGCCACGCCTCGCCGGGCGTCTACGCCCGCGCCTACATCGAGGGGCTGCTCAGCGACGAACAGCTGGAGAACTTCCGCCAGGAGGTGGATGGCAAGGGAGTCTCCTCCTACCCGCACCCCCGGCTGATGCCGCACTTCTGGCAGTTCCCCACGGTGTCCATGGGCCTGGGGCCGATCCAGGCGATCTACCAGGCGCGCTTCATGAAGTACCTGGAGAGCCGCGGCTTCATTCCCGCCGGCAAGCAGAAGGTCTGGTGCTTCCTCGGCGACGGCGAGACCGACGAACCCGAATCCCTCGGTGCGATCTCCCTGGCCGGGCGCGAGAAGCTCGACAACCTGATCTTCGTGGTGAACTGCAACCTGCAGCGCCTGGACGGCCCGGTGCGCGGCAACGGCAAGATCATCCAGGAGCTGGAAGGGGTATTCCGGGGCGCCAACTGGAACGTGATCAAGGTGATCTGGGGGCGCCTGTGGGACCCGCTCTTCGCCAAGGACACCGCCGGCCTGCTGCAGGCGCGGATGGATGAAGCGGTGGACGGCGACTACCAGAACTACAAGGCCAAGGACGGCGCCTACGTCCGCGAGCACTTCTTCGGCAAGCGGCCCGAGTTGCTGGAGATGGTCAAGGACCTCTCCGACGAGGAGGTCTGGAAGCTCAACCGTGGCGGCCACGACCCGTACAAGGTCTATGCGGCCTACCACCAGGCGGTGAACCACAAGGGCCAGCCCAGCGTGGTCCTGGCCAAGACCATCAAGGGCTACGGCACCGGCACCGGCGAGGCGAAGAACATCGCCCACAACATCCACGAGATCGACGTGGACAGCCTGCGCGCCTTCCGCGACCGTTTCGACATCCCGATCAAGGATGCCGACCTGCCCAAGCTGCCCTTCTATCGCCCCGACGAGGGCAGCGCCGAGGCGCGCTACCTGAAGGAACGCCGGGCCGCCCTGGGCGGCTTCATGCCCCATCGCCATGGCAACAGCCAGGCCATCCCGGCGCCGCCGCTGGAAACGCTCAAGGCGCTGCTGGACGGTTCGGGCGACCGTGAAATCTCCACCACCATGGCCTTCGTGCGGATCATCTCGCAACTGGTGAAGGACAAGGAGCTGGGCCAGCGCATCGTGCCGATCATCCCGGACGAAGCCCGCACCTTCGGCATGGAGGGCATGTTCCGCCAGCTCGGCATCTACTCCTCGGTGGGCCAGCTCTACGAGCCGGTCGACAAGGAGCAGCTGATGTTCTATCGCGAGGACAAGAAGGGCCAGATCCTCGAGGAAGGCATCACCGAGGCCGGCGCCATGTCGTCGTTCATCGCCGCCGGCACCGCCTACAGCAACTACCGCCAGCCGATGCTACCGTTCTACATCTTCTATTCGATGTTCGGCTTCCAGCGTATCGGCGACCTTGCCTGGGCGGCCGGCGACAGCCTGACCCGCGGCTTCCTCCTCGGCGGCACCGCCGGGCGCACCACGCTCAACGGCGAAGGCCTGCAGCACGAGGACGGCCACAGCCACGTGCTTGCTTCGGTCATCCCCAACTGCCGCACCTACGACCCGACCTACTCCTACGAGCTGGCGGTGATCATCAGGGAGGGCGTGCGGCAGATGATGGAGGAGCAGCAGGACGTCTTCTACTACATCACCGTGATGAACGAGAACTACCCGCACCCGCCCCTGCCCAAGGGCACCGAGGAAGGGATCATCAAGGGCATGTACCTGCTCGACGAGGACAAGCGCGGCGCCGCGCACCACGTCCAGCTGCTCGGCTCGGGCACCATCCTGCGCGAGGTGGAAGCGGCCGCGAAAATCCTCCGCGAAGACTTCGGCATCGGCGCAGACATCTGGTCCGTCCCCAGCTTCAACGAGCTGCGCCGCGACGGCCTGGCGGTGGAGCGCTGGAATCGCCTGCATCCGGGGCAGAAACCGCGTGCGAGCTATGTCGAGCATTGCCTCGGCGGCCGGCGCGGGCCGGTGATCGCTTCCACCGACTACATGAAGGTCTACGCCGAACAGATTCGCCAGTGGGTGCCGACCAAGGAATTCAAGGTACTGGGCACCGACGGCTTCGGCCGCAGCGACACCCGCGCCAGGCTGCGCCACTTCTTCGAGGTGGACCGCCACTGGGTGGTGCTCGCCGCGCTGGAGGCGCTGGCCGATCGCGGCGACATCGAGCCGAAAGTGGTGGCGGAAGCCATCGCCAAGTTCGGCCTCGACCCGGAAAAACCCAACCCGCTGGACTGCTAGAACCTGTTCAAGGTCTTGCCGAACGCAGCTCAGGCAAGGCGAGARCAGGCGAGAAAGCGCAGTTTACGMGCKGTAAATGAGCATTTYGAGCCTGYTCTCAACGCCGCATGAGCAAGTGCAGGCAGACATTGAGCAGGTTCTGAGGAGAGGCACCGTGAGCGAGACCATCCGCGTACCCGACATCGGCAACGGCGAAGGCGAAGTCATCGAACTGCTGGTCAAGGTCGGCGACCGCATCGAGGCCGACCAGAGCCTGCTGACSCTGGARTCSGACAAGGCCAGCATGGARATTCCTGCGCCGAAAGCCGGCGTGGTGAAGGCGATCAAGGTGAAGATCGGCGACACCCTCAAGGAAGGCGACGAGATCCTCGAGCTGGAAGCCGAAAACAGCGCCACCGAGGCCAAGGCCGAAGAGCCCGCCAAACCGGCAGCCGAACAACCCAGGCCCGCCGCCGCACCGGCCCCGCAACCCGCGCCTGCGGGAGGCGGTGGCGTGGAAACCATCAAGGTGCCGGACATCGGCAACGGCCAGGGCGAGATCATCGAACTGATGGTCAAGGTSGGMGACYSCATCGAGGCCGACCAGAGCCTGCTGACGCTGGAGTCGGACAAGGCCAGCATGGAGATTCCTGCGCCGAAAGCCGGCGTGGTGAAGGCGATCAAGGTGAAGATCGGCGACACCCTCAAGGAAGGTGACGACATCCTCGAACTGGAAACCGAGGGCGGCGCGCAAGCGGCCAGTGCGCCGGCCGCTGTGGCCCCAGCGGAACAGCAGCCGGCCGCTGCGCCGGCGCCAGCCTCCGGCGGAGTCAGCGGAGGTGGCGGCATCGAGACCATCCGCGTGCCGGATATCGGCAATGGCCAGGGCAACGTCATCGAACTGATGGTCAAGGTGGGAGACTCCATCGAGGCCGACCAGAGCCTGCTGACGCTGGAGTCGGACAAGGCCAGCATGGAGATTCCTGCGCCGAAA